>CAIWTN010000252.1 GCA_903915625.1 uncultured Pseudomonadota bacterium | reverse complement strand
TACTCACCACCAAAATATACCAAGAAAAGCGACAGCTTGCCACTGCGGACCGGCGGCTCCCCCCAACATGACAAGACAGGTCAAAAACCGGGTATCTTGCAGGGCATGTCGGGATCACTACCACGTCGCCTTCAGCCACCCTGTCTCTCGGCACTACGAGCAGCAATGTGGCCATTCGGGTCAGGCACTTCCAGCAACTCATTGACACCATTAGCACACCACAAAACATGACTACAAAAGATCTAGGGCTTTCGTTAGCTTAGCGCCAGTGCCCGACCCCCTAGTCCCCTAGTCGAGCGACGGGCGCTGGCTAAAGAATGCTTGAGATTCAACCGAAATGTTTCCATCAGGCCAGTTCCTATCCTGTGAGGATTTCAACGTGGGAGCCACAGCTAAGCCATTACCCGATCTATACACCGACGGGGTTGCGTTCGCTGAGCGGACCGGGGAGCTAAATGATTGGAATGAGCTGCTTCGCCTCGGCCTAGAGCCGGACACCGTGGCCGGTGGATTTTTTTCTGAAAAGGCCGATGTTCTATTGAAATTTGTCCGGCTCGATCCTGCCTATCACATCATCACATTCGTTGGACCGGACCGATACGTGAATAAGTTCGTCGGAGGACCAAAGACTCTATATTTACTGGCGGATGGGGACGCCGATCCAAACCTGGTCTGCTATCCATTTCTCGCGCCTGATTGGCATCTAGTCTTTGAAGATACGATCAGCAAGACCCTTGCCATGCTGAAGGACATCAAAGATCGTCGCTAGACCAAGGGCTAAGCGCTCGGCCTGGAGCCAAGCAGCACCGAGCATCGAGCTATGGCGGAAGCTCATACTCTGGTAAATCTTTAGCATGCGAGGATCCGAGGGGCAGCGGCTCAGTTCCCTCGACAGCAGATATTCGAATACTGCGTAGGCGTCAAAGTGGTCAGCCGGCCTATAAAACGCACAGACCGATGGCAAATCGGGTTGCTGCTCATCATTAAATAGCGGTAGCTGCACCGCCTTTCCGGTTCTCGTAACGCCGACATGCTGCGCCGCCTCGATCATAAACTCCTCCTCTAGTCATCGAGACGTTCTTTACAATTAGCAGTCATGGCGTCCAACGACATGGGAGACAGTTGCGACGAATACAGCGGCTATCTTTTATGCGCTGCCGCGCGGCAGCACGCACGACCTTGTTGCAAAAGACTAGCGAGTAAATGGCGCCGCGGGATCTCTGCACTAATCTAAGACGTGTCCGGAATTTCGAAGACGTCGGTGACCGACTTGCAATGTCGCTTACGACTTTCGTCACGTGAGCATAAACCTCAATAACGCTGATACTCACAATAACGCTGAGGCTCACGTGATTCCCGGGCGATTCACCCAGCTTTTGCTTGCCGCTTTTTAGGCATGAAAAACAGAATGTTAAAACCAACCAAAAGGAATATTGACCTGAAATCAACAATTGATCTAGAGTCAAGAATGGAAAAAGGTCAAGCCCGCAAGATACTTTCCGAACTTTTGGCTAGCCATCCCAGCTCGGTTAGCTTTACGAAGCACTGCCGTGTTGAGATGGAAAATGACCAGCTAATTACGGGTGATCTTTTCAATGTCTTGCGCGGCGGCAAGATCCATACGGATGCCGAGTTCGAAAATGGCCAGTGGCGCTACCGGATTCAGACCGCGAAGATGATCGTCGTGATTGCATTCGCCAACCCAAACAAGGTCCGTTGCGTTACGACCTGGAGAACATAATGAAGTGCACGAACTGCTCCTCTCCCATGAGCAAAACGATCACCAGGCATCACTACAAGGAGTGCGGGCTCCGCAACGTCCATCTGGACGGTGTAGCTCTCTGGAAATGCTACGAATGCGGCGAAGATGAGCTTGATATCCATGAAATCGAGATGTTGCACCATATCATTGCCACGTTCTTAGCCGAAAAAACGACGCGCTTAAAGCCAGAGGAAATTCGCTTTATGCGCGTGCATCTTGGCTTTTCCGGGTCAGATTTTGCGCGGGCTATTTCAGTGAAGCCAGAGACCGTTTCACGCTGGGAAAACGACCCAAAGCACGAAATGAACCTATCAAATGAAAAGCTACTTAGGCTCATGATTCTGGCCAAATTAGGCCCATTTACGGACTATCAGAAGTTGCGAGAATTTGGCAAAGACTCCAGCAAGACAAGCAAGCGAATGAGCTTTAAGACGACTACTTCAGGTTGGAAAAGTAGCGCCGCTTGATTGCCGAAATATACTCCCTCTTAAGTCCTCGGAGGCTTGGGTGGCCCTGCCACTGGCCGGCCCGGCGTATCAGACTTTACGATCGCCATCAGTGAATTAGCTACCACATCGAAGTGACGCAAATCCTGTTTAGCATCGCTATACAAACGCTTGTAGTAGAAGTAGTTGCGCAAGACCAACTTCACGTAGCCGCGCGTCTCTTTGTAGGGAATGCGCTCCACAAACACGAGAGGATCTTTGGTCGGCAGGTTGGTGATCCATCGCTGCGTCGCTGCCGGGCTTGCATTATATGCTGACAGAACGTAAATCGGACTCAGATACTTCTCGAGGAGCGAGCGTACATGATGCACTCCAATTTGTAGGTTTGTATCGGCAGTGAGCAGCCCCAGTGGCGTTGAAATGCGCTGCATAACTTCGCGGCGCAAATCTGGCGGCATATATCCTGAACCGATCCTTCGCATTTCCAATTCGGCGGTCTGGGGCATGATCTGCATGAGCCCCATAGCACCCACAGGTGACCGAGCTAATGGGTTAAACACGCTTTCCTGGCGAATAATGGCGAAAACAAAATCTGGATCCACGCCAGCCTTAGCAGCTAAATCTCTGACTTCAAGTGCATAGCTTTGTGGATAAAGGATGCGCTCAAAACCGGCTGGCAAACTGCTGCGGAAAGACCTTGGCAGCACGTCATATATTTTCACAGCATCTAGCCAACGCCCGGATGTATGCATCACAAGGGCTTTAATCAGCATTTTTTCCGGCTTTCCATCGGCGATGTCGACTTCTTCCATTTCGCAAATGGCATCGTGGTGCATGCCGATACGCATCAGCGCATCAACGCGACGTACCTTCTGCTGATCTTCCGACGAAAAGGGTTCAAGCAGCATTTCCGGTCGAAATGCTGGTGTTCTTGCGGGCTGCAACGCTAGATGCTGGCCGATTGCTTTCTCTAGCATGTAGTGCCCGAGTGCACCGTAGTATGTCGAGT
Organism: uncultured Pseudomonadota bacterium; assembly: GCA_903915625.1. GTDB lineage: Bacteria > Bdellovibrionota_B > Oligoflexia > Oligoflexales > CAIYRB01 > CAIYRB01. The sequence goes on along the minus strand of CAIWTN010000252.1, from coordinate 28,486 downwards.
AATATTCCGATGCAACACGACGCCACATTTCACTAGCTTCGCTCAATTTATTTAGCTCTAAATACGCCCTACCCGACCAAAAGAGAGCGAAAGATAGCGCCGAAGCAGAACGCTCATCGACGGGAACATCTGTTTGGCTGTCAATTAGCCCTTTGAGCGGCCCCAGAACTTTGCTCCACTCGCCGCGACTAGCACGAATTACGCCGAGAGCCATCAATGCCTCGTCGTAATTTTCTTGTTTAGAGTATCGCGTTAAATAGTCCTGATAGAGATTTGCTGCTAGCTCTTGATCGCCTTCATTTTCTGCGATCCGCGCCAAAGAATACAAAGCTCTCGCTTCATACTTCGTAAACTTGCCACTCGCCTTCTCCGCTACTTCTTTAAAGGCGGCTCTAGCGTCATCGAATTTGTTGTGGGACCAATCGATGAAACCGAGGCGCAGTCGAGCTTCGGCCCACCCGTCGAAACCATAGGTGTCATTCATCGCCTTGGTGATGTTGCGCCAGAATTCGGCCCGCAATTGAGTGTCACGGGCACGAAAGCAGCCATCGATCACTTTGCCAGTATTGGTAGCATCCGTCAGTGAACCTAGGCCCTTAGTCAGGCGTAGGCCTTCGAGCATTACGTCTTTAGCCTTAGCGCATAACTTCTTGCCTGCAAACTGCCGGGCCTTATTGAAGCTCAATTCAGGCTCATGGTTATCAACGGCTTTACCCGTCTGCTCGGCGAGTTTACTCAGCCAAGGGGTCGATTTTATCAGTGCTGGATAAGCCTGCGCCATGGAAAGCAGTTGTTCACCGATAGCCTTCTGGTGCTGGTCCGCCACATTGGCCACGATTCGACGCACCACAACCTGCTTGAAGCTCCGAGAACGATAACGATCAACTCTTAATAGCAGCGCTTTAAGATCGTCGTCACTAAGACGCGATAGATTATCCCTGGTAACCTCGGTCAACAAACTCTGCTTACTGGCACAAGTACCAGCGGCAGTTTTAGCAAATCGCTGCGCCACATCCGCTCTAGCACTTGGATCCAATTCAGGCGATTTCAGCATGTTTAGATAGAGGAAGGGCAAGAGCGGATGATTCTGCATAGATAACTGACCGCTCGCAGAATCGCTTTTAAGTTGGCCAATTGCCGCGTCAATGATGCTGCGACGCGTCTCCTTGGGCTTTGCCGACATAGCCGCGGACTTTGGCGGCCCGACTAGTTCGGTCGGGTCATCGGCGTCTTCGTCTTCCACCTCAGGTGCATTCAGCCGCGCCAGCTTAAGAAAGGCAGCCGTAACTTGGTCCTGGTTGGCGACAAATTCGGTAAATTTATCTTCGGTAAGCTCTATGGGAGACGGCTTAAGCTGGTGCTCAGCCAGCCACGCATCGAGCGCTGGATCGACGGGAGTCGGACCTGAAGCAGCCCTGTTTAGTGGGTAACTATCAGGTAAAGCTGAGGCATGCAGAGTCGGCGCCCCAACGCCCACACATATCGCACCAGAAATGAAAACTAGGCGAACGCTCATACGACTTGGCCCATTCATCGCAATGTGTACCTATGGTACCTTAGGTCGGAATAAAGCTACCAACCTTGAGCTTAAGGCAGAATAATTCTCTCTCGCCATCATAGCTGGCGATGGCCAGGCCTGCCTAGAGCAGTAACGGTGTGTACTGGTAATCTCTTGTAACGAAGTGCTTTACAGGCACTAAATTGTCAGTAATGTTAGAAGTGTCAAATACTTGAGGTACCGCATGAAGGAACGCAACCTAGCTGCAAAAGAATTCGATCAAATTCAGGTACTTCTGGAGCGTTTAAGCACCAATGTCCTGGATCAGCTAAAGTCGCTAGAGGAAGCGTCGACGCAAGATGACACAGACCGCCTAAGGCTGATTGTCGAACGTGACCGCGAGATTGACACCCTGGAATTGACGATTGACCGTCTGGCTCGCAGCTTTATGGAGCTCAGGGCGCCACTCGGGCCTGATTTTCGCTATATGATGATGGTACTTGAAATCGCCGGCAATCTTGAACGCATAGGTGACTGCGTTGAATATGTAGCGCGGCATGTCAGCGCTAGTCTCAAGCTTAAGACTTTGCTGCCGCAGGGCTGGCAGCTACTTTCCACAATGATGTACAAGTGCCGCGAACTACTAGAGCTGGCACACTCGGCATGGCAACGCACTGATGTCCGCCTGGCGGAGCGCCTCCCCCGTCAAGATGACGAAGTCGACACGTTGCAAAAGCAAGCTCGGGCTCTCATGATTGAGCAGGTACGCGCCAACACTATCGACGTAGAACTAGGCCTAGAAATCGTGCTGATAGCCAACAAATTGGAGAGCATTGCCGACATCAGCTCCCACATCGCCGAAAGCGTTGTGTTCGTAGCCCAAGCTCGCCAGATCCGCCATGAGAAGCGCAAAGGCCAGGCAGTCGAGCAAGGCTGATCTCGCCCATACCGGCAAAGATCAGCTCAAGTCTTTATTATTATTATATTTTTCCAGTACCAACCATAGCCACACCGGACTCGGCTTGGATCAACAGCCGGTGCTGCAGGCCTTCCGCTTCGCTCGATAAATCGTGCAGCAGTGGCTCGAGGCGATTGAGCAATAGGCGGGCGCAGGCTTTCCAATCGGAGTTGGCGCGCGCCAAAGTCACCTGCATCAAGACCCGGCGCATCAGACCAGCAATTCCCTGAATGGCTGCCATCTCGGGATAACTGGAGTCGATTAACCCGTTAATATGCTCGAGCAGTTCGCAGATCAAATTTAAATCTTGGCTGATCGAATCCAGCTCTTTTGGTCGCTGAGTGCCTCGCGCCTGCCAACAGGAGACCGCTAGAGTCTTTAAACCAGCACTGATCGCACTAGCCAGGTTGCGCATGGCATCTAGGGTCTGCGCCGTCAACTCAGCCGGTGAATCGATCTGAAACTCTAACTTTGTCGCCTCGGACAGTTCCGCTTTGCCGCTCACGCCAAGATTAGCGTGATCGTTCACCAACACTTCGTTTAGCACTACACGCGTGATCATGTGACCAGCCGGTACGAGGGTAGACTCTACCCACACAATGGCTTCACGCAGGGTCCGGACTGGAACCGGAACCGGTACTTTTTTATTGTTGATGATGATCTTTTTCAGCATATCAAGCGTTTAGCGTACCTGCTGCGGGGTCAGCCAGCCGCGCAATTTGCTGCGACAATGCCTGTGCCCGCTCATTATATGGATCGATGGAAACAATACGATCGACTAAGTTCTTCGCCGACTGATGGTCACCAACTTTGAATTTAATCACAGCTAAGGTGTAGAGCATGTTGTGATCGTGTGGATGCAAGCCGATATACGTTGCTAAAGCCTGCTGCACTTCATTGAACTTGCCACGCTCGCTAGCAATTTGAACCAAGGTGAATAGTGCGGCGGTGTTCTCTGGGTTGCACTCCAATGATTTCACCACCCAACGGCTGGCTTCATTAAGCTCACCCATGCCTTGAAAGCCGAGGCCCAAGCCAAGGTTGGCCATTTCATCATCAGGCGCAAGGCTAACAGCTTTTTGAAAGTGAAGCACGGCAGTGTCATAGGTGCCGCGAGTCAAACTGATGGTACCAAGTCCAACAAATGCCTTCGAAGAGTATGCATCGAGCTCAATTGCCTGAACATAAGCCTGCTTGCCGCCTTCACCATCGCCCAACTTAGTGAAACAGTCGCCAATCAAACGATACAGATTAGCCTTGTGGTGAATCGGAATATCTTTGATCTGGAAGATAGACTCAATCACGTCAATCGCCGCCAGGTACTGCTTCGAATGTACCTGCGTTTCCACTTCAAGAACTTGATGATCGAGTGCATTCACATCAATCGTCGGTGTCTGACGATTTACTGCGGCAAACACTTCAGCCATATTGCGACTGACTTTCGCCTTAGCGTTTTTGAGCAGCTGTAAATTCTTAGCCGCGATATCGATGCGAAGGCTCTGAGTAGTAGCCGCTTTACGGATAGCCTTAGCTAAAGACTCAGGTGACCCTTGGCAAAAATCAATGCGATGCTTGCCGATCATCTCTTCAACGATGGGACCTCGTGCCGCAATGACCGGGACTCCGTTGGCTGTCGCTACAGCGAGTCGGTATGGGTCACCATCGACGCGGTCACGCGCTGGGTTTGGCGAGTAGAATAGAAGATCAGCGGCAGTCAAAACCTCTTGGAACGCATCTCGACTCGGTGCCACATACACAGCCTGACGATCAAGCCCTAGGGTAACCAATCGGTCGCGAATCTCCGCTGAGAAACTACCGATACCACAGAAAACGATCTTCATGCGGGCAGCTAACGATTTATCCGAATACTCGAGCAGCTTCATCGCATGTACCAAATCCAGCAGCGACTCTTCCCACTCGATCTGACCGAAGTGCGCGACGACGAAATCGGTATCAGCTAAACCTAACTTAGCAACAGCCTTGCCACGAGCCTTGGCTTGTCTTTGAATGCGGGGCTCTACATAAGGAGGGAATGAAACGATGCGCTGCGCCTCGACACCCTCGATCACCAGTGCTTGGCGTGCCGCTTCTGACTGAACCAAGAAGGCATCCGCAGCGTTCATGACTTCGCTACGAATCGTCCGCATGTGGGTGATATCTTCACCCGGCATTGGCGTTAAGTTATCGACCCACACAATGAGACGGAAGCGATTGCGCCACTTCGCCTTGACGGCTTGGAATGCATACATTCCAAGGCGTTCCTTGACGATCACGATGTCAAATCCAGTCAAAGCCTTTTCCAGCCCAGGAAGATACGTCGTATTTTCACTGTGGTCGGGTAAGGCTATGCAGGTCAGCTGATCGAACCTACTCGTCTGCGTCAAGTAACCCACGATCGACTCGGAGGTAATTACGGTGACCTCGTACTCGGATGCAGTCAGAAGAAATTGATCAATTTCCTCGACTGACGGCAACGTGCCGTAAACAAGTGCGAGTTTTTTTTGAGCTCCGCTGTTGGACACCATGAGAACCTCCTTGAGGCCGTGGAAAAGCGCCTTGATTAGGCCGACTGCTCAAAACGGGGAAGTTCCGGCTCGCCGGAACGATAGCAGGTGATTTTCTGACGCGCGATTTGCAGCTTCCTGACTAGTTCAGCAGTGTTGGCATGCGCAGCGGATACTGCTGCGGCTAGTCGCTCATCAATCTTGCGGATGTCTTGCCAGATGGATGATACTTCCGCGTCTTCACTGAGTTCGATGAGCGAGCCAGACGGTAGATTTGTCTCTGCTACCCTAAGGTTATGAAAAGCTGCGGTACGCCTTTTAAGCCAGGTATTGCCCTCGTCAATCCGACCGGCTTCGAGGCTGGCTAAAGCCGCCGCGCCGCGATCGCGATAGACGCGCAAAATACACCTAACTTGATGGGCGAAATCCGCCATAGAGGTATGCCGTGTGATGATGAGATTTTATGATCTATATAACATTCTAGGGCATGGAGGTAAGCGAAGTCAAAATTCGCCCGGAACGGGCGTCAAAGAGATGTGGATGTCCGCCTGCCCAGAGTTAATGAGCAAGGAGTAAAAGAATTTAGAATGTGGTCACTGCCGGCTCGTCTAGTGACCCACGAACCTGCATGGTCAGCCTACCCTCACTGGTGGCACTACCGGTCATTGCATCGATCAAAAAGCCGAATTTCTCTTTTAAGCCCGCATTTAGTCTAAAAATAATTTTCATATCTAGTTGTGAGGCCCCTGGTTGAGATCGCAGCATGACTTTGCCATCCGCTAATAGCTCGAGCTCATCCGCAACAAACCCAGAGCTGCGATCGATGACCACACTCCCATTCTCAACCTTTGCCTTAATCAAAGCCTTTTTAAATACTTGATCCGGCAAACCCAAAGAAGGATGGCTTAGCTTTAAAATAGCGTTAGTTAGATGCAAATCGGCATTTCCGGTCGATTGAATTGGATTCTTTGCATCCAATTTGAAATCAGCACTACCGTTAAGCAGGGCTGATACGCCGACCGCTGAAAGCAGAGGTGCCACCATGGGATTGGCTGTGGGTGACGATGCCGCCAGGTTCAGCGCAAACGACACCAAACCATCGAGAGGGAAGTTTTTGGCTTCGATATTCAGTCGTTTGGGTGCCGGATTACCGGCCGCCAAATCAAAAATACTAAAGTTGACGGCGACGCTCAGATCACCCTTACCCGCAGAGGCATCTAGTGACAGCCCAAGTTGGCCAGCAAACAAGCCAAGCACACTAACTCGCGCCTTCAGACCCTTGATTTCAAGACTAGCTGATCCGTTTGGCGAATCTACACGAATATCTTCCGCTTTCACGCCCAATGGCAATGCCGCTGACATATCACCGATTTGTACATTATAACCAGTGGCCTTTGAAATCTGCGCCGCTACTGCCTCTTTCAACACTTCGTAGGGGAAGGTCAAAAAAAGGAACAGCATAAAGCTAAACCCAAACAGCAAGCTCATTAGGGTAATTTGCAGCGTCCTGCGCGTTCGCATGTTCATGAGACTCCCTTTGCGCAGCACTGTCTTTCACTTGCTGCCGAAAATCAGTGCAGTATCTCAACGATCTCAGCGGTCGCTATCGTATCCGCGCACTTTTGCCTGACTGTCAAAATACAGTTTCGTGCCGTAACGGGCACGTATCTGCAAATCCTGGACTCGCAGGTACTTGTTCGACTTTTCTACTTCGACCAAAAAGCTCAACAAGCGCGGTATCGAAATATTAGGCATCCGCATCTCAACTCGCACTTCTTGGAGACGTTCGGCAAGTGGATTATCAGCAGGTAGCGGCGACTTGCTATCGCTTAATCCTTCGATAGCTACACCCTGCTCGTTGGCAATCTTCTCAAAAAACGGCTTCAAACTGACTTGCTTGGTCTTACGCTCGACCATGTCCACTAACTTTTCAAAGTTGCGATTTTCTTGTTCATACATCGCTTTTTTGGCCTGCAGCTCGTGCAGCGCGGCAAAGCTAGAGGACAGCTCATTTTTTAAGTGGGATACCAGAGAAAAATATAGCCCAAAGACCATCACAACCAATAAAAACACGACACCGATACTACCGGCCAGGGCTGCCGTACGCTGATTGGGCGACAGCTTGTAAAAGCTGTCCATGAGAAAATCTAGCTTTTCATTATTAGCGCCGAAAAGACGTCTTTGTGCCACCTTCAGGTTGACCTGAATTTGGCCTTTTAATCTGTCGGCAAATGTCGCAACGACACTCATGATATCTCCGCGCCCGATGACTTAGGCTTTGGCACCGGCGGCCGGATCCCCGGCATAGTCCGCATTAATAGTAAATTCAATAACCTTGTTATCCGTGCCTGGTTTAGGGCTAGACTGCTTATTCTCTACAGTTTTCAGTAGCGTAGATTTTTTTACCGAGTCTAGGATCTTATCTACTGACGCGTAGCTGTCAGTTTCCCCGCGCATCACTAACTTACCACCGCCTGTAGCCAGGGTATTGTACTGATACAGAGTCACGTCCAGCTTAACATCTTTGGGGATGACCTCGCTCAGCGATTTCAGCAGAGTGAGGGCTGGACTTGCCGCGTTTTCCTCGATGAATGTGGCGACGGCCGAGTGCTTGAGAGTGATCTCTTTTTGCAGCTTCTGCACGGAGTCGTTGCGTAGCTTGTCAAAAGTGAACTTACCCACAACATACTGACTCTTTGCCGAAGGAAAGATTTGCACGTATTCCTTCAGATACTGCGCCCGCAAGGCATCAATTTGGCGCTTATAAAACCAGTACTTCACACCATAGCTTACGCACATCAAGACGATGGCTGCTGCAACCACCCGAAAGGCTACGGCCGAACTCTTGAGTATCGATTCATAGTTTTGGACAAAGGCAAATTCACCCTGACGAAGGTTAATCTGCGAGTGCCTCTTAGCCGACCCAACCGCCCGCATACCTATGGCTATACTCTGAGGCATAATGGCCATGTGCTTGGCTAAGTCGGGGTTAATTTGCAAATCTGTTTTATCGATCCGATTGGGCTCAGCCGGAATCTCTAACTGCTCTTGAAGATAGATGTCAAAGTTCTTAATCCGGCTAGTGCCACCAGATACATAAAGACGAGATAATGGCGTTTTTTCCCAAGTTTTGAACGCATAAAATGTTCGACCGAGCTCTTTAACAATGGCATTCGCTGCCAAAGTCATCCGCTCAGCCACCATTTTATCGTCGCCACTCAGGTCAGAGCCAGAGTCTTGGTCGCACAGTACTCGCGAGACCCGGTGCTTTACCCTTTGGGCCTCTGAGAAATTAGTTTCAAGATCGCGTGCTAAAAACTCAGTCAAATACCGGCCACCAAGATTGATGGACCTAAACATCCGCAAGACACCGTCTTGGACTATACAAAGCGATGTCTTCTCGTGACCAACATCGATCAGGGCACAACACTCACCTGGTGCCGCTTCGATATAAGGGGCCAGGTTATAAAAAGCTAAGCTATCCACATCGACCAGCTTTGGATCGATATTTATCCGCTGCAAATGCTCGAGAAAACTGCGAAGAAAGTTCTTTCTTGTGAGTACGGCCAAGGCCACAGTCATACCATTCATGGTACCAAGGACCTGGTGGTCGATGATCATATCGTCCATGTTGAACGGTACGGCATCCTCTAACTCGGACATGATCGCAGCTTCGATCTTCCGTGGGTCAGCAAAATTAAATGACATCACCCGGCTTGAAATATACTGACCAGGCATGGCCGTGATAATCCGGTCTGCCTTCAGATTATTTTCCTGAAACAGCTGTTCCATACACGCGGGAATCACGACATCAGGGTCGAGTTCATCCACATGTGGAATGATATTTTCGTAAAAATTGGCAATCTCATACGATTTGAACGTATTGACAATTTCGACCGCTTTGATCGAATAACTACCTATATCGAGTCCGATGATGCGTTGCATCCGAGACTATCTCCCTGATTTTCTCATATGTTACATTTTCTCATCAGATCACCTTCCAGTAAAGGATACGGTAAGCCAAGGGTTCGTTTTTCTGCGGATTCGGCATCACCCGTTCAATCACAGCAGTCAGTCGCTTGCTACTGCCACCCACCGTGCCATCGACTTCAATACGGTAGGTCATGCTGTACTGCTTGAACCAACCTCCACGATTGGTTGCTTCGCCGGTGTTTCCATTATTATCACCACCCGCGTAACACAAAAGGTTCCTTAGGGTATCTGCGATCTTTTCGCCCGGTTGACTAATATTGGTGCCTTCTTCATCACGCTTTTTTAAAGCCAAGGCGACCTTCTCCGCGCAGTCTCCCCTTGTCTCCGGGAACAAACACTGGAGCAGTCCGCGCTGGGCGGTATTGATATTCATCTGAAACGAACTCGCATCCGTAGATCCATGCTGCAAAGGAAAGCCAGTGATGTAGGGCCCAAACACCGCCTGTAATTCGGCGTCCCAGCCTTCGACCATACGTAATTCTTCCACAGAATCGATCGGAGCGGCCTTAGCCATCTGTTTAGGGACACGCTTCTGATAGGGCTCGTTCTTGTCGTTAAAGCCTGATTGCTCGTCAGCTTTTGGATCTTTTTTGATGTAATCTTTAATGCGGTAAGCAAGCTCCCGCGGGTTTAACTTCTTTTGTTCAAGGAACTGTTTTTCTGCCGGACAGGAAAAGAGCGCCTCAAGCATCAACATGACCTGGCTACACTTACCGCTAAAACAGTTATTGACGTTGATACGCTGGGATTCATCGGTCACGTTAATCGTGAAGAAGCCGTCGAATTCCTTTAGCTTGGCAAGTACGTCATCATCCATGACGGCATTTAGATTAAATTCTTTTTGAAATTGGGCCATCATCTCGGCTGTCTCACCGCCCAGCGGCAATCCATTCATGACGGTCCAAATATCGCCTAGTCCGCTACTCAACTGCGCCTTTGGGTCTTGTTGGGCCTGATACAGTTTATAGGCTAAATCTGACGAGAGCAGTAGCGTCGCGATATTCATGCCCGACTTGACCATGTACTCAGCTTTGACGTTGTCCTTAACCTGCGTCGCTAAGGTTACATTCACTCGTGACGACAGAATCAGATCACCCGTGAACAGCATCATGATCGAAGTGATCATGATAGCTATCAACAGAGCAATGCCCCTTTGTCCAGGTTTCTGAGCACTGAGAGAGTCGCCGTCTGAGGAATTTTCGTCGAAATCATCGGCTACGGGAAAGCCAAAATAAACCTTCGGAAAGCGCCGCCGCACTTGATGCGTGGCTGACTCGGCCGCAGAGTTTAGTTTGTCATTATAATCCGTCACAAGGCTCCCCAGCGGATATTTTTATCGCGCTCTTTGAGCTCTGCAAAGTCGATCGAACGAGTCAGATAAATCACCGTATTGATTTTTTCGGTCGCTAAGTCAGTAACAGCTGGATCCTGACCATCCCCATCAAAGCGGTCCATCACGTATGCTTCGACTGTGACGCGTACAAGCCGAGGAATCAAATTGCGAGTTTCGCTGCGACTAGTGTCCCAGCCGTCTTTAGACCAGCGATCGCCGGTCCAACACTCAACGGTAAAGGACTTCACACCTGTTGCTAATACACGCGGTGCGGGATCTTCTTTGATGTCTAGTGGAATCACCGGAGTCTCTGCCCGGTAAAGATCTTGCCTGCCAGGCGCTGTCTTGGAGTCCTTCAGCTGATAGACAACCATCGTTAGGTCTGACTCGTAGGCATTCGCCAACATCGGCTGATGAGTCATGGTGGTAAGCCACAACTTATCGCCATTAACTCCGGACTTTTCCACTTTGAACAGTGTTTTCACTGTGCGATCAATACCGTTGCGGTCACCATCACGCGGCGAAACATAAAAAGTATGCTGCAGGTCGTTGCCTATCTTTTCCATACTCACAGTCAAACGATGCACCACTCTGGCTTTATCTGACAGCCCCTGCCTGACATCGAAGCCATTGCGCATCATCATGGCTACAGCCACAGTCAACGTCATCAGAATCGCAATCGTGATCACCACTTCGATCAGCGAAAAGCCGAATTCTGACTTCATTTGATTTTGACTGAACCGATCTGCCAAACTACTGCTCCAATCTAGCTGCACTTGAGGAGACCCTGTCGCCGACCCGCACCCGCCCCTACCCTAGACCTACTCTGCCTGCGGCGGTGGCGGAGGTGGCGGCTGACCCGAATTATCAAAGTCTGAATTCTGCGGTGGTGGCGGAGGTACCGGTTGCCCAGGTACTACTGCTTTTGGCGGTGGCTTGGTCAATCGATCATAAACCGACTTCATGCTGCCGATGGCTTCATCCAACTTAAGTTGGTTTGTAAGCAAATAGGTCATCGACGTGGAATTTCGCTGAGCTCCTTCGGGCCAGGAGACCTCAACCTTAGCGATCAAGAAAATCGGCTCGTCCGCAAAGATTTGCTTTACCACCTGCTCCACCATGCCGCTCATGCCACTGGTGTCGACCTCGCTGACCCGACTTTCGTAAGAGTCTTTATCCTTTTTTTTCTTCCCGCCTCCCGTGAGGGCTGTCTCGAGCAGCTTAACAAACGGGAACTTCCACTCACTGATTTCAAGCGAATAGCTATATTCGTCAAAATCCTCAAACTTCTGGGCTGTTTGATTGACAACCAAGTCTTTAAACGGCTTGGTATGCCAATGATAATCCACCTGTGACATGACACGCCGCGCGAGGTAAGTGGCCTGCGCGATGTTGCGGCTGTAGTCGGAGAATACAATCGCATTGCCTTGAACGACCGCAACTTCAACAATAAGAAATGCGATGATCGCCAAGGCAATCACCGTCTCAATCAACGTAAAGCTTCCCTCACGCTGACGCTTATTCGTCTCTGTCTTGGTGAACATCAATGTCGCGGTATCCTGGCAGCACTTCGGCGGTGCCCTCAAAAGGGTTGGTGACGATAGTGTATGGCTCTTGAGATTCGTCTATGACCATATCGCTTTTCTTAAAGGCGACATGAATCACTGCGCGTTCAACATAGCCTTTGGGGAAAAAATAAAGCATAGCATGAGCATCTGCTCCTAATTCACCAAGATCGAGTTTATGACCGTGATGCTCGCACTGCATATCCTTAATCATCAAATAAGGCCCTATGCTTCGCGACCCCCATTCAGTGCCTTCGACCCGAGACCAAGAAGGTAGCCGCAACCGAGACTTAGCAGAAAGCAAAGGAGATGCCGGTGGTATTTCTTTATCTCCCTTCGGATCAGCAACGGACGGGCCCGCAAGCTCAGTGAACTGCTGGAATCTAGCATCAAACGCCGTATGCTCGTCTTTTTCCTCGGACTCACTCATCTCGCGATCGATCTTATCTGCAGGCAGCTGAAAATCAGATCGATCGCTTTCTTCCAACCAATAATCACCGGAATTGAATTTAAAGACGATTCGGTAGGCTTTGCCAGTTAGAACCGCCAAGTCGTAGGCACCCCGCACATCGCCGGCCAACTGCGACATCTTGGTCGACACCTCAGCACCGGTGCGGAGATTGAACTGGGGGATCGCCACAGAGTATACGAAAGCAATCAGGGCAATCACGACGATCACTTCGATCAAACTGAAGCCGCTCTGGCCCTTACGTTCCTTCGCAGCTTTGATCATGACGCCCTTTTGGTGAAGTTCCCGCCTACCTGAAATTAAATCCGCAGTCTGGCTTACGTCCCACTCGGCTTATCTTCAGCCGGATAAAGGATATCGTCTTCGTTGCCAGTTGTGCCGTCTGGACCAGGAGAGATGATCTTATAATTGCGACCATCTGACTCGTAGTGGAAGTCATTGCCCCATGGATCTTTCAACTTATTCGACTCGATGTAGGGCCCGCGCCAGTTCTTAGCGTCACCTGGGTTCGTCAGCAGTCCCTTCAAGTCCCCAGGGTACTTGTTGTTATGAATCCGGTACATCTGCAGGCTCTGGGAGATGACCCCTTGCGCCAGTTTGGTCTCATCTTTCTTCGCTTCTTCCGACTGACCGATCAAGTTAGACACCATATAAGCCATGAGCGTACCGAGCAGCGCCACGACGATGATGATCTCGATCAGCGACATTCCACGCTCACCCTGAGCGATGAACTGCGGGTGCAAGACGCTATCTAAACGAGCTTTAATTTTCTTAACGGCACGAATCACGACTACCATTCCACTCTCCTTGAGAATAACCGGTCAGAAGGAAACAGAGTTAGTTACTTCTCTGGGCAAACTCTACAGCCAGTCTAAGCACTGCGCCATTAGTAATAGATTAACGGATTTGATTCATGATCGAAAGCATCGGAACGATGATTGAGCCAATGATGCCACCCGCAGAAACGGCCATCATGACAATCATCAACGGCTCGATCAACGAGATCATGCCTTCAATCTTACGCTGAACTTCCGCATCGTAGGCAACGGCAACGTGGGCAAGCATCTCTTCTAGCTGCCCCGTGCGTTCTCCCGTCATGATCATATGGGTCACAAGTGGCGGAAATTGATTGCTTTTTTCAATGGTTTGTCCTAAACTCCGACCTTCTTGCACGGAGATTTTTGCGGCCTCAAGCACTTCCGCTATGACCACATTGGTGATGACGTTTTTCGTGATCTCCAACGCCTTTATGATCGGCACTCCAGACGCAAGCAGCGTTGACAGCGTCTCGGTAAAGCGTGACACCTGCATCCGCATAATCAGCGGACCAAAGATTGGCAAATTTAGGGACATCTGGTCAAACTTGCGGCGCCCCGATTCAGAAGCGAGCCAACGCTTGGTAAAAGTGTAGGCACCAAAGCCAATCACGGGCAGCAGAAACCAATAATTCTGCAACCACTCGGAAAGGCCAATAGTCAGCTTGGTGTACCAGGGTAGCGGCGCCTTAAGACTAGCAAAGATTTTTTGTAGCTTAGGCACGAGACTGATTAAGAGATAACCAATCAATGACAACTGCGCCAAGATCATCACTGATGGATACATCATCGCGCTGATGACCTGACCCTTGGCCTTCTCCTGCTTTTCCATGTAAACCGCCAGCCGATCTAGGACCAAACCCAAGGTCCCCGAGCTTTCGCCGGCCCGCACCATGTTCACATAGAGCCGGTTAAATACGGCCGGAAACTGCGACACCGAGTCACCCAGACTCTTGCCCTCAGATACCTGCTCGCGCACTGCCGACAAAGTACCTTGGAGTACATCGCTCTCGACCTGAGCGGTCAAGGCCTTAAGAGACTCATCTAACGGGATATGGGCATTGGCTAACGTGGCAAACTGGCGTGTCATGATAGCGATATCCATCGCTTTGACACTCTGGGCGAACAATGACCTCTTCGCCCGGATTTTATCGATCGAGACCTCTTCTTTGATCTCCGATACGATGATCTTGTCTTTTTGGCGTAGGCGCGTCTTAGCATTCTTGGGCGAATCAGACTCGATCTTTCCCTTACGGGCAGCCCCGGTCTTCGCGTCGTAACCTTTGTATAAATAAATTGCCAACGCTCACCTATCCCGCGCTAAATTAGCGCAAATCATCTGTCTGTGTGTTTGCCAGCGCCTCTTCTAGCGAGGTCAATCCGCCAAGCACCTTGAGAATCGCTGAATCTCGCAGCGTTTTCATCCCCTTCTCAATAGCCTTCTTTTTGATCTTGTTGGAGTCCTGCGACAGGAGCAACACATCGCGAATATCGTCGTCCAGAATCATCAATTCGTGGACCCCCATTCGCCCGATGTACCCCTGACCACCGCACTCCTCACACCCATCCCCCGCTCGGTAGATCTTGCGCCCAGCCAGCTCTTCTCGCGTGAGCCCCATTAGAGTCAGCTCACCATCGAGAGGTTCGTAAGCATCCCGGCAATTCTGGCATAACTTACGAATGAGTCGCGTCGCCATAATGCCAAGCACTGTCGACGACACCTGGAACGGCTGCACGCCTAAATCTAGGAACCGAGTAACCGTCGTCGCGGTATCGTTGGTGTGAAGGGTGGAGAACACTAAGTGACCAGTCATCGATGACTGAATGGCGATACCGGCGGTCTCACCGTCGCGAATCTCACCAATCATGATCACGTCCGGATCCTGTCGAAGAATCGACCTCAGACCTTCCATAAAGGTCAAACCGATCTTTTCTTTCACCTCAACCTGCCCCACGCCGGCAAGCTGGTATTCGACCGGATCTTCAATCGTCACGATATTGATATCGGAGGTATTGATATGCATAAGTGAAGCATAGAGCAAAGTCGTCTTACCGGAACCCGTCGGACCGGTGACCAAAATAATGCCGTGGCTCTGCTCGATAAGTTGAATCCATCGCTTATAAATCTCAGGATCCAGGCCCATGTCTTCCAGACGCTTAGCACCGGTCGATTTATCAAGTAGACGCATCACGATACGCTCACCGTGCGCCGTCGGCAGCACGGAAAGTCGAACGTCGATATCTTTACCGGCAACGCGAAAGGCAATACGACCGTCCTGCGGCACCCTCTTTTCGGCAATATTCAATTTGCCGATGATCTTGATTCGAGTAGCTAGCGTAGAGGCATGGCGCCGCGGTATCTGCATTTTATCTTGCAAGGCACCGTCGATCCGAAATCGGACCATGATCTCGTTTTCATACGGCTCAATGTGAATATCAGAGGCTCGTTCTTTCGCTGCGCGGGCGAGTAGACCGTTCACTAAACGGATAATCGGCTTCTCGTCATCAGTAGATTCGAGTAAGTCCCGCGTCTCTTCCAGGTCATCGTCGGCACCAACATCTGGGGCATTTAAATCGTCGAGTACCTTCTGCGATGCATCATTAGAGCGTTCGTAAACCCGGTTGATGCTGTTCTCAATCACTGCCGGAGGACTAACGATCATGTTGATATTAGTCGACAGAATCAGCCGCAAATCATCGAGCGGAAAAATATTGAGCGGGTCAGCTACGGCCACGGTGACATTGAAATCATCTTTGGCAACGGGCAGGATCTTATGGTCACGGCAAAACTGAATCGGGATACTATCCACAAGACTCGGATCGATATCATTAGTCGGCAAACGGGCGTAGTAAGGCAAATCTAGCTGATAGGCCAGTGCCTTGAGGACGTCCTCTTCGGTCAGCAGATCTTCCTCGACCAAGATTTCGCCGATCTTGGCCGACGTCTGCGCCTGCTTCTTCAGAGCCTGGTCGAGTTGCTCCTCAGTTAGAGCGGCAGATTCCACCAAGATCTGGCCGAGCGTTTTACGCTGCAGCTTACGGAACGACACCGTGGGTAGATTGCTCCACTTCGGGTTCGCTCCGCCTTCGACCTTTTCCTGGTCCGCTTCGCTGAGGTCGTAATTTTCATCACTCATGCGCTAGGTCCTGCTGTTGTCGACCAATGAGAAAAATAAGACTAGTCTTACTCTCCGCCACCCTCTGGTGGAGGAGGTGGTGGTGGTGCCTCTGCCGGAGCTGAATCACCGCCGCCTACATCACCGCCGCCCCCGTCGCCATCTGCCGACATCGGTACATAGGTCGGACTATCGTCGGGCTTGGCGTTATTCTGAGGCTCTTTGTCACGATCTTTTTCCCGTTCTTTTTCATCATCTTTTTTCTGGTAATTCGGCTGCTCGGCATCGGCGGCAATATCCCGCAGCATTTCCTCGCGGCGCTTTTTCTCGTCCTTATCAGACTCGTCAGGAACGTACTGTCCGTCCTCTTTGGTTGGCAGCAGAGCATAGAAATCATCTTTGACGTGACCTGATCCAAAGATCGACTGCAAGAATTCGTCACGCTCGTCCAACTTCTTTTTATAAATCGCTGCTAGATCGTCCGCGCCGTGAATAATATGCGGGGTCAGGAAGATCATTAGGTTGTTGCGCTGTTTACGCGACGTGGTATTGCGGAATAAAAATCCGATCAACGGGATATCACCCAGTAGCGGAATTTTTTGATAACTTTGGATCTCGGTCGTCTGCACAAGTCCCGACACCACCACTGTCTGCATATTCTTGACCGTCACAATTTGCTTACTCTTACGCTTATTGAGCAACGGCAAGCCCGTAGTCGGGTCCACGCTTTGAATCGAGTTAGATTCGATGGTTACCTGCAGCGTGACGTAATCAGATTGGCTGATGTTCGGCTTGACGGCCAAGGTCAGGTCTACATCAACTTTTTCTGGCCTATTCGCGATCGCTCCGGTCGATGGGGTAATCTCTCTGCTGGTGAAGTAAAGCGTCTGCCCAACCACGATCTGTGCTTCTTCATTATTAGACGTCAGGATGTTAGGAGTGGATAAGACCCGCGCATTTGAATCCTGCTTCATCATCTTGATGAGAGCGCCAGGACTAAAAGTACCAAGGCCGGGAATACTCACCTGTTTGCCGGACAAGATCCCAATGGTCATCTCGTCGGCGAACGGTGCCGCGGCTTGCGTCACGGTCTGCGTCGATACGGTTGAGGCTCCAGGAACATTTGCCGCCGCCTGAGCTGCAATTAGCGGAGCCAATTGACCCGCCTGCCAACCTGTCGCGATCGAGGTATTGCTTGGGCCACCCCGTCCCGCAAACACTGATGAACCAAAGCGGAAGTTGTTATCCATGTTGATATCGAGGATGTCGGACTCAACGAAAACCTGTGAGCGCCGTAAGTCTAATTTACGGATCAGAGAATTTATAGTCTGATAAGCCGCTCGGCTACCCGTAATCAGAAGAGAGTTGGTAGCATCGTCCGGAGCAATTTTGACGTCGTCACTCAGCGCTGCAACACTGATTGGCTGACCGACGTTACCACCTGCTCCTCCTGGCATATTCACTGGCGGTCTAGCCATAAATTCAGCGCCCGGTTGCTTCTTACCGGTCGCAAGGGCCTGTAAGGTAGAAGCCAACTTCTTAGCATCGGCGTAGTCGAGTGGACGCACGTGAATCGTCGTCATTCGCGACGGGTCATCAAGCTGCACATCAAATTTCCGCACCAACGCCTTCACATCGGCAATGGTCCTGGGTGGGCCAAAAATAATCACTGAATTAGTGCGATCATCCGTCATGATCTTATAGCTACGGTAGCCACCAGACCCTGCCGCGCCTTTTTTGGCCTCGGCACTGCTCTTGAAGATCTCCGACACTTTCTCCGTAATGCTCTTGGCCTCGGCAAACCGAATCGGCACAATCGCTACCTGCGCCTGTTGTCCTTGGACGTCGAGCAGTTCGAGAATATCGAGAACCCGCCGCACTTTGTAACCTGAATCGCTGATGATTAACGTATTTGTCGGCTGGTAGGCGATCATAGAGTTGGAGGAGACAATCCGCGACAGCGTCGACTGAATCTCTTTTGCATCGATGTATTTGAGTGGCACGATTTGGGTGATGATTTCATCAGTCATCATGGTCCAGCTCGAACCTAGAAAGGTCTTTAAGTTACCTTTCACGGCTGTCCGTACTGGCATAATCTTAATAACTTTACCGGTCTCAACCGTAGTTAAGCCGAGTAAGTTAAGCGCAGATAAGAAGGCCTGATAGGCTTCTTCCTTAGTCACCTTGCGCGGCGAAATAATCTGGACCTTGCCATTAACGTTACGATCGAGGATCACGTTTTTGCCAGTCCAGAGGGCGACCGCCTTGATGATGTCCTTGATCTCTGTAGGCTCGGGAAAGTCGATGTTGACTAGCTCTTGGCCAGCCGCCACTGCCGCAGCACCGCGACGCGATGGGACCTTCACTACAGCTGCGCCAGTCTTAGCGTTGCCGCCCTTAAGCGCCCTCGCCTCATCGACATCAGTGACTTCATTGTTGCCGGCAGGCAAGTCGCCTTCCTCTGCCGGTAATTCAGGACTGCCAGCAGGAGCCGCTGCAACAGCGGTGCCGACAGGGTCCGCCGATTTCGCTGCAGCATTACGTGGCGTTCCACTTGCAGACTTCGGGCTCACCGATCTTGATGACGCTGAGGCACCAGTCGGTGGCGCCGCAGATGCCGACTCAGCTGCAATCAGCAGACCACATGCGATCACGGGCACGAACAAGCGCGCTGCAATCCAACTGCTGGCAATTTCCCAAGGGGCAAACATTCAGTACTCCTCTTCCCTATTCGTACTCGAGTCACAAAATCTTCTTACGGTTCTGCTCTATCACTTAATGCGGCACGTCAGTGTCATGGGCGTCGTACCATTACGTAAAATATGGATCCTAACTTCCTTCTCATCTTGAAACGATTGCAAGAGCGCAAACCCTTGCTCCGGCAGCTTCAAACTCGTTTCATTCACTTGGGTGATGATGTCACCATCCTGTAGTCCGGTTTTACCGTATAGACTACTACGGTCTATGGCGAAGATCTTAAAGCCGTTCATTTGATTGTCGACTGTATTGGGGACGAGGCGGGCCTTCTGTATGATTGTACCAAAGCCTGGCCCAAGTTCGTCATGAACATATTTTTCATCGAGTACACATTCGTTCACCACCTGACCCTGAGGTGCTGGACTAGCACCGCCCTGAGCATCGGGAAAGCCACTACTAGACTCGCGACGCTTGATCTCAGACGCAAGTTCGAGACATTCCTTAACGCCTTTATTATTAAGAATGACGCGGTTTCTTTCGATTTTAACTACTGTCGCCTGGTCGGATCCGACGATGAGATCCCCTTCCCTATATGCATCGGACTCGCTGTAGCCTTTCTCTTGGACAGTGGCGACTGAGTCCTTGCTGCCTAGGTAAATTGTGCCTACCAGCTCGATATCCAGGCTAGGCTTATTACACTGAGCATTAATGTCAAAAGTGTTGGTCGGCTTTTGATCACCACCACCACCGCCGCCGGTGCTCTTTTCGTCAGGAAAGGCCCCACCAGAATTGAACAGATTGCGATCTTCAATAACGTGCTCAATATCGCGGTAATTGACGGTATTGGACACGTTAACAGAGGCAGTGGCTACCTTCCTCATACTCATGCTGCTGAATATAGTCACTGCCGAGGTGAGCATACTGCTCATTAGATATGCTGAGATAAAGCTCGCCGCGACGTAAGCCACGCCCATAACGATCGCCGCCCGGCCAAGCCAACGCGTAGCCAACGTCAGCCGCTCAGGCGTGATGTTGATGCGATCTAGCACTTGTTCCAGGCGTGGGTTAATACGGAGCTCCGTTGATTATTTAACGTTCAAATTGAATTTAAGCGGACTGCCACCGCGCACGATGCGAATTTCGATCTCACTCTCGCCACGCAAAGACTGCAGCAAACGAATCGACTGCGCTGTGTCTGTAAGCGGCACTCCATTAACTTCGGTCACAATGTCATCATTTTGTAGGCCGGCCTTTTCGTAAATGGAATCCTTCCGGATCCGCGTCATAACAAAACCTTTTAGCTCTCCATCGACCATGTTTGGACTGGCTTTGGCATCTTGTAAGACTTTGGTGAAATCAGCCGTCAGGAGCTTGCTGCGGTAAGCTTGTGACATAGTGATGTCACGATCTTTGCGCTCAAAACCCTCTTCTTTAAATGATGGCGGTGGCGGCTCTGTGGCGATCGGAGCCACGTTGTCGCTGGTCGACGCAACAGCTTGCTTTTTTTGCCTACGACTACGACTTAACTTTTCCTGCACTAATTCGACGAATTCGGTGCGACCATTGTTATCAATAATAATTTTTTGTTTATGAATTTCTTTAAGAGTCACATCTTTAAGCAGCGAATCCCCAACCATAAAGCTATTTATGGTCTTTTTAGTCGTGTTTTCGACTAAAGCAATCCCGGACAAAGGATCGCCGCCATAAATCGTCCCGGTCAATGAGATCGGCAAGTCGGATTTGACGATCTCAACCTGCTTCTCACCCGGGAGCCGACCCTCGGCTTTGGCACCGGTCCCGTCTTGAGCCTTACCTTCGGAGCTAAAAATATTCCGATTAACGATCGTATCGATCGCCTTTTGATTAAGCGTGGCTGTTGGCTCTGGCACGCTGATAGCACTAGGTCCGCTACTCGAACGACTGACCGAGGATTTAGACAGAGTTGGAGTCACGACGTAGCCAACCACCGTCGATACGGCAGTGGCTGCAAGAAAGCTGGCACCGACCACTGTAAGGCCAGCCCGCCACGGACCTTCCGCGACTTTCCCCATGGCTTTCGAGACGTCGAACATGATTCCCTTCACGCTACGCGGCCATCCTTGACCGCGCTGCGAGCTCAGGCCCGCGTTTTAAAGGATGTGCCACCGATCATAAGGTCTGGATTCTGTGGATAAATTAAGGACACCAGAATGGATTAATGTCGCCCGGACCAGATGCGCCGTCGACTGAGGAGTGGAGAAGCGGTCAGTGACCGTCACGTGAGCTTGCCGGTAACGTCCGGCGCGGTTGCCGATCAGGGCGTTGATACGCTCGGTCAGGAGTTTCAACCTCGTCTCGAGGTCTTTGTGGGTCAGGACGTCCGCCAGCAAAGGACGACCGGCCAGCTCAGTTTCATTGGCAAGCAGGCGCCGTCCAATCTCTTCCGCTGGTGTATTGAGCCAAACCGTAGTCCCAAGCTCAAGAAGCATGGCCCAGTTTTCGTCATCCATCACGGCACCGCCACCAGTGGCAACGACATGACTGCGCATGCCTTGAAGGCGCTTGATCATTTGGTTCTCAAGCTCGCGAAAGTGCTCTTCGCCGTGAGTTGCAAAGATCTCCGCTACCGATTGCTTAGCCCGTACCTCGACTTCATGGTCTAAATCGATAAAGCCATAGCCCAAAAGACGCGCCAGCTCGACGCCAACAGCAGATTTACCTGCACCTGAGGCACCGATCAGGATAATATTTGACCCACTTTTGTCGGGGTGAGTCCCCACAAAAGGTTCATGATGTCCGTGAGTGTCCGTCTCTAAAACCACGATATATTCCTAACTTTGTACCAAAAGTCGCATGAGAGCGGGCGCTTGGCCCTGGATGTTAGCTGGGGGATGCAAAGGAATAAGGGTGTGTCTCCTCATTTTAACCCAGTTTGGGGCAAAATAGCACACCCCACCTCAACCCTTTGAGCCTATCTGCCAACTCGCCTACCCCTGCGTCTGAATTTCAGACTAGTCTGAAGGATAACGCAGGCCTATTTTGGGTGCATTACAAAATTCACCCCTTAAAGGCAGGTGAGTAAATGAGTTACATCAGCATCGAAAACCAGAAAAACCACCAAACCTGGCGGATTCATCGGCCGGAACGCGGCAATGCCCTAGGCCCGACGATCGCCAAGGACCTACTCAGAGCAGTCCATAACTTACGCGATAGCGTCCACAAGCCACGCGCTCTAGTAATCACCGCCACTCCCCTCGTCAAAGAGCAGCAATGCACCTGGATCGCAGGCGGGGATCTAAAGGAACTAGCCGACCTGCACACCGCCGATGAGGCCAGAACCTACGTGGCCCTCCTTAGCGATGCCCTGCAGACTTTGGACGAGCTACCGCTGCCTGTGATCGTCGCCATTGATGGCGCCGCCATCGGTGGCGGCGCCGAAATAGCTTTAGCTGGCGATCTCCGCCTAGCCACGGCGCGCTCCGAGCTCGAATTCCGTCAACTCAAGGCCGGCCTGGCTACCGGTTACGGCACGTCGCGGCGCCTCGTCGAACTCATCGGCCTAAGCCGCACCCAGAGTCTGCTTTACCGCACCGCCAAGATCAGCGCCGCTCAAGCAGCAGAGTTTGGCTTGATCCACCAAGTGGTCGCCGATGCTGCTGCTCTGGAGGAGACTGTAAGCCAATTGTGTGCTGACCTAGCAGAGTTGGATCCTGCAGCACTGGCGGCGCAAAAGCGCATGCTCTGGCACGCCGTCCACAGCCACCCCAGCAGCGCTCGCAGCGCGGAACTCGAACTATTCGCGACCTTGTGGCGCAACCCTGGGCACAGCGCCTTTCTCGACCAATTTAAAGCGCGCGGTAGTGAGGCTAAAAGTTGAATTCCGTCATCAGCGCATCAAGTAAGTATCTGTGGCTAAAACGGGGCGCCATAAACACGCCCACGGATGCGGAGATAAGTTTATCTCTTGGTGTGTCCTACGCCTATGATGAGCTTACTGTGCGAGAGTCAGATCTCTGGGCGACGCTCACTTTCGCATGCGACCGCGCGTTGGCGCTGTCGCCGCATTGTCACGGATTAACTCCCGATGTCGTTGAGACGGACGAACTCCTCGCCGCTGGCTGCCGCCGCTTTATTCTAAAAAATTTAAATTTAGACATTATTGCCATGGCAAGACCGTGGAATGACCCCATGCCCTGGACTACCTGGTTAAGGCCTGGGCGGCGCACTCTGGTCTTGAGTCTGCTCGGGTTTGTTGACGACCATTGGTTTGATGGACCCCTGGCGCATGTCGATCAGACCGGATTACTGGCAAGTTTTCTCCCTGCTGGTGGCAGCGGTGGTTTGCTCATACCCATAGCTGTCGCCTCCAACCATAAGGGATTACCGCTAAGCGCTACGTATGCACTAGATGCCACGGGAGATCAACGCACGCATCGCTGCCTACTCGCGGCTATGCGCGTTAAATTTGCAGCCCAGCAGAAAGAGGCAATTTTTCAGCTCAGCGAATTAAATAAACATGCGGCAGTGATTCTGGTCTTAGCGCGGCAAGCACTACCTTCGGCGCAGCTACAGGTAGTCCTCGAGGAAAAACCAACGCCGCAGTGGCGCCGGTTGCTGCAAAATCTCAACATCACTTTGAACAAAGACACACCAGTCACAGCTATCGACTTAATGGACGCGCAGACTTTAGTGCCTTTGGCTTACACCGATCAGTTATTCAGATCCCTAAATACAATCAGTGATGTTATACCCAGGACATTAACATAAGCCCCAGACCCGCCATGCTTAGAGTCCTGTAGGCCAACATTTGATATCGGAGAAAGTGCCGCCACAATTAAGGCGCGCATAGTAGTCGTTGTATCCATACGCCTGGCCGCACATCAAATTTTGGCCGTTCTGCGTCGACGTTCCGTAGCAGCTCCACAAGTACCACTGAGCATTCGGCGGGTTCATAATCGGTGGCAGTTCAGCATAGCTAGCGCCAGCACATACAACGAAAGAAATCGGAACTAACAAAAGTCGGCGCAGAAATGTCGGCATGAACGTCCTCATCATTGAAGTTCTGCCGACATTTGAACTGATTCAGGCTGGTAATGCGAGCATAATTTCAACGCTCTTTCACTTCGCTTTCAACTCATGATAGCCAATATTGGATACCGACTGTAGGGTCTCTCCCGTCGACGTCTTTGCAGTCACGGTGACTTTATTGAGCGTCACAGGATTCGAGGACCCGACCAGAACGAAAGGCTCAGTGATCCAGTAGTAGCGATTCGCTACGTCCTGACGAGGCTCGAAGCGTTCGATCCGCAGTGGACTGATGCCCGATGGATTTTCCAAAGTAGCAGAAGCATCTGCGGCCTTCATAATGACTGGGATAGTACCGAGAGTAGCTGCTGCTTTAACAAGCTCTTCCGCATTGGCTGTGACGCGTACCAACTTGGCATCACCGGTAACCTGCTCAAGATAACCGCGAGGGTTGACTGCACTACCTGCATTATAGCCGACGAAAAGTGCAAACAAATTCACACCTGGGATTGACCGTAATCTTTGCGCTGCTGCTAGACCTGATTGACGCGGATCACCTAAACCAGTTGTTGGGGATCCATCAGAGATTAAGTACACCACTTTATCGCCAGGAATACTTGCAATCTGTTCAGCGGCGCTGCTAAAGGCGGCATAATAATTCGTTAGTCCTGCTGCACCAGCCTCTGAACCGCAGAAAACATCTGCATTTAAGTTAGCCGCAACAGTATCGATACCAGCGACCGGTAAGCGGACTGAAGCTTGTGTTCCAAAGCGGATCACGCCAGCTCGCACGTTAGTACCGACCATGGCTTGGTATTTTTTTACTAGGAGCTCAGATGCCCGCAGGCGCCCACAGCTACCATTGGTGGTTTTGTCATTTGGACCTTCGGTAACTACACCTTCCATCGAGCCAGAGCGATCGATCAGGAATAAAACTGTAACGTCGCTGCTGACTTTAGCTTTGGGACAAAATTCTCCGGCGACTCGCACTTTCGAGCCTAATTTTGCATAAAAATCGGCAGGAAACTCCCCTGCATCTTCGCCGTCAGCTCGACAAGGTAACCAAAGGACACCAGCAGAATCCGTCAAGATGTTGCCGCCGCCCACAGACGCATCTGTGCGTCCGGGAGTGTTCGTGCCACCAATTCTGGGAATGCCGCCGATACCAGGAATACCACCGATGCCGGGTATGTTGCCGATGCCGGGTATGTTGCCGATGCCGGGTATGCCGCCATTACCGAATCTGCCATCAGTGCGGGCTGTATTGGGGGCACCCGAGCCGCCAGGAGTGACGCCATTGCCAGGAGTTCCAGGAGTTCCAGGACCACCCGGAACATTAGTCCCTCCGGGAGCTGAAGGATCTGCTCCAGGCTCAGTGGATGCAGGGACTTCACCAGTCTTAAACAAGCCATCTACGGAATTTTTGATCTCGTCACCGACCCACCCTGGTTGCTCTACGGCCGGAGAAATTGGCGTACCAAAGGGCAGAGGCTCACCGTTTTGATCATACTGAACAGCCGGAGTGCCACTACCATTCTGAGTGCTTGAGCTGTTTGGATCGTCCACCGCCTTGTACTGTTGACCGCCAAATTGAGCGCGGTTACAGCCGCTAAACACAAGGCCAATAAATACTAGGGCGCTTAATCTGCTCTGTATTCTCTGTGGGAGAATTCCACTAACTAACGACATATTCACCTCTGTGCAACAGGACCCACGTTGGACCTATTGCACAAAGCGTGCTCAAAGCTGAGTTCTTATCGAATCAGATGCTTAGCCGCGGAACGATAGCAAAAATTCGACTAAAAGTTAGTCACAACATTGTAATCGAAACAGCAGCCTCCGCTGCAGAAGC
This sequence comes from uncultured Pseudomonadota bacterium, assembly GCA_903915625.1. Classification (GTDB taxonomy): domain Bacteria; phylum Bdellovibrionota_B; class Oligoflexia; order Oligoflexales; family CAIYRB01; genus CAIYRB01. The sequence goes on along the minus strand of CAIWTN010000252.1, from coordinate 2,682 downwards.
CTAGGATTGCTAGGTCATAGGCTAAGTTAGGTCACTCGTAGATCACTAATGCCGAGGTTAGGAGAAACCCGGCGCCACCAGCGGGATATGGTTCGCCGCGGAATAGGCCCTCGTAGCGAAACTCATTGTCTTTACCTAACAAAGCAAACTTAGTTACATCGTGACGCACCATTTGCACCTCTCGGCCGGGACACCAGCCACTACGACCGTACCACCAAGTCCCGAATTGGTTCGGAATGGTCCCGTTCACTACTTCTTTCATGCAATTCTGGTCGTCAGCGGTTTCTGGAAAGCTACGCTCTATCTTAGAGCCATTGATATAGAAGCGATGGGTCGTATCACAGAACTCAGCACAGTTTCCTGGCTCCGCCATGCCATGACCAGTGATCACAGTTATGAGCTCGACGCGCTTAGCGGTTGCAGGGATCAGCGTCGTGATGGGTTGACGCTTTTTGTTATAATTTTGCTCGAAGTTGGAGCCGAAACCCTCTTGAAACAAGATGGTGGTTTTGACGGGCTTGATTGGTTGATTGCGAGTCAAAAAACGCATACTCAAATGCAACTCATAGGGTTGACCAACCTTAATGGCGAACTGACGTTTGCCACCGTCCTTTAGCAAAGGCAGAAAGGGGCTGATATCGTGCACCCAGCGTCCGATGCGGTGATAGGTGGAAATCCAGCGACCAATTTCCGTGGTGCAAGAATCCGGCTTACCTAGATCGCAAAGATAAAAGACCAGCGCCTCATCCCAAGCCGGACATTCACCAACTTCACCGTCGCCTTTACATTCAGCTGTCATATCGAGCTCGAGGCCATCAAACTAAGCCATAGTTGCAGCATCCGGAAGCTCAACTTCGGAGAAAATTTTGTCTTTTTGCTCGATTACAGGTTGGCCTTTAAAAATGGGAACGATGGTCGCCTTTTCCGCTGCGAGAGTGGCTTCGCGTTTTGCCTCAAAATTATAGTAGATCGGCTCGTTAGCAAGCATGGCCAGGTTTGGACCAAAATCATCTAAACTAGCTTCGTAGCGATGAGGGTCGCTGTAATTGCCGACGTAGCGAATCTTTTGGAATCGGTCTATACCAATACCCCAACCTGGACTGACCATAGCCTCGCCTAGCCACCCCTTGATCTCAGCAACTGGCACAGTGACAAAGTGAAGGTGGGTACGCCAAAATTCGGCGTCAGCCGCGGACATCGCTTTAAGCGCATCTTCGACGTTGTCGGTGATCGATTGCAGGGACAACTGTCTTAGATTTTGATCGTTGGCAACAGAGACAAAGAACACGTGCGTATTCTTTGGCAGCGCCTTCAGTAATGCCGCTCCATCTCGCAACCAAATAGCCTGTTTAAATTCCCGAGTTTGCCGCGGGATATCTTGCACGATCAGATAGTTATCACAGCCAGTGAAGGCGCTCGATAACTGAAAGGATCCTTGCGTAGTCGGCAATTGGAAGTCTGCGGCAACAGTACCAAGCTGTGTGCTTTCCGGGGCATTGATGAACGGACGTGTCGGTAATCCAAGTGATCGGCAATAAGGATTCTCAACGCCACTAGCTTCCGTTGGACTTGACGCACCCGATTGCTTAGTCGTTTTGCATGCGCTGACGGCTAGGACAACTACCGCCAGCGAGCACAAGGCCCCTTGTCTCATGGTAATCCTCTGCGTTTTTATATTAATGCTAAATTGAAGTCTGGGGGGGGAGGCGATTCGCTAAACTAAACTTTGCGTGTTTTGTTCATGTTACCACAGCTTTTGTGTAGGTGTATCGGGGTCAGGCACTGACGCTAAGCTACTGAAGACCCGATATCTTTTGTAGCCATGTTTTGTGGTGTTTTAATGGTGTCAATGAGTTGCTGAAAGTGCCTGATCCCCAGAAGCCAATTCCGATGTTAACCTCGATACCGACAGCATCGATAAGCTTGAGGATTGCCTGCTGGGTTCACGCCTACCCCTGTGCAGGCTGATGACAAGCTTCCCGTCGCGCTCAGCCAGTTTCCTGATCCAGAAGCAAACCATACAAAACCAGGCACACGATATTGGGTAGCACCACCCAAACTGCCGATTCCGCGCATGTATGCTGTACAATACTCGCGAAAATTGCAAAGCCCCTTTGCTGCATTAGCGCAGTTAGTCAGCGCAATACCGGCAGAGCCTTCTGTACTGTCCGAGGCGTCGATACAAAAGCCAGCGCCCGAATCGACCATCCCAGTAGGGCATCCGAACTTCACGTTGCCGGCAACTTCAAGTACTGCTGATGGCGCCGTCGTCCCAATTCCGACGTTGCCGCCTTGGAGCACTACTGCTCCAGAATCGACATTAAAAATCATATCGGTTCCACCCGCTCCGGTCCCGACATAACCTTTTCGCGTAGAGCCATTGTAAAACGTCATAAAAGTTTGAGCTGCTCCACCACTCAACCGAATGCTTTCACTACTCCCGCCTATGTCAAATTTCGCTCCCGGCGCTGTCGTGCCAATCACGACATACCTATATAACAGGCCCCTGGGCTAGAGTCCGCGCCCGACTTAGATCCATGTCATTGGCAATTTCATCCCGCATAAATGACTATATTTAGGATAACGGCGGCGATTGACGATTCGCTGTTTATGTACTAATATTCGTACATACATTCCCTGGGAGGAATGGCATTGAAATCGATTCATTGGGAAGGCGACAGT
>CAIWTN010000251.1 GCA_903915625.1 uncultured Pseudomonadota bacterium | reverse complement strand
CGTCAGGTAACTCATTGCCGACGCAACTAAGCCATGCAGCAGAGCCTCATGAGCCATGTCATGCTTATAAGGTGACTCGACTCCCATGATGGCACCGGTAAGCGGTGCCCGAAAAATAGCCGAGATTCCTGCGGCGGCACCCGCAAGCATGGTGATCTCAACCTTTGCGTGCACGAATCTCCACCGCCTAAGACGGTTTAGTTGATTCTGGATAAATCCACCTATAATGGCTCCCACCCACTTACTTGCGCCTTCCATACCGGCACTACCGCCAAACCCCATGGTGGCCATAGAGGCCGTTAATTTCGCTGCAGATTGGCGATAATTAAGTCCCTCGTCTGGATGATGGTAGGCGCGCACCACCTCATCAGCCATGCTAGTCCACTTAATATGTCCGATGGTCACCACCATCCAAGTCAGGAACATGCCAACGATGGGCATCAGACATAGCAGGGACCGCGACAACTCACTGGAAAGATGTTCCCATAGCAAGGTGTTGACGACGTAATCGTAGCCCGCAATTGCAACTCCTACTAACATGCCAAGCGGTGCTGACACTGTCAGCAGCTGCACACCCAGTTGCAGATGATCAGCAAAATTTAGATCCGACAACCGCACATTAAACCGGGACCGCGTTGCAGAGGATTCTTCAGGTGGCATAATCTTTTGCTCAGTGACGACTGGAAATTAGACGGTCTTTCTTTATCACAGTCAGCGGGTCAACTGAATCCCCAGCGATCGTTCTAATCTCAAAATGCAGATGGGGGCCTGTTGCTCGGCCGCTATGGCCGGAAGCGCCTAGCTCCGTCAAGCGGTCTACCCTGTCGCCAGGTTTGACGCGAGTGCGCGCTAAGTGAGCATAAAGAGTTTTAAAATGGCGATGGCGGACAATGACAACTTTGCCGTAGCCATGCTGCCATCCTGCGAACTCAACCACTCCGGGAGCTGAACACTGCACTCGGCTCCCTGTCCTCGCCCTAATATCGATGCCGTGATGAAAGCGACGCCGCCGCTTGCCATACTGCGAGCTAACCTCGCCTAAAAGCGGCCAATCCAGATTCTGCTCGTTACCACCGTCAGTTAACCCGCCGTCCCCAAATAGTAGGCCTCGGTTACCCCGATGCACCCCCTCAGCATAGTCATATAGTAAATCAGGCTCGTCTGCATGGTCGTCGTCACTAGGGCTCTCCAGTGTCCGACCATCAAACTTACCAGTGCCGTTGTCAGTAATGCAGGCAGCAAACATTAACGGCATCAAGGCTAGGCTAAACCTAAGCGCAAAACGTCCGTAGTGCCGCATGAGACCTCCATACATTCAAACACAAACAGCCAGAACAATTTAAATTGGCAGGGGGGACTGCAAGGGCGTGGACTAATTTGAGCTAAAAATCAGCGCTAAAAGATAAGGGCCCTGAAACTGGGCCCCCGAGATCAAAAAATCAGAGAGGATTGAATACGAATGGATAGTTGACACTAACAGGCTGTCCACCACGCGGTTTGGGGAATGCCCACCGCTGCATCTTGCCCGTCACACAGCCACGCATCATTGAGTCATTCACCGTATCCTGCGAAACGCTAACTGAGGACACTCGACCAGCAGTATCGATGACAAACGTGGTCCCCATCTTACCGGATGCGCTAGGCGAGCGTTGTAGTAGTTGCTCGTAACAGTGACGAATCTGGTTCAAGTTAGCGCGGATAACGGCCATGATCTCTTGGGAAGTCAAACCACCCGACACTACTGGATCCCCAGCTGGCACACTTACGTTCGCGCGCCCGTGACCACCAGCACCGCCAGCACCTCCGGCGCCACCATTACCGAAGCCCGGTCCAAGCCCAGAGCCCCCGTTTCCACCGGTTCCGCCTTGACCGCCCAAAAGGCCGCCAGAACCGGAACCGAAATTGTTCACCGCTCCACCAGATCCGGCCAAGCCAAGTGACTTACCGGAACCGAGTCCGCCTAAACCGTAGGTTTTTGCTGCCGAACCCATACCACCGCCAGCTCCGCCGGCTGAATCCTTGAAGTTGGTATTGATGGCTCCAGCACCGGTCTTACTCATGATCTTACCGACGCCAAGACCCAACTTGGAAAGGTTAACACCCGAGGCTTTGTCGTTATTAACGCCTTCTACACCCATGGTACTTGCGTTGCTCTTACCTTTAATCGGTGCCCCTGCTTGATTCATCCCAGACCCAACAGCACCTCCGGACTTACCAATTGCCGTATTTGGCAAGGTTGGTCCCGCGGCTTTGAAGTTAGGAGCTTTAGCACCAGTAGACGGCATACCAGCTGAAAGCTTGTTGAGGTTCGGCTTGTCTGCTGCCGCAGCCTTAGGCTTACTCTCTGCTGGTTTAGTCTCCGTCGCCTTCGGTGGTGTCGGTTTTTGCTCGGTCAAAACTTCCGTAGGCTTTTTTATCTCAACGGGCTTTTCGACTGGTTTAGTCTGAACCGGCTTTTCCTTTTCCACTGGCTTAACCGGCTTGATCTCCGGCTTTGGCTTAGGTGGTGGTGGCTTCTTCGGCGGAGTTTTAACTTCCGCGATTTTCACCTCTGGTTTTGGCTTCTCCGGTGGCTTCTGTTTTTCCTTCTCCTGTTCCTTTTCAGGCACCTGAAGCACCTGCCAAATGTCATCCTTATCCTTCTTCTCTGGCGATGGTACATGCGTCCATGCCAAAGGCATCATGATTGCATAAAAAAGAAAGGCAAAGCTCATTAGGCCGATGAAGAAAGGATCACGGACTCCTGTCTTTGGAAAATCTAGTGGTGGCGGCTTAACGAACATCAAGAAGTAACTGACGGCACCGAATTTGATGTGAGCAATGTCACGGTTCCCGAGCGAAATATCGCCCGGCTTGTTGACCTTCTCAACTTTGCCGCCCTTACGCAGGCGTGCGGACATGCCGTCTATTAATGTGATTTTGTAGCCACTGCCACTAAACCGCGCCATCTGATGCAAATCTACATGGGTCTTACCAGCGGCGATAAGATGAGCCTTGGTTGGGTCGCCGATCGTAACGGCTTCGAAACCTTTGAAACTTGGATGAAACAACTCTACGTCAAGGACCGTATCCCCCCAATAAGCCACTACTTCCAAGACATCACCGCTTGGACGGGCTTTGCGCGGGGAAAACAGTAAATCCTTCTGACGCTCTTGGTTATCTACTTTAACCTCGGGGATACCCGCGACTAAGGTGCCTTCAGGGGTATCGCGGCGCTCGCGACTTTCAGGCGATTTTACCGTGGCACCATGACGACCAGCTGCACCATCAGAGACAACAGCGGCTTGCGTTTGCGACTCGACCACATGCAGGGTGACGCTGCCAACGACGATTGTGTCACCGTCTTTTATCGGCGACTCAACATCGATCAGCTGATCGTTAAGCCTGACACCAGCTACCGATCCAAGATCGGTGATGATTACCTCACCAGGGCCGATCTCCTCGATCAAAGCGTGAATCGGATCCACACCTGGTGCACGCAGCACAATTTGATTGGACAGCAGCGCACCAATCTTGATGGTTTGCTGGTCCAACGGCACTTGCCGCTCAACTTGACCTGGAATGGTGAATCGCAACTCGAGAGCCATGGGAATCCTTCCCGCGCTAGATACCGGAACTTTTACGGTCAGATCAATCGAAGTCTATAATTGTCTTGTGTTTATCTTCTCTATTATCCCGCGTGATGCAGCAAATGAAAAGACTCAAAAGCATTTCGAGATGATTATGATTATTTTTCATCACTTTCAGCGCCGCCATCACCAGCCCCACCACTCTCCGGTTGTACCGAGGGTGGATTCTTGCCCTTATCCGCAGGAGGCCCCACAGGCGCAGCCTTAGCTTTGTCAGCAGCTGCTTTTGCTGCGGCTGCCTTGTCACTCACCGCTTTGTCCGCGGCTGCTTTAGCTGCCTTGGCCATCATTTCATCGCGCTTAGCCTGCGCCTCTTCCGCCTCGATCTGGGAAATCAGCAGGAAGGCTTTCTCATTCCACCCCTCAGAGGTAAGCTTAGCTCGTCCGGCCCTGGTTAAGTACTCTTTAGCTTTAACTAAATTATGTTTATTTTGATATTCGACCAAACCACAATTAAACAACGCAGCGGAATGCTCTGGTTGTTTTTTCAGCACCCGATCGCAATTCTCAAGGGCCCCACCCACATCGCCATCCAACCGCTGAATGGAAATCATACCGTAGGAGACGAACCAGTCGTTTTCAATTTTACTCAAAAGCTGCTTCGCCATTGCAATTTCACCACCTTTGAGCGCAGCGAAACCAAGATTAAGAAGAGATGGTTTATAGCCGGGCACAGCCTTCAAAGCTTCACGGAAATAGAGCACTGCCTCTGGGATACGGTCGTCACGCAGTGCAACGACTCCCATAGCGTTGTAGGCACCAGCCTTCACGTGCGCAACTTTTGATTCTGTAAGCTCTTGGAGGAAAAATTCAGCCAATGCGAAGTTTTTTGACTGCAATGCTGCTAATGCTATTTCAAGCTTCACTTCCGGACTAATCGTTCTACTTGCGCCCTTTTCCATCTGCAATTCAGCCAGCTTTTTAGCACTACCTAATATTTCCGCCGGATTTTTGCGGGCTAATCGTTCCGTCGATATCACACCTTGTAGTGCTAGCTCACCTTTACCATTGCGAAAGCGGGCCAACTCAGACTCAGCCCTAGCTGGAGCAATCGTCTGAGAAGTCAAAGGGTTATTACCTAGACTGTTAGTAAGAGTGACGCGCGTAGACGATGCTGACTCAGACCCGTCCCCGTCTTTACCTTTTTCCCCACTACTAGCGCGCTCATTATCGGATTTGCTCGAATTGTCTTTCTTCTCCGCCGTAGAACAGGCAGACAAGGCGCAAGCAATCATCACGCACAAGTAGTTTTTCCAAACTTTGTGCCCGAGTCTACTAGTCAACAATCTTGTGCTGAGCGTTTGCATCAATCTCCCTTGCCTTTAACCGCTTGGGCGATGTTCTCTGGAACCTCAGCGCCAATAAAGTCTGGTCTAACGATCAGGTCATCGAAGCCGATTTTTTTGCCTTGAATACGCGCCGATCCGCTCAGAGCTTTGGCGGCCCACTCATTATAAACAAGATATTTGCTTACTGCGTCCAACGCCTTGTTGTAGAAGGCTTGCGCTTCAGCGCGTGCGGCTTTGGCGTCACCTGCTAACTGCTTCACTACATCCGCATGAGGTGCACCTTTAATCTCTGGTGGATTCTCGAGATCCCTTGCTAGCAACTCGCGGGCATACCCGAGCTGATAAAATGCAGCAACACCCCAGTAGGCATCTTTTGTCGCAAGGACCTGCTCGTATGCCCCCTGAACCTTTGGCAACGAACCGACTTTTTGCTGAATCGATCCTGCTAGAGCATCAACAGTACCACCTCTTAACCGCATTGCTTGGAACTGCGCCATGATGCCATTGACCCGCCGAAACACTAGCCCACCGACTGAGCGCAGCGCCTCACCGGAAACATTTCCACCGGATTTTTTGAATGTTTCGAGAATTTCATTAGCTGCTTGTTGGGCCGCCGCACCCCGAGTGTTCATCACAGTCGTGTACGTTTGAATGCGCTCCTCAGCACTGAGCTTAAATTTACCATCCAGTACTTTCGCCAACTGCAGGACCTTAGCTTCTTCTCCAGATGAGAAGGCCGTGCGCTGCATTCTGAATAGGATGACTTTGGCGCTAGTCGGATCGACCTGCGCAAATGCTAAGCAGGAATTGACTGCACTTTCCGCGTTTAGACCCGCCTCAATTTCGCAACTGTTGGCCAGCGCAGCAGTGGCTTCTTTCTCTTTAGGGTAGCGCTTAGCAAACTCGTGGAACATCCGAGCTGCAGAAGCCAATTCAAGACGATTTTGATCCAGAATAGCCACCTTCAGGAGTGCGGGCTTAGCACCTTCTGACTTGGGAAACTTTTCTAAGACGATCATGTAGTCTTTGATAGCTTCACTAACTTTATTACATTTTTCCCAGTCTAGTGCGGCGTTATAGATGAGAGCATCGCTATCTTTGGCGTTGGGTTTCTTCTTGAAGAGATCCTCGCCCTTCTTCGCCCTTGAACAAGCATTCTTGTCGCTTTTGACTGCATCTACAGCAAGGCCGTGATCTAGGTTCTCCAGTTTCTCGCCAATCTTACCTTTTTGATAAGCCGGAATCTTGCGGAGTTCAGTGATAATAGCTGCTAACGCCTTTTCATCTTTACTATAGAGAGGAATCAAATTCTCGATAGCCTCTTGGCCCTCTTTCTCATTGGGGTACTTCTTGGCCATCATGAGCAAGTATTTTTCTGCCATTCTTTTATCGTTGCTGCGGTAGAAAATCTCAGTCAGGTAAGTGTCACAGTTTTTTACATTCTTTTTCTCATTGGGATAGGACTTGGTGTAGTACTCGCAAGCCTTAACGAAATTCCGCCCATTTTCTGAAACCGGCTTCGGTCCTTTGGAGAAATCTGGCTTAACTTTAACTAGAACTTTTAGCTCAGGCTCAAAGGTCCGGTAGTAGGAATCCAACATATATTCAGCAGATTGCTTGTGAATATTGGTGGTCTTACTAGTTTTCGAATCGTAGATCAGGGCTTTGTCATTACCCATTAGACAGATATCGAGATAAAGCTTGCCAGCTTCTCGGTACTGTTTCGTAAAGTAATAAATATCTGCCATGTTATATTTAATTTCAGCAACTTCACGCGATTTTGGATAATTTTTCAAAAAGAGATTGTAGCCACGGAGCGCCTCTACATAGCCCCGCTTGTTATCGTCTTTTTGCGCGTTTTTGTGTGTCAGCTTGGCGTAGTAAATGATCTGATCTTTAATCGTCTGCTGGGTCTCGTCGAATAGTTTCTTGTCAGCTTTGTGACGATCACCCCAAGGGCTGCTAGGACCGAAAAGACGCGGATAGCGATCGAGCTCAACCCAAACATCATTCACCCTATTCAACTCAAAGAATAATGCGATGATACTTTTTTGAGTGTCTGGAACATCATCAGCAAAAGGAGCCACCTGCTGATACCGGCGAAGGACCTTGATAGCCTCTGCGTATTGCCCTTGATCAGAGAAGGTGTCAGAAAGGAGCAGAAGGAAGCGGCCAATATATTTATCGCCCCCATTCGCTTTGTAATAGGCAATCGCCGGCTCAATCTCCCGAAGTTCAGCAAAAGCATAAACCATGTCGCGCAGAGCTTCTTCGTTAAGAGCCATGCCCATCTTGCCGGACCTTTTAGCCTCCATGACAGTCTGCTTCCAATAGGCTAGAGACTGCTTATGCTGGCCTAAGTTATAGCTACACCAACCCAGCTTAAACATGGACCAAGCAAATGACTTGGACTGCTTAAAGCGCAGAGCGTTCTTATAGTTATTCATCGCATTGCTGTAATCGCTTTTGTCGAAATAGAAGTCACCCAAGGCGTAATAAGCATCACCAGCTTTTTGAGAATTCGGAAAGCGGGAAATTAATTGACTGAAGATTCGCGCCGCTTCTTTATCTCTCTTGAGGACGTTGTAAGCCAAACCCATGTTGAACATGGTGACATCGGCGTTCTTGCTTTTAGGGAACTCAGCGAGCACATTCTGGGCATCTTTAGCTAGGTTCTGCCACTGACCTTTTGACTGCGATTCATCGAGTTTAGGCTCGCGTCCCTTGCGTCCGCCATTGTCCCAGGCATCCCAAGCCTTCTCGTACTGACGCATCTCTTGGTTTGTATAATAGACGGCACCTTCGAGGCGAAGATTGACGAGACGGTCTTTCATCTCCAGGCGAGTCGCACTTTTCTTCGGCATACGCTCAGATTGCGACGATAGATAATTAGTTGCCTTGGTAATTTCAGAAATTAGCCTAGTCTCGGTCGCGACCAAAAATGCTTCATTGGCATTCAACTTACTAGACGCCGCTTTTTTGGCGGGCTTCTTTTTGACGGACTGTTCTTTTACATCGTTTAAATTAACTTGAGTGGTCTTTTGCGTAGTAGCTAAAACTGTGCCAGCGAGCACGACCATTAAAGGCGCGGTCGCTAGCGTTCTGAGCATTTTTTTTAGCCATATTCTACGCAAGATTCCTACCCTCACTTGTTAGTGGCCGCGACCGGCTAAGCCTTAGGCGCCACTATTTTTCACCTTTTACTGCCTTTGCCGCCCCATTTCCGCCGTTGCCGCCATCGCCGCCTTTGCTGCCGTTGCCGCCATCGCCGCCTTTGCCACACAAGCTGTCGATGTTGTAGACATAGCCGCCCAGTTCATCTTCCCAGTATTCTCCCTCGAAGGGCCAATACTCTAGATCCTGGGAGACGTTGAGCTCCTGGAGCCCACCAATAAAGTTGGCTTTCTTGTCTGCGGTTCCCACTTTCAGCTGGGCCCTCAGGGCATCGACTCGGCCAAGGACCATCTCTGTATTGATGCCGATAGTCTGATCAGAGAGCTCTTTCAAATAGGCGTAGTAGCCTGTCGCCTTATCAAATAACCGCTTACCAGCATCCTTAGTCGCCACCGTCTTTTTATTGCGCAAGAACGTTCCGATATCGTCCTGGAGTCCCGTACGTCCCCAAATTGCGCTGTATCGGCTGAGTCGTGCCAGTTCGTTGTCAGCGAAACGGATCGTTGTACCCGCCTCTTTGTAAATATCTGTACGCGAGAGAGCGTCAAGTATCGACCAGGCTCGCTTGTAGTCATTGAGCGATCCGGTTTTATAGTCATAAACTAACTTGAAGAAACCCTTTGATTCTGACTTGTTTTTCTCGATAATTTTTGAAAGATCGTCGAATACACCTTTGTAGCGAGTCTTAAATCTAGAAAGCGATAACTTTACCTGTTTATAGCGGCACAGCCTGAGGAAGGTAATCGACTGGAGAATGTAGCTCTCTGGGAAGAATCGATTCTCGAAGAATGGGGAGTGCAGGGTATGAATTGTTCCCAATGTATTGTTATGCTTTTGCATCATAAAGAATGCCCAAGCAGCCTCAAATAGAGCCTCAAGCCAGTTATCTGAATCACGAGGAATCTGAGCATAATATTCAATCGCAGAGCGATATCTCTTAACTTCGTAATTCACACGCGCCATATTCAGATTGGCTTGCTCCCGAATCCACAAGCCCTCCTCGCCCTTATCCGCACTAGCTCTGACTTTTTCGAAATAAGAAATTGCTTTGCTATGTGCGCCACGAAGGTTTGAGATCACCCCCATGTGAAATTGGGCTTTGATCAAGTACGGTCCGGACGGAACTCGCTGAAAATAGGCGAAGGCTTGTTCAAATTTGCGCTGATTAAATGATTCGATACCAAGATAGTAGAAATAAAATCCCGCTGCTTGCTGAGGCACCATTGCTGGATCGATACGAGTCTTGAAAAGCTGAACCACGTGCGATTGGCCCAGGTTAATAGTCGAGTTGATTTTACCCAGCTCCTCTAGAGCCTTAGTGAAGTAAATATTACTCGCGACTGGACCTCGCCTTACGATGACCGAGAAGTACTTGGATGCTGAATAGTAAAAACCAAGTCTCTCCAAACTTTGAGCTAACCCCCATTCGGCACGCTCCTTCTCACCCGGAGCCTTGGGATAACCAAAAGCCTGAAAATACGCATTAGCCGCTGAAACGTAATCGCGCCGTGCATAAAAAGCTGTCGCAGCACGGTAATCAGCGAATGCCGGACCGGCGGCCATCGACAAGGACAGCCCCACACAGAGTAAAAATTTAAGTACTTGTCGCACTCTGGCGCTCTCCACTTCCGGAGCTAATTCATGACCGCGCTAAAAAAACGTCGACATTCCAAATTGCAGGGTCACGTTCTGTTGGGAATTAGTACCCTTTGGCACCGTGGGATCACAAGATCCGTCAGCTAAATTATATATAAATAGGTAATCTCGAACATCCCAACGTATCGCAGTATCTTCCGATAAGAAGTACTTTTGACCAAAGCCGAGTCCAACACCCGGATACCCTTTGGTGGTTGGAGCCGGCTTGGTTGTATTGGGAGACACGCACTGAGCGTAGTCATAGGAAATACCCGTCATGCCGGCTTCAACGCTGAGAAATGAGTCAAAATAGACTACATCTCCGCCTGGTAGCTGCGTCTTTCCGTAAATTGGAGTCCAAAGTAGGCCACCAGCCGCTATATAGGCGGTGCGTAGTATCTGAGTACTAATCTGGAAATCCCGCTTGAGTAGCGTTTTATCCTGTTTATCTATAGACGCACCGTAGGCCCCGTTAATTTCCAAAGCCCACGACTCGCTAAAGTGATAATCAAGCAGTCCGGATGCCAGATAGGTATAAATAAACGATTGATTCATAATGAAAATACCCTGCGCACCGAGCTCAAATCGATTTGATTTGGTCATAAAGCGAGGGCGAATCACTCGTATTTCGTAGCCATCAAAGCGGTCGTCGGCAGCACTAGCCATCGTCGCGGCGGCTACGGTGCTGAAAGCACAAGCCAGGCACATGGACTTTACCAAGGCTCTTATGCGACTAGTTTTTGACTGCACGTTGATCAAACAAGAATCTCCGGCTCTGCAAACCCGTTACTCACCCTGCCTAGCTACCATCAATTTGAACGTAATATACTCTGCTTGTTGAGCTGCAAGCATGATGCGTTTCATCAGTTTAAAGTTGTGCCCCTGATCCATTTCCATGGTGAGGGTAGACAGCCGCGCCTTATCGATTTCAGACATTTTACCTGCTAGCGTTCGCTTAGTGGCCTCAGCCATCTTCTGGAGTTCCTGAAAGACAGGGAAGATTGCACCCTGACTGCGACTGGCCTCGTCCACGTCACCACCCACGATACCAGCAATTTTCTTATCGTTTATAATAATGTCAGTTTTCGTGACTTTGATCGTCGGAATCTCATCCAGCGTAGATAGCGTGATAGACTCTGGCAGTTCAACGCCGTTATTGACATCGTAACTCACTGGATCGGTCGAATAGCTCATCAGCAGAAATGTGATCAAGATGCTGAAGATATCAAGCATCGGCATCAGATTTAAACTGAGTGTGTCGCCGGAATCTGTGGAAACTCCTGCCATGCCACCTCTCCATCAAGTCGCCGCCTAGGCCGACCTGTGTCTATCTTAGGATTACACTGGCCATCACAACTTTGGGGAACAAGAATTCTGCAGCAAGCTTTTTTTGAAGCTCACTGGCGCCTGCCGGAACTACGACTGGATCTGACGGTGCCCGGACCTTAATTGTATCGAGGACCATGGAGATATCTTTCCAGATCACATCATCTTCAGTAAAAAGCTGGACCTTATCTGCCTCTGGGTTAGCGCGGCGTAGATCGACAAGAAACTTATGCATGTTGGGCATATCGGCCTTATCAACCTTGAACTCGCGCTTCTGCTCATTAATCGGCGGCTTATTATAGGCAGCAGTCACTTCGACTTTCGTTTTCTCCATATCGACCTTGATATCGAGGACACGTTCGTCTGCTTTTTTATCCGGAGGGGCCGAAGTCAGAAATGGAATTTGAACTTCCAAAATTCCGACTGAGAGAAATACAGCCGACATCAGTAGGAAGGTATTCAAAAGGGAGAAGACATCGATGAACGGCATGATGTTCAATTCGATATCGCGATATTTAATCTTCTTTGTTCTCTTCTTCTTTGACATACATGCCCCCTCCGTCTGACTGACATCCCACCTTAGACAATCAGGGCTTAATCAGCGCTAACGCTAGATGACGAGGAACTACCACCACCTTTAATTTTCATCTTCCGAGTATAAAGCAGGTCAATAAGGCGAGCAGAATTCCGGTTAATATCATCGACAATCGCCGACTGTTTCAAAACCAGGATACCGTAAGCCAACAGACAGACCAGCGCCGTACCGAGACCAAATGACGTCGCAGTCAATGCCTCGGAGATACCAGCAGCCAGAGCAGTTTGCTTAGCCGAACCGGTTAGCTTTGCAGCAGCACCGAAAGACTTCATCAGACCAAACAAAGTTCCGAGCAGTCCGAGCAGAGTTGCCACATTGGCCGTAGTACCGAGGAATGGCAGTACCTGCGTCAGTTTCGGCATCGCCGTCAGTGTCGCAGTATTTAGTGCGTGTTCGATTTCTTCCGTAGAGTCATTGGCGCGCTTAAGCCCCTCAGACATGACATATGGCAACAGCTTCGGCCGCGCTTTCTTACAAAGTCTAATCGCATTCTCGATGGAGTTGTTCATCACCATCTTCTGCACTGCAGCCATGAAACCCGAGCTGTTAGCTAGGTCGTACTGCAACCAGTAGCGATACGCTCGCTCGATGATCAGGCCGATTGACAGGACGGCTACGAAACTAATGGAGGACATGATTTCATGGCCACCTTGCTCAAACTTTTCAGCAATAAAATCCAACATCGCTTCGCCTCCCAAGTCCCTTAGGAAATTCCCGGATCGCACCCTAAAAACCTTGCGCCGCCTCAGTTTCCGCTGTTCCAGCTGGTCTATTCAACCTGCCGTCCACCGCCACTGCGTTAGTGCAGAGGTTAATATTTTGGTTTTATTAAATTTTAGGGAGCTATCCCGGTAGCTGTCAACCCACAGCTCAAGTTTTTTGGACTAGTAGCTTTCACATGTGGGTTAGCTTACAATCAGGAGGTTTAAGAACACTGATTTCAGCTTTTTATGTCGATTTATTGACGTTCTGCGTTAGGCTAGAAAGAGCAGCAAACAGATTTAATTTATTGAGTTTTAATCTGATTATTGGCAAAAACGCGAACGCAGCTCGGTAGTATGAGAGGAACAACTTCATGGGTAAGAAAGTCGTCTGCCTCGATGTCGCCGGTCGCAAACCCCTACCCGACGTCAGCGTCTTGCGCGTCGCCGCGTCCGGAGCAGAAATTACCTGTGTGAGCGAACCCAAAGCCGCAGCCGCCATACTACAGTCGCCGAATACCTTTGACGTGCTAGTTGTGAACTCTCCGAACAAAGAAATACTTAGCTTGGGCCGGGCGCTACACCCTAACATGCAGACTGTGTTGGTCACCGACGACACGATGGAGCAGTATAGCCAAGCCCTTGCAGGCGCAGAAGGTGAGTTAGTCGATCACCTAGTCGCCAACCGCGCGCCATCAGAGTGGACCATCCACGAACTACGCGTGACGCTACAGAAGTTGCTCCGCAGGGACCATTTTGGCATAGGCAAATATCTAGCCACTTCAACGCACATTAAAGAACTGCCTGTTCGCGGTTCCGCCGACCGCGAACCCTATAACTCAAGTGTCATGTACTGCGCTGAAGAGCACCGGCTTGGACAATTCATCTCCAAAGCTGTATTCGGCATCACCGAAGAGTTACTCATGAATGCCATCTATGATGCTCCGATTGCTGGTGGCCGCCTGCATTATGGCGAGCGCCCGCGCACCGCTTCGGTTCAGCTGGACCCGAGCGAATATGCCTCCCTAGCTTTTGGTTGCGATGGAGCCACCTTTGCCATCGGTGTCTCAGATCCCTTTGGCGCCCTCAAGCGCGAGAAGCTCTTTCAATATTTAAAGAAGGTTTTACGGCGTAGCGATAGCGCGAACCTCATCGATACTAAAAAAAGCGGTGCGGGCTTAGGGCTCTTTAAGATCCTCTACAGTAGCCACGCCTTGGTCTGCAATATCGAGCCCGGCAAGCGCACCGAGATGATTGCCCTGATCGACCTCCAGCAGCCCTTACGAGATTTCTCAAAAATGCCGCGCTCTGTGCACTATTTCGAGGTGAAAGCGGCTGGTTAACCGAACTATGGTCGGACCGGGCTCATGAACGTAGTTGCCCAAGTCTGTCTATATGCTACCTTGCGAAAGCTACAAGCATTGCAAGGGAGTTGACTGCATGAAGAAGATCAAAGTGGCCAAGCCGGTTGTGGAACTCGACGGCGATGAGATGACGCGTATTATTTGGCAGATGATCAAGGACAAACTGATCCTTCCCCATCTCGATATCGACCTCAAGTATTTCGACCTGAGCATGGAAAACCGCGACCGTACCGACGACCAAGTCACTGTAGATGCGGCTAAGGCCATCCAGCAGTACGATGTGGGCATCAAGTGTGCAACGATCACCCCCGATGAAGCCCGAGTCAAAGAATTCAAGCTTAAAAAGATGTGGAAGAGCCCCAACGGCACGATCCGCAACATCCTTGGCGGTACCGTGTTCCGCGCTCCAATTATCTGTAAGAACGTTCCACGTTTGGTAAAGAACTGGACCAAGCCGATCGTCATTGGTCGCCATGCTTACGGTGATCAGTACCGCGCAACCGACGTCAAGATCCCCGGTGCCGGCAAGTTGACCATGATGTTTGAACCCAAAGGCGGCGGTGCCCCGACCACATGGGAAATCAACGAATTTACCGGGCCAGGCATTGGCATGGGCATGTTCAACACCGACGAATCCATCGAGGGATTCGCCCGCGCAGTGTTTGAATACGGTATTTTGGTGAAATATCCGGTCTATCTATCGACCAAAAACACCATCCTTAAGACCTACGACGGCCGCTTCAAGGACATTTTCCAGGCGCTGTTCGATAAAGAATACGCAGGTCGTTACAAAGAACTCGGTTTAACCTACGAACACCGTCTGATCGACGACATGGTAGCGCAAGTTCTAAAGTGGGACGGCGGCATAGTCTGGGCCTGCAAAAACTACGATGGGGACGTACAATCCGACACCGTCGCTCAAGGCTTCGGTTCACTCGGCATGATGACCTCCGTGCTTATGTGTCCAAATGGTCGCACCATCGAGACAGAGGCAGCGCACGGTACTGTAACCCGTCACTACCGCGATCATCAGGCCGGCAAAGCCACCAGCACCAATCCGGTTGCTAGTATTTTTGCATGGACACAGGGCCTGGCTCACCGCGGCAAGTTGGACAACACTCCAGAGCTGATCCACTTTGCTCAGACGCTTGAAAAAGTATGCGTGCAAACGATCGAGGGCGGCAAGATGACGAAAGACCTCGCGGTCTCCATCTATGGCAACAAAGTGCCAGCTGATTCGTACCTGAATACGGGCGACTTCCTCGATGCTCTAGCGAGCAATTTAGAGGCAGCGCTTAAGCATTAAGCCCGCGCTACCCCCGGCAGGTCTCGTGATCTAACTCAATGCAACTCTCCGGAGGTTGGCACGCCTAGTGTCAGCCTCCGGGTGCTTTGGGGCTAAGAAACTTGCTTTGCACCCACTGCCCCTTAGCGATCTTCACCCATTTCCCTTTTTTGGCCACGACCCGAACTTCTTCGCCGGCTTGTAACTTGCGCACAACGCTCGCCTTTAGGCTGGGTTTGCTGCGGACATTGAGCGTGCTTGCTTTTACGTAGCGAGTGGCTTTGCCCTTGCTGACCTTGCCGTGTTTACCGCCTTTGGCCTTATGCTTGTGGCCACGTTGGCCGGACCCTGACGACTGATCCACAGGCATTTCATTGGCCTGGGCCCCTTCGCCCAAACCACCCTCTTGAAACGGCGCTGGTGCAGCCGAGTCCACCGCCACCGCTTCACCGTCGAGTGGCGCTTCAGGCACAGGTTCGGAATCAGCTAGAGGTTGTTCACCTTGTTCACTGGTGGCTGCAATTGGCTCTCGAGGAGTTGCGTTTTCTTTAGTGTCATTCGGTGCGATGGCAGCTGCTTCGGCACCAGCTCCTGACTCAGTAGCTGCTGAGTCGCCAGATACTGACTCGGGAGCAGCAGCTACCGGTTCTTGAGGCGACTTTTGGTCGCTATCACTACAAGCTGCCAACAGACTAAAGGTAGCCGTAAACCATAAGCTCAAGAAACCCTGACGCTGGCTTGCCGTCATGACTGCGACCTCCGCTGATCGGTTTAGAAAAGTGTACGTAGATGATGCCTAATACTACTGCTGGGGCACCGCCTTGTCGATGAGTTCCTGCAACGATTTTATACCCTTAAAGCCAATCACCTGACCCACCATAGACTTATCTTTGAAGGCAAAAAAAGCCGGCAACACCTCGGTGTCGGTGATCTCTAGGATTTCCGGGTGATCATCCGTCGATATCTGCCCAAAGCGGGTTTGATGGGTATCGGCGGCCATGATGCGCTCAATGGCGGGAATGGACAATTTACATGCACCACAGCCCTTCTTCCAAAGTTTGAGAAAGACGGTAGCTCCACTTTCGATCTGCTCTTGGAGTTGCTCAGGTGTCCAGTTTTCCAATGCTTTCAGCTCCTTGTAAATCTTCCTTGCGCCCTAATCTTAGCGCAGTAGAATGCGCTCGCGTCGCCTCCAACCATACCGCCAACGGGCCTAAGTGAATAGCCCCGACATCGCAAGGTCTTACGATGCTAAAAATGATAACGATTTGGCTCTCTCTCTGTCTGTCTGCCACCGCTTTTGCCAACGATCAGCTGGTCATACTGTCTCCCCATCGGAAATCGATGCAGGAAGAATTCATCCCTAGGTTCAAAGACTTCTACAAAAAGACCTTCGGCACAGCCGTAGATGTCGAGTGGCTCGATAACGGCGGCACTGCCGACGCGGTCCGCTTGCTGCGCACTCGCTTTGCCAAGAACCCACAAAGTGCCAATGTCGATATCATTTGGGGCGGAGGAACCAGCGCCTATTTGGACCTGAGCCGTGATCAATTGCTCGCCAAAACACCCGTGCCCGCTGGTCTAAGCGCCACCATTGCCGGCGTGCCCATGTACGATAAGACCCAGACCTGGTACGCCACCGCCATGTCGTCCTTCGGCATCTTTACCAACCGCAAAGTTTTGAGTCTCGAGGGCCTAACGCCGCCCAAACACTGGGAGGACTTAGCAGGACCCAAATTCCGCGGTCAAATCACGCTAGCAGACCCACGCCACTCTGGCACCGCCCTGACTATGGCTATGATTCTGCTGCAAGCACACGGCTGGGACAAAGGCTGGTCCGTGCTGACTCGCATCGCGGCCAATACGCGTGCCTTCACTCAATCAAGCTCAGACCCGATTAAAGCGGTCGTTGCCGGCGATGCTGCGGCCTCAATGGCGATCGATTTTTACGCCCAGCCGAAAGTCGATGAACTCGGCACCGACAAGCTGGACTTTCTACTACCTGATTCTGAGACCGTGCTAGATCCAGATCCAGTCGCCGTAGCAAAAGGCGCGCCTCATGCCGTCGTTGCTGCACGTTTTGTTAACTACTTACTGAGCCTTGATGCCCAGAAGATCCTGATTTTGCCTAAAGGAGCCGCAGACGGTCCCCGTCTAGCAACTCTGGGACGCATGGCCGTGACTACCGCAGCTTACGACGCCACCGAAGGCCGCCGCGTCAATGCCTTCAATCCCTTTAAGCAAAAGAAATTTGTCGCCCTAGACTTGAACAAAACAGTGAAGCTCGAGCACATCCTCGGCGACCTTCTCGGTGCTACCCAGATTGACCTGCAAAGAGAGCTGGCGGCAGCTTGGATGGCAGTCATCAAGCGCGGACTCAAACCTGAAGAGGTCGCGGACCTGACAAAAGCACCCGTCAGTGAGAAAGAGTTGCTGGCGCTATCGGCAAAATGGGACGACAATGTCGTTCGCAACCAAACTATCAACGCCTGGGCTAATGCTGCCAAGGCAACCTACAAACGCATCGCTGGGCAGTAACGGAAGTCGCGAATGGAAGTCGTATTCGATAACATCGTAAAGAAGTACGGCGATGTCACAGCCGTTGGCGGTGTCACATTGCGGATAGCGGACGGTGCCTTGCACTTTCTGCTAGGGCCGTCTGGCTGTGGCAAAACTACCGTGCTGCGCATGCTCGCTGGCCTGGAGACACCTACGGGTGGCCGCATCCTATTCAACGGCCGCGACGTCACCAACTTGCCAGCCGCTGCGCGCGGCATCGGAATGGTATTTCAGAACTATGCACTGTGGCCTCACATGACGGTGCGTAAGAATATCGAATACGGTCTTTCCGTACAAAAGATGCCAACGGCCGACTTGCGCAAACGCGCGCAAGAGGCATTAGAGATCACTCAGCTCAGCCAGTACGGCGAGCGTTTACCTGGCCAACTTTCTGGAGGCCAGCAACAGCGGGTCGCATTAGCTCGCGCCCTCGCAGTGCGGCCATCGGTCCTTTTGCTCGATGAACCACTCAGCAATTTGGATGCGCAACTGCGCCTTGAAATGCGCGACAACTTAAGCCGCATCCATAAGCAGCTTGGGATCACCACAGTCTACGTGACGCATGACCAAAAAGAGGCCCTGTCGATGGGCACGTCGGTCAGCGTGCTAAGGGCTGGACGCTTGATTCAATCCGATCCACCGCGCCAACTCTATCACTCACCTAAGACACCGTTCGTAGCCCGCTTTGTCGGCGAGACAAACCTAGTCGAGGGCGAGTGCGTCACCTCCGAGTCGGGTAAGCACACCATGCAAACCCCTTTCGGTTTACTCACCGCCAGCCGCACCATGACGGTCCTGAGACCGGGGCAAAAATATATGGTGTCCATTCGCCCCGAGGCAGTGAAGCTGCACCTAAACGGCGCGTCCCCGAGCCCGGCGAATCCACTAAACTTAAAGCTAGAGCATTTAACTTACCTAGGTGAGTCTGAGCAGTTTCAACTCCTCTCCGCCGATGGGACCGAGCTGCGCGCCAGCATTTTTAATCCGCCCGATCATAAGTTGGCCGCTGGCAACACGGTCACTGGCTGGGTGGCTCCCGAAGATGTCTTAGTACTACCGGTAGAGACCGATCACTCAGCGAGCACCTGAGCATGAGTCAGGCCACTGGCACACGGCGCCACTTTGCATTCACCGAGAGCTTACTAGGCTATGGCACCATGCTAGCTTTGGTGGCTGTATTGGTGACGTTTCTGATTTTACCCGTCGGGGTAATTTTGGTGAAAGCCTTCCGCGGGCCGTCGGGCTTCACTCTTGATTACTTTAAACTGCTGTTTGCCAACGAACTCCACATGGAGGCGACGCTCAACAGCCTTGCACTGGGACTAGTGACGGTCATCGCCACAACCATCGTGGCACTGCCTCTAGCCCTGGCCAATGCCAAGTTAGACTTTCCCGGCAAAGGTCTTTTGACTGGGCTGCTCCTAATGCCCATGGTAATGCCGCCTTTTGTCGGCGCTATTGGCATCCAGCGGTTTTTTGCCCGACGTGGCGTCGTGAATTTACTGCTGATGAAGCTAGGCTTGACCGAGACACCGATTGAGTGGCTCGAAGGCAGCAGAATTTTCTGGGCCGTTGCGGTTTTGGAAGCGCTGCACTTGTATCCGATCCTCTACCTAAACCTAACGAGTGCGCTCGCAAACATCGATCCGAGTCTAGATGACGTCGCCGATACACTCGGCGTCAGCAGGTGGAAGCGGCTGAAGGACATCACCTGGCCACTAGCTAGGCCAGGATACTTCGCCGGTGCGATCATCGTCTTCATCTGGGCCTTTACTGATCTAGGCACACCGCTACTAGTCGGATATCAGCAAGCTCTACCAGTACGCATCTTCAACATGATCAGTGACGTGAACGAAAACCCCGTCGGCTTCGCCCTCGTTGTTTTGGTGATCGTCCTCACTCTCGTTATTTTCTTCGTATCGAAGGCAACGCTGGCCGGGAAAAAGTACGAGATGCTAGCCCGCGGCCATGTCACCAACCGGGTACAAAAATTGTCAGTGTGGGGCGCCATCCCCTGCTACCTGATGCTAGGCACCGTCATATTTGCAGCGGTAGTACCGCACCTAAGCGTGCTGCTCACAAGCTTCAGCGACAATTGGTTCATGACGATTTTGCCGGAGCACTACACGCTCGAGCACTATCAGCACGTTTTGTCGACTGAGCTTCCCGTCATCGGCATTAAAAACAGTCTACTGTTCTCTGGTATTTCTACCGTCGTCGATTTGGTGCTAGGTGTGCTTATCGCATATGTCATCGTGCGCAAGGTCGTGCCTTTCACCCAGCTACTCGAAGGCGTCACCATGATGCCGCTCGCCCTGCCAGGTATCGTCCTCGCATTTGGTTATGTGGTGACCTTCACCGGGACAAAAATCGACCCCTTTGTGAATCCTATGCCGCTGCTAATTATCGCTTATGCTATTCGCCGCCTACCCTACATGGTGCGCGCTGCGATCGCAGGCCTTATGCAAACCAGCCGCAGTCTAGAAGAAGCATCCATGGTCTTCGGCGCGAGCCGATTCACCACACTGCGTCGCATCACCATGCCGCTGATTGCCGCTAATTTGGTGGCAGGGTGTCTGCTCTGCTTTGCCTACGCGATGCTAGATGTAAGCGACAGCTTAATCCTTGCCATGAAGGACCGCTTCTATCCCCTCACCAAGGCCATTTACTCGCTGTTTCTTGAGCAAGGCCGCGGCGAGCTTACAGCTTCAGCCTTAGGCGTGATCGGCATGATCATCCTAGCGGGATGCTTACTTGGTGCTTCGCGCGTGTTAGGGCAAAAGATGGGCGAGCTGTTCCGCAGCTAATGGGGGTCAGGCACTTCGTGAAGGTTACATAAATCATTAACCGAAGTGCCCAAGCTCGAGTTACATCGGCACACTGATACGAATCAAATCAGCATAAATCTGTCCCACAGGGTCGCTCTTGAGATAGGTCGAAACGTACCGCACTCCCGGCTGATAGTATCTCCACAGCGACACAGCTAAGCCGGATTCAAAACGGTACGGAAGCACTGCGGTGTAGATTTCACTTCTAATTTGCCGCGCCACCAGCACATCAGCGCTAGCTGAAATATCGGCACTGAAGCGGATCAAATAATTGAATTTGATATACATATTTTCCATAGACTTATCTGATTCAGCACCAACACCTATCAAGGCTCCGTGATTCCATTCGCCAAAAATGTAAGCCAAAAAGATGTCGTAGGAATTAGTTAAGCCTGCTGGTTGGTCAGTGTAGTCGGTACCAGTGGTACTCATTCCGATTGCTTGATGGATGCCGCGATGTACATACTTCATCCCTTTAGATCCAATGTGACCAGCTCCCAATGAAAACTGCCCCTTCCAACGACCTAGCGAATTCTCGTAAGTTTCGGCGTAAGTTCCTTCGACTTCCATCCAATCAGCATATCGACCACTCACTCCACCGAGCGCCTTACCTCCAACTGATGATGTTGTAGTCGGAGTGATTGCATGCCAGCTCCCGATTAATTCAAAACTACCCTTGGTGCTCCCTGAATTACCGGAGAGTGGGCGGGTCGATTTCAAAAGCCCTAACGTCATGGCACCAGTCATGTACTTGTCTGTGCCACCGATAAAATCGTTATTCATCGGATCGATAGTCAGCCCATCGCTTGTTAGGTAACTATTATTGATATCTCCAACCACGCCTTTTGTGCAGGCAGATTGATAATCCGCACGAGCAATTGGAACTAAAAATATTATGATTACAGAGGAAGCAAGTAAACGAAGTTGCATAGACACCCGCCGCAGAAAGTCATCAAACGGCACATTGCAAAAGCCTCGCCAATTGCTGAAATGTTGCTGCAGCGGTCGCAACTACCACCAACAGAATCTGACGCTAACGGATACGGAAGATGCTTTTTCTCTCGCGCATGTAGCTGAAATTATTTCAACTAACCACTTGGCACGCATGTATACTGCGTCTTAAAAAAGACAACCAAATTACAAGCGAAACTCAGGGTCAAACAGCCAATATGACGGACCACTTCACTCGCAGATGCTAGTTTAAAAACGAGTTGTTGGTTTAAAAACGGACCAACTGGTCGAAAAAAAACCACTCGCTCGCCTCGGGCATCCACGCCACCAATCCTCACCACACGCAAGTTAACGAAAGTACTTATTTTATGGAATTGTTAAAGAAATCCTCGAAGTCTGCCGATGGCCAAAAATACCAGGCTAAGAATCAAGGCCCCTTGAAAATCTGATTAATGATCGTACCTAAACCACCTGGAGATGGAGCCGGCGCAGCCTGACTAAGCTGCACCGGAGCTTTTACTGGTGCTGCATTGCCGAATTTCAAATAGGTATTCATTTCTAGAGGGCTACTTGTGCCGTATGGAGTCATACTCATGCCCATTAGATCGATATGCACAATGATCGCATTCGCTTGGGCAGCAAAAGTAACCGGCTGATCGGTTTCATAGTGGTAGTAATTAGGGCCGGAATTACCGAAAAGGTCGTTACCTTGAAGATTATTCAAAGTTCCTCTAACGCTGTGGCTTGGGTCTCCGGCGTCAGTAATAACGTACGTTAGGCTGGATTGAGTCCCAACGTATGACGCCAAGTCAAAACTAACTGCACTTGCTGTAAATGGTATTTGTTTACCATCGCAGTCAGTGACCGTCATTTTGTATTCGACAAAGTTACCAGCGACTCCGTTTTGCACGGTGTTAGTCAGCAGCGTGACCTGAGTTGCGGCGTTATTCTCGCACTTCGGTATCGCCGGAGCAGTAGACTGCGTTTCTTTAGACTTAGGCGATGCCACTTTATTGACCGGAGCAGACGTTGCATCAGCACTGCGGTCAGGCTGCCCAGCATTCTCACTGGTAAAACCAGTCGAGCCGCAGGAGATCACAATGGCCAATGGGCACAGTGCCAAGGGCAGCTGAAGTTTACGCCGAATTCTGAACATCGTTACTAATCCTCCACAGTGCCGAAGCTTCGACAAGCCTCGGACACTGAGAGGATCGGCTGGATTTGGCGCAACTTTAATTAAATAGGATAATAATCGCAAAAACAGTAGCTTACGCGAAACCTCTGACCCAACAAAACACGGCAACACACAGACTGACTTAGCATTTTAAGATCAGCTTACCGGTGTTTGACCCATCGAAGAGCTTGTTAACAGCACGCGGCGCATTTTCAAGGCCTTCAACGATATCTTCCGCATATTTGATGCGGCCTTGTTTCACCCATTGGTACATCTCGCCGATAGCCTCCGGCCAGCGGGCACCGTAATCGCTGACGATGAAGCCTTGCACCTTGAGACGCTTCATCAAGATCAGCGAATAATTTCTCGGTCCAGGAATCGGCTTGCCGTCATTGTAACCAGAAATCATGCCGCACAGAGACACGCGCGCATACATGTTCAGGTTAGACCAAACTGCTTCCGTTGTAGCACCGCCGACGTTATCAAAATAAATATCGACACCTTTAGGACAGAGCTCAGCGAGAGCTTTCTTAACGTCTTGAGTCTTGTAGTTAATGGCTCCGTGAAACCCGAGTTCTTTGGTGAGCCATGCGCACTTAGCGTCTGTGCCGGCGATGCCAATGACTCGCAATCCTTTGATCAAGCCAATTTGCCCCACGATGGAACCAACCGCACCTGCAGCACCAGACACTACCAAAGTTTCGCCTGCTTTCGGCGCTGTGATATCAAGTAGCCCGAAATAAGCGGTCATTCCTGTCAAACCAAGCACACTAAGAAAAGCGGTCGGCGGGATGTCCATCTCTTTCGGTAGCGGTCTTAAGGCGGCAGCTGGATGCAGCGAGTAGTCTTGCCATCCAAGCAGGCCCATGACTAAATCTCCAGTCTTTAGCAGCGGGGACTTACTTTCAGTCACTACGCCCACACCACCGGCACGCACCACCTCGCCGAGCGCAATAGGTGGCATGTATTGTTCCATATCGCTCATCCAAATGCGGTGTGTAGGATCAAGCGACAGATATTGGTTACGCACCAAAACCTCGCCGTCTTTTAGCGTCGGCAAAGGCTCAGTAACTAATTTAAATAAATCGTCGGTGATCTGCGCTTGCGGTCTTTTATCTAGGATAAATTTACGATTGTTCATAGCGAGTCCCTCTCAACTGGACGGTGCCTGAATGGGTCACTGGTCCCTATGGTGACCCACCTTAACACAGCCTAGTGCAGGCCGCTGCCGCAGGCTGTGGTCAGCGCAACACCTGTGTCAGCAAGGGCACCTGTTTCGCAAATAATACAATAAATACGATATTTTATGAGTCCATCTTTGCGGGCAACCTAATGGAACGAATTTAGCGGTGGCACCGGGTCCGGTAGACAAATGCATCGAAGTGACTTTTCCCAGGGTTTGCCCACCGAGGGGTTATGTCGTAGGCGTAACCATGGCCCTATTCTTTGCCATCGCCATGATCGTGATCGTGATCGTGATCGTCCACGCGGAGCAGTCTATGCGCAAGGCCGAGCGCGCTGCCGCGAAGCATGGACCTAGGGGTAATGATGTTGAGAGCCGAACCAATACTGTCGAGAGCACTGTAGAGAACAATGATGCCGCAGTGCCGCCACCAGCGGAGGATCAAACTATCGCTGCCGCGCGGCAGCACCAAAACACCACCGGTAGATATATACCCGCTGCCGTGCGGCATCAGGTTTGGCTGCGAGATCAGGGGCAGTGCACGCACATGCATCTGGATGGATCTCGCTGCCAGGAGAAGATGATGATCGAATTAGATCATATCGATTTATATTGCCGCGGCAGCATTGGGTAACGAGTGGTATAGGCAGAGATTGGAGTTTATCAATTCGGGGCGAGATTCATAGGGCGCCGCTCCGTTGTCGAGTGGACCACCAATTAAATATAACAAACTGATATCATTAAATATTACAACTTGTTTTGCGGTTATCTTCGACATATTGCTTAAGTTAACCAAACCGGCGCCGATGAACACTGTGGGCGACCGAGGTTTGGCCGCGCCGCATCTAGCGACTGGTATGGGACTTAGTCAATGACTGCGAAGCAACAGACGACTGGACTGATACTCACCGGTGGTGGCGCCCGCGGCGCCTATCAAGCCGGCGTGCTCCAGGGCGTCGCAGAAATTGCTAAGAGTAGGTCGACAACTCTGCCATTCGGGATCATCTCGGGCGCGAGTGCAGGCGCCATCAACGCCAGCTTTGTTGCCGCTACAGCCGATTCTTTCATTCGCTCTGCGAAGCAGCTCTCCGAATTCTGGGCAACTCTACGTTCGGAGGCGATCTTTCGCACCGACATTCGCTCCCTTGGCCGGATCGGCGTCAACTGGGCAACCGACCTCACCCTGGGCAACGTCCGCAAACGCAAGCAGGCCGTCTCACTCCTCGACACCGCACCGCTCATGCGACTTCTAGCTCACAATATTCCGTTTAACCGCGTTCCCAGGCATTTAAACAACGGACTAATTTCTGCCTTTGAAGTGTCGGCACTTGATTACAAAACATCGGAAAACGTATCTTTTATCATGAGTAAGAAGCCACTCGACGCTTGGGTACACCCAAGACGCCGCTCTGCTTTTACACCGATCAAGGTGGAGCATGTGATGGCCTCCTCGGCAATTCCACTGATTTTTCCACCTGTGGAGATTGAGCAGCGCTACTATGGTGACGGTTGCGTGCGTAACCCAGCTCCGTTTAGTCCAGCAATCAGATTAGGTGCGCGAAAATTATTGATTGTCGGCGTGCGCCACGGACGCGATCCCAATCAGCCCCGCCCAGAACTTGAAGCCACAGAAAAGCCAACGGTCGCCCGCATCCTCGGTGTGATCATCAACGCACTCATGATGGACACGGTCGAGTACGACATCGATCGTTTAATGCGGATGAACAAATTAGTGGCCTCAGTGCCTGCAGAGTACCAGGATCAGCTACCACTGAAAGAAATCGACTACTTAGCCATTCAGCCTTCTGCAGATTTGGCAGAGCTGGCAGGCCAGCACTTCAAACGCTTACCGGGAATGATTCAGTACCTGATCGGTGGTCTCGGTTCACAAACCGAAGCATCTGAACTGGCAAGTTATCTGTTATTTGAGCCTGCATTTTGCGCCTACATCGTCGAGCTCGGCCGCCAGGATGCGCATGCGCGCCGAGAAGAAATTGAAGCCTTCCTCTTTGCGGATGCTCGCTGACCATAAAGCAGGTAGCAATGAGGATCATTCACTATTTATTATTTAGCTACGTGCTCGTTGTGTGCACCGGTTTGGCATCAGGCAATAACGACCAAAACCAAGTAAAACCAGCAGATGCAACCAAGGATCTACGGGCGGCCTTGACTGGCAGCTGGTCAAGTGACTGCTTAAAACCGTACTCGCCTGAGCAAAACCCAGTCAGCTCGACCCAGTTCAAGTGGGTCTATACGGATGGTCAGGCTACTTTTGTCTACACGTACTTCTCCGACCCGAATTGCACCCAGATCTGGAACGAGCTCAAATTCCATTATGCCTATAAAATCGGCAATCCAAGCCACCCTGTGCCCGGAGCCATGGATATCGACTTTAAATCGATGAAGACAACAGCAAGATACACCACAGATTTTGGAGTGGCGGGCAGCAATCAACTGAACATGTCCTCTCCTAACACGGAATGTCGCAAGGCCATTTATAAAACAAATGTCGAAACCGACATTACGGCATGCGCGGCCAAGGCACCTGGTGAGGCCACCTACAATATTTTTGCGATCGACACCAAATGGCTCTGGATGGGCGCGTGCAGTGAAGATCAGGTACCCTGTGGGAAATCATCCACCGCAAGGCCTAAATCGGTAACGGGGCCATTTGTCAGAAATTGACCGCCCTACCCGGCTAAGTCACTATCACGACTAGTGCACGGAGCCTCCAGACCATCACCCCCGACTTATTTTTGGTTGATTCGGGGACTTAGCTAGCGTACGTAGCGCAGAGCCACCAGTACGGCAGCTGAGGATCCAACGATGCACCACGATGAAGCGCGAGCTTGGCTACGCGATGTCTACCAAGGCGACCAAGTACGCCAGCTTTCCGTACGCTCTGTCGTCAGCG
>CAIWTN010000250.1 GCA_903915625.1 uncultured Pseudomonadota bacterium | reverse complement strand
CGTGCGCACAACCATAGGCCTAGGCCTTGGCCGCCACGCAGTTTTTTGGTGGTATCAAAGGCTTGGAATTCCGTGCGTTCACCGGGCGTGCTGAGGCCAATGCCATTGTCGATGACCGTTATGATGACTCGCTGGTCATCGCTGCTGACTCGTATGCTAATGTTTCCGCCCTCTGGCGGACTCAGTTCGTTGATGGCCTCGGAGGCATTTAGAATCAGATTGATGAGCACTTGCTTGATTCGATTGGCGTGCCCCACGGCCCATAGAGGCATGCTGTCCACACTGAGGAGATTAGGCTGCACTCGTGATTGCATCATCGATACTATGCTTGAAATCATCGCGGCAACGTCTATGGGCTTTGTCTTGTCACTTGCGGGATCGAGCAAAGTAGTAGTGTTGCGAGCGACATCGGTCAGCAGCGAGGAAGCCTCCGTTAATGTGCGCAGTAGCTTGGTGACACGAGTGTCGACGGCAGTGCTGGCAAGCAGGCGCGTCAGTCTTTCAGATGCCAGATTTACCAATGTGGCAAGATTTTTGATCTCATGACTAGACGCAGCAAGCACACGCCCAACGGTAGCAAGATGCCCGGCATCTTGTAGCATAGTCTCTAGGTATTTTACCCTTTGAAAATGATTTATAGCATTGACCGCGCGTAGTACCAATTCTCTCATCTCGACAGGTCGCACTACATAATCGACCGCGCCCATGGCTAAACCCTTAAGGCGGTTTTCTGCCTCAGGCAGTTGGGCGGTCATAAGCAGCACGGGTAATTCTGCGTAAGGAGACTCTGGGCGTTTGATCCACTTCAATAGGTCAAAGCCACTCTCTCCGGGCATTAAAATATCAGAGAGAACAAGGTCAAAATGGCCTTGTGCCGCTTCGATGATTTCGCGTGCGGCCTTCGCGCTTTGCGCTAGACGAACGGTCATGCCCTCTTCTTGAAAGAGGGTGCCAAGCAGTTTGAGAATCGCCTCATTATCGTCGACAATTAGTACTTGGCGTTCGGTTGATTCGTGATTTTCTGGCAGGTCATTCATGCCACATGCCTATCGCGTTTTAGGACTCATACCGGTCGGGTTGAGGTACCGTGAACAAATGCGATTCTACGTGCTCATGAGAGTTTTGCAAGTACCACTAAATTAGATGTCTAAGTCAGCCAGATACCTCAGATATAATTGTTTTTCACAGCCTGTCGCAACAGTTCGTCGCGAAATTGCGGGTGTGCGATGCCGATCAGTGCCTTTACACGTCGGCTGACAGACAGTCCCGCTAGTCGGGCAACGCCGTACTCGGTCACAATCGTATCGATATCGTTGCGACTGACACTAACTTTTGCACCCGGTTTCAGTTCAAATACAATCTTTGAACTGGCATTCGGTCCTTCGCAAGATGAGCGAATGGCAATAATACCGCGGCCACCTGCCGAGCGTTGGGCACCGATGTGAGTTTCGTGTGCGCCGCCAACGCCGCTTAATTCGATGTGACCGACTGATTCCGAGCAGACTTGTCCGGTAAGATCTAATTCCACTGCCGTATTTACCGAGAACATAAGGTGGTTTTGTCCGATCACTGCCGGGTCGTTCACAATGGAAGACGGCTGCAATTCAACCGCTGGATTGTGATCGATAAAACGATAAAGTTCCGGGGTTCCGTAGACAAAGGAGCCGACGATCTTGCCTGGCCAAAGCGTCTTCATTCGGCCGGTAATAGCACCTTGGTGGTAGAGATCCATGAGTGTGTCGTTGATCATTTCCGTGTGGACGCCAAGGTCTTTGTGCTTCGCTAAGGCTTTACCTAAAGCGTTGGGAATACCGCCGATACCGAACTGCAACGTCGCCCCGTGTGGGATCAGTTCAGCCACGTAGGCCGCAATTTTATGATCTTCAGGGCTTGGGTCTGGTCGCCCAATGCACGGAAGTTCGGCGTCGTGTAAGATAAAATGGTTTACCCATTCCATTGGTATCCTGGTGGCGCCGTGGCTCACCGGTACGTTCTTATTGACCTCAAGCATCACGCATTTGGCAAACCTAATGATTTCTGGTTCGTAGCAGCCACCAGTCCCAAGGCTGACAAAGCCGTGAGCGTCAGGAGGACTGCAGGTGCCCCAGTATAGGTCAACAGCGCGATCGCGCGTCAGATTGCGTGACCACTGAGAGAGATGCTGCGGCACATAATGCACGCGGCCTTGGCCCTGCAATTTACGTACTTTGGGCGTCAAAAACATGACCTGAATCTCGAGGCGTTCCTGCAGGTCTGGGGCGCTAAAGCAGGAATAATCGCGCGATGGATTGGCGCAGGACAGCGTGACATTGCTGAGGTTGCGACAGTGGTCCCCCAGACTCTGCAGCAATGCTTGCGGTTCGGCTGCGGCCATTGACGCTACAACGTGGTAACCGCTGCGTATTTCCCGTAGAGCCTTGTCTATGGAGGTGAGTTTGCCTAAATATAAATCGGACATTTTTATGCTCCGTGATCAACGATTCACCCTGTCATCATACTCTTAAATATAGCAACTTCAGTGCCAATTATGAGAGATCCTGTGGAGGAATAAATTGAGTCAAATGGCGCAAGCTGCGTGGCATCCGACGCTGGCATAGAACTCGCATTGCTAATGGTATCAAGCAATAGGAGGTGTGTGATGAAAGCCGAATATGCCATGACGAGGAATATTGTCTGCGTGAGACCTGACGATACCGTTGCTGATGCACTAGAGCTAATGCAGGAGTGGTGTATTAGGCACCTACCCGTGGTCGACGACGAAGAGTTGGTCGGGATTTTGTCGGATCGAGACCTTATTAGGGTTGAGATCGATGGTCTGGTCGAAGATTGTATGACAAGAAAACCAATTGTTTGTAGGACTACCACTAGCTTGGTTGAGGTCGCCGAGATCATGCTCGACGAAAAAATCGATTCTATCCCCGTTGTGGACAGCGATGGTGAACTTGCAGGCCTGATTACTTCATCAGATTTCCTGCAATTTGTCGTGGACCGCGAGCGTCGTGCCTTGACTCATCCGATCCCATTTCGGTTTGAAATTCATCAGTCGGTGCGTCCTGGTATGAGGGCTACCTTGGTCCCTGACTCGCCATAGTCCTCAGTTTTAGGATTGAGCACTCAGCATTGATTACTGAGGGTAGCCGGCATCAATCCAGCCCTGCAGATTACTAATATCGTTGGCAGCTGCCTTGCTCCCAGGAGGCATGTTGCCGCCGCGCATCGATGCCACGCTTGCGGCTGCGGCTGCCTTGGCGCTGGTGTAGTCCGTTAGGACAGGAGCTCTGCCATGGCATGAACCACACTTAGCGTCTAAGTATGGCTTGATGGTGCTTTTGTAGGTGATGGTTGCAGAGGAGGTAGATGGCCCGGGGCCTTGTGCTGTTCCCGCTCCGTTTGTTGCTGCATCCTTTGATGCATCTGTTGATTTATCGGTACTAGCATCACCTGTTTTAGTTTTTGGTTTAGAAGTCGATTTTTTAGCAGGTTTCTTTGGCGCCGTGCAGGCAGTGCCGTTGAGTGACTTAGTTAGTGATTCTGGCGTGCCATTGGCAACCCATGCAGCGAAGTTAGCTCGGTCCTGAGCCCCTACTGTATCTTTCGGTGGCATCGTGTCGTCGTCGAGGCTTTTTAGTGCAAATTTTGCTGCGGCGCGAGCGCTCTTATAGGTAGAAAGGTTGGGTAGGTCACCGCCGGATTTATGGCAGCTCGTACAATTATCTGTCAGAAATTTACTGATTGAGTCCTTGTAGGTGACGGTGTTTTTTAAAGCCAATGCAGTATCGGAAGCCGACGCCGCGTTGCAGTCGCTGGCCGGGTTAGTTTTGTCGAACGTTGGAAGTGCTGGCTCCACTGGAGTTTTGAGCGCACCCGTGAGCGGCCCTCCGCAGTGTGCAATGGTAAATGCTGCGGTGAGTACTCCGAATAAGCTCAACTGGTGAGATTTAGCCACTCTTCGTTCCTCCAATTGCACCACTAATCTTGCGCCATTAGTTTCGAATCATCTGAGTTTGTGACTGCATGCGCGCAGCCCTAATTACTCTTCGGGGGATTCGGATGGATTGGGGGAAAACTTTAAAGAATTATTGTTTTGCTTGTTGCGACGGGTAGTTGGATCTTTGCTGAAGAGGGGGCTAGTGGCACCGAACTGAAGTCGGGTACGGGGCGTCTTGGCTAAGGATGCCTTGGTAAAAATTGGCGTGATGGCGGAGTATGTGGCGAGCCTAGAAAATTGTGAGTTAGCGTAGTACTTGGTAATCTAGGTTCTAAGTTACCTTAATCTACTGTGCTGATATCTCGTGGGAGGCGCCCGTGGCTTTGGTCCGTTGGCTGGTAATCCTGGGTGTGATCCCTACTAGTGTGAAGGGAAAGACCGCTCCGGTTAGTTGCTACCTTTTCCCTTCAATCTACTTTTGCATTTGTAGGTGATACGCCACTCACGTTTATCTTCCATGTCCGTGATGGTCGCATAGGAGCCGATCCTTTTCTCCGAGGTCTTGCCCACTACTGCTTCGCCTTCCTCAACGACTACTGGCTCCTGCGCACCGCAATTTTCACGCATTTTTTGGCGAGCCATCTCACGAGCATCACCGCCCATCCCCTCATGGACTGTGACCACGCCACTCTTTCCGGGTACCTTTTTAACTTCCCTAATTGTGGCGCAGCTCACTGATAAAAATCCTAATGCCAATAAAGTCATGGCGCAGCGTGATGATGTGGGTGCTCGTTGCATGGCAGTTCCAACCTCTCCCTAGAGGAAATTAGCCTTACAGAGTTTCGGCATAATTCTAGAAATTTTTAGGACATGCCAGCCTCTGGCCGGCTAAAGCATAGAGGAGATCACGCGCTGGGGATCTATCTCTGGTATTTTGAAGGCTAGATCCGGGCCCATACCTGGTCGAACCTAAAGGGAAAAGTGCGTTTGTTTGGCTTATACTCGCCAGAAGGCCAATATTGGCGGCGCCAATTGTATTAGCTTCGACCTTTAAGCCGTATCCCAAGGGAAAGCGCATCGTATCCATGCCCTGTGAGATAGTGAGTAACTGGTTGGTGATTTTAACTGGCCGCCCAGAGGGCGTGATTGAAATAGGGATAGCGCAGGCGTGGCCGATCTTGCTTCTAAACTTCGAACGACTTGCCGGGCGGTTTCACGCCGCCTAGCTACAACACTGACACCCCACAAATCATCAGTTAACCAGAAGGTCCAGAGATCATCCTGGGTCAGGGTGCGCTTTTGCGTTAGCAAATTCGGAGGGTTTTAGGCTGGCGTTAACAGTGCTCGGTGCCAGAACAATAACGCGCAATTAAGTCGGAAATGATCGAACTTATTGAATACGTGCAGATGTTTCTCGATGACGTTCTGCATGAAGAACGGTACAAGTGATCCTCCCGAATGTTCGACTAATCGGGGCTAAGTGAGGCAAAGCGACATGACGACTATCCCAAGGCGGACCAAGCTCATTTTATCAAACGTCGCCTTCACGGGAGATAGCCTTGGACCAGAATATGAATTCAAGTTTACCGCAGCGGGGCAAGCGGCGACGGTGAAGGTCAACATGAAGCAACGGCGCGAGGCGATCGTCAATCGCGACATCTTTGATCTTCCCGAACTGCTTGAAGCTCATCGATTGCCCCTTCGAATCGATGTCGTCGAGAAGGACGAGGTCTTCGACGACGTTGGCTCGCTGGATGCTGAGCTGGCCATTTCTTATCCGGAGCCTAGAGAGCAGTCGATCACCTTTGAGATAACAGTCAAAGGGCAGGGGCGAGAAATTCGCAAAAAGTCCTTGGCCCACGTCACTGTGGTCGCGTGTTTGGACAAAGGCATTCGTTATGTCGCAGGCCTCAATCCGAATAGTTGGCTCTCTGTTCGTTTCGATGCAGGGTTCGAAGAGGAGATACCCCATCTGCTGGCGGTAGAGCTGGTCGAAATCACCGCGCAGGCGATACGTTTCCGCATTCTCGAGGGCAGGTATAAGGGCGAGCTTGCTCAGATATCGAACTCGCCCCGACGCGACTATCTTCGTCAGGAAGTCGGAGTCAGGCGCGAAGCGCGCAAATGGTGCTTCGAAGCGGCGTCCAACGGTTGCAGATCGGAGGGGTAGGGGAATTTTCCGTTATGGTCGACCCACGCAATCCTATTCCGCGCGGAACATACCGCGTCGAAATCCCCGACGAGCCGCACGACAAAGGCGCGCCCTATCTTGACCGTGCGAAGTATGCGCGCACTTGGTTTCGCATCGGAGATCAGGGCGACAGATACCTCCATACGGGCGAGGTGACGGTTGGTTGCGCTACCGTCAACGCAGTTGAGAGCTGGGACGAGATCTGCAAAGTATTGCTGCGCAGCCGGCTCGATTCGCAGGCTGTTGGCACGCTCGAGGTGCTGCCATGAGCACTCTACGATTCTGCATGCTCTTGACCGCCGCCATTCCCTGCCTTCTGATGCTAGGCTTTGCCACCAGATATTCACGGGTCATTCAGATGTTCTGGCATTGCGAGGCACCAGTAGCAATCCAGCGTCTCAGTGATAGGCTCGGTGTCGGACTGCCGCTGCCCATGAAGAAGGGACTAATGGGCGACGACGCTGGGATGCGTGTAGTTGTTGCGAGAAGTGAGGGCATTTTCTGGCAGGGGGCTGATCCGCTCGAATGTATGAACGAGGAGTGCGGAAGCGCCTTCGGCGTCGTGAAGAAATTAGGCGGCGCGCTCGCTGTTTTCACCAACTATGATGCCGCCGCAACAGCTTGGGGGATTCCCCTGATCTCGGATCGTTGGGGCACAAGGCCTGCCGAAACCGTTACGGTCGTCGCAAATGGTGATGGAATAGTGACTGCTATCTACCGCCACGCCGATCTCGATGATCTAGATTTTATCTTTGGTGCAATTCGATAGAAGGAAAAGGTCTGATGTCGTCGGCGTCGATCATCAAAACGCATCCCCGAAAGATTCAGGCAGTTGTCGCCATGCTGGTGGCGGCCTGCTCACTCGGGCTGGGATGGCGCCTGGGTGGGCGTCCGGAAGTCTATTGGTCCATGGAAAGAGAGCGCCTTCGTGCCTTGGTCGAGTATTCGCGGAAGGTGCGTGTCGGCTCTTCGCTTCTGGAGCAAGCCCAGCTGTGTCGACCCGGTCTTGACGGCAGCGCGGCCGGCGCGAGCGGCGGTGCGTTCACGGTCTATATGATCGGCTATGGTGCAGACTCCTGTTGCATCGAAGCTGCTTGTAGCTCGATCGGGCCACAGGTCCGGTCTTGGGGCGGCAGGGCCGTGATGATCGAGGACATCGGGAATGCACGATTCTTTGGGGTTCGCGCGATCGTCGATGCACAAGGGGAACGCCTGGCTGATCGCTTAGTCGTGGTGACGGACGCTCATGCGACGGTGAAGGGAATATTCCGGAATCTCGATCGTGACGATCTCGACGCGGCGCTCCAGTATTCGCTCAGGCGCCCGGCTCGCGGGCCGTCGACACTTGCGCTGGCCATGGACAGACTCCATGCATGGGCGAGCAGCGCGCCGCGCCGCCTGTGAGCGACCTAGACAGTGTGTAGGCATTTCAAGTTCGCCACGAGGCGCTCACCATATCGGGGTGTGAGTCCCCACGGGAAAGCGGTGCCCAACGCATCCCGGACCGAGCCTTGGGCCCACTGTCAATTTCGGACACGAGTATTACGCGGCGTCTAACATTTTCTCTTGAGCAAAATCAACTCGAGTCTTGTAACCGAGCGATGAGTGAAGCCGCGCTCGATTATAAAATACCTCGATCCACTCAAAGATTTTTGCTTTAGCTTCTGCCCTCGTGGCAAATTGTTCATGGTGAACAAACTCAGTCTTTAGCGTGTGCCAGAAGCTCTCCATAGGCGCATTATCATAACAGTTACCGCTACGACTCATGCTAGCCACTAGGCCATATGCGGTAAGCTGGCCTTGAAATTCATAGCTGGCATATTGACTGCCCCGGTCGGAGTGAAATATCGCTGCTGACTTCGGCTTTTGACGTATAAGGGCCATGTTTAGTGCGTCAATGACAAGTTTTGTTTCCATGTTGTCGGCCATTGCCCAGCCCAGACAATACGCCATTGCCTTCTTTAGGATATCGCGCGCCATTGTCATACGCCGCAGCTTGGCCTCGAGCTCTCGATTCTTAATTTCCATCTGCGTCGCTTGATCGCTCTTCTTCTGTGACGATGACGGCAGCTTCACTCTTGAGGGGGATTGCTTCGTACTAGCTGATGTAGAGACTGTACTACAGTCGTCGAGCGACCATGTTCCATCGCGGAACTTGCGCACCCAAGTATCTAGCGTCGTACTCGCAATGCCAAGGTCAGCGGCGGTACGGCTGACACTCATACCCTCGTCTATGACGAGCCTGCCAGCTTGCTTCCTAAACTCCGGATCATGCTTCCTAGGCGCCTTAACCCTCTTCGACATAGTCTACCCCTTGGCTGTTGTACTTGAGCCATTATAGCTCGTTTTTCAGTGGTAAACTCGTGTCCGTTTTATTGAGGAACTTCAGGGGCGCCCGCGCTGGTGGCTCGTAGTCCATATTGACATGCTGCAGGTAGCGGCGAACCTCTATTGGATTGGTGATGGCTGCGACCTTGCGCATGTCACCACCACAGGCAGTGCAGATGTTTAGTTATCGATGGTGAGCAGAACCTTAACTGATTTATCAGCCTTGGCGCGGTCAATGATGCCTATGGCGTCGTTGTTTTTGGCAATCCATGCTTTGACTTCATCATCACGCCAAGACCTATGCATCGGTGGACTAGTCACCCGCTCTGAAAGCTACATTCGATAGCGAATAGATTTTCCGGTGCCACTGACAGAAACAAGTTTATCGCCTATCAGGCCTTTTAGATGTCTTGTAATGGTTGTGCCGCTGGTGTTTAACTGTTTTGCGATCTCGCTCGAGCTAAGCTCCCGCGAGCTCGATTTTAATAAATTCAATATGTCCATTTGCAGCGAAGAAAAGTTTAAGTTTTTAGTTCGGGGAATTCTCGGCCGCATTCTAATTGAGAAAAAGTTTGAGGCAGCAATTTGATAGGCTGGATTCTCGTTTTCGTGAAGCGCATCCTTAATTCTAATGAGTCCAGAACCCAATTTTTCACCGTAACCTGCCCTAAACAACAGGTCGGCCAGCACTGGGTTTCGCCGGATGCTGCGTCCTTCAATATCATCTGGAGATCTCCCGCCAGGGATGCCGCCAGGATTTTCGATCTCTAGACGGTCCGAATAGATATTGAGATATACGCATGAATTTTGAAATGTGTAGTCTCGGTGAACAAGAGCGTTGATCAGCGCCTCTCGTACAGCCACGAGAGGAAATCGGTAGCGCTCTATGCGAGCTCCTGCTCCTGCTATTTCATACTCAACGTCGACATGCTTTTGCGCAAAAACAAGTCCAGACTCGATTTGATCGATTATGTTGCCAGTGAAATCTTTGCGATCAAGCACAGAAAACTTATCGATTCCACTGTAACAGACGGCCGTGAGATAGCTCTCTGGGAGATGCATGCGCGGCTGCTTTGTAAAAAGAAGAACGCCAGCATTTGTGAATAGTATAGCATCTTTTTTATCTGTGGCGATGATCTGCATGTTATGCAGAAGATCCACATGGTTTCGAGCTGGAGATATATGGGTTAATTGGCAGTAGTGAGAAAATGCAGTCTCATCAAAATCCTTGGGAAATCTTGCATGGTGATTGACTCTTGAATCAAAGCCACTTTGACCGCTATCGAGTAGCAATTTTATTTCTGCGGCGCGAAGTTTTTGACTATTTGCCCCAACCCTTAAATAGAAGCCCGTGGAACATTGATGGGGTTTGCGGTCGCTTTCTGGTACGTCAATCTTCAGGATTGTTTTATCTAGCACTTCTATTTTAATCGCAATGGGCGGGTCACAGTTTCTAGCAAGGTCTTGAATTTGACTTTTAACAGTGTTTGAGACAGAAGTACCAACGACCTCTCCGGTGTCGGTCACGCCGCAATAGATGGTCCCGCCCGAGGCATTAGCGAACGCGACGATTTCTTTGTCTAGTTTTGAAGCAGACGAAGATTCTTTAAATTCGATGGTTTGGCCTTCGCCAAACTCGATCGTTGACAGCACGTCTCTTGAAATCATAGTAATATCATGGTCTTATATTGTGTTAGCTAAAAGATGAACGTCCACCCATCGTAAGGTTGCCATATTTGCAGTGCATTTGCAATGCAAATGCACTGCAAATGCAGGTCTGACGCATCCTGCTTAGCAAGCGGGTCAGGCGGCCTTTGATTTCACCCCTGAGCAAAAGCGTAACAAGTCTAATCATGAGCGCTATATCCGTCAGTATCAACGCCGCCTCGCAAGGCAGACCAAGGGCTCCCGTCGTCGTGAGAAGACCAAGGTCAAGCTGTCCCGCACGCACGAATCGGTCACTAACATCCGCAAGGATTTTTGCCACAAAACGTCGCGAACGCTCGTTGACCAGGCAGAGGCACGCGTATTTGTACTCGAGGATCTAAGGGCCAGCCGGATGACGCGGCGCGCTGAGCCTAGGAAAAATGATCAAGGTAAGTGGCTCAAAAATGGTGCTGCTGCTAAATCAGGACTAAACCGTGCCATTCTCGACAAAGGGTGGCATCAGTTTGAGAGTTTTCTCAAATACAAAGCTGAGCGCGCCGGCAAAGCAATATTCAAGGTGTCAGCCTATCAAACCTCGCAGGAGTGTGCAGCTTGCAGTCACACTCATCCGGATAACCGCATAAGCCAATCAAGCTTTCATTGCGGAATCTGCGGACATACTGCTAACGCCGATCTTAATGCGGCATAGGTCATCAAGAAGCGAGCAATTCGATATATTTTAGACTCCGGATCGGAGTTGTCGAAGAAGGGGGTACTCTTCTCCGGCACAGGACGTGGAGCTACACTTAAGTCGCGAGCGGCCAAGGTCTCTCGCGCACGTGGCAATGAAGCGTCAAAAAAGACACAGCAAAAGCCTGTAGGCTTTGCCGTAGAAGCCTTACCCCTTTAGGGGGAGGTAGATCACCGGTAACAACCCATGCCCGCGACCGCCTCGCCAAGCTCGTCGGTAGCAGTGGTGACACCTAAGGTGAGCTGCTTACATTGCCGCTCTATAATTAAAGGCGGCGTGCCAATGATCTGAATATGAAACGTGCCATTAAAACTCTGCGATTCCTTATTAAAAAGCGACTGCTCAGGAGAATAACCTGCTCTAAGAGAGTAGAATAAACATAAGATAGCTACTGTGTACCGACCACTTTCAACCTTGCAGAACTGAACTATGCAACCTATTCAGTCAAGTCTTGGCGTGTTTAACAAATCTGGCTTCAAGCTGTGCTGTTTCAGCGCTTTGCAAATGTTGGCGCTCCTTGGTGTTGCAGTGCACTCCGATGCCATTTTTGCGCGCGAGGGACTCTCCGGCAGCGCGAAGTCCTCTAGCGATGAAGGTGAACCTTCCGGGCCCGACCTAGGACCGTGGAAGGTGAAGGTGCCGAAATTATTTCAAGCTAATGGCTACGGCTTGCAACTGCGCGGCAAGTACCAATCTCTTAGCTCTGACACCATCACCATTTCAGGACGGGATACCACGGAATTTGTGGGACTTCTTGACTCTAGGGGGCGCATCATAGATCTGAGAAAAATGCCAATAACACAGCACGTATTGACAGGTTTTTCCGCAAAGCAGTTCCGTATGGCCGCTAGCGCGGGCCTTGGTATCAATGCAGGTAAGTTGGTGGATGATCGCCTGGTCCCAACGGCCGTTTGGCGGCAATCTTTTGATGTTTCCTACCAGCCATCAACTGTCGGCATCTTACTCGGCACTGGATTAGCGGCAGGTTCCGTCACGGGTGCTAAAAATGACACTGGAAGTGGAAGCACCGAAACTAGTGGAGCAGGTTCAACCAATCGTTACACGAGCGTTGAACTACGCTTGGGCGGGCAGCTGGGCTTTGGACTCAACCAATGGGGCAGGAACTACCGTTGGCAGGCTCTCGCGCAGGCCGGAGTGCTGTTCAGCGCCCACGGCGTGGCTCTAGGAGATCAGCAGAGCACAACGAATACTAGTGGATCCAGTTCATCCGATACTGGTGGTAGTAATTCAGATTCGTCTAATAGTCGGGGAGGTGGAGCCACAGGGGTATTTGGTGGCTTAGACATTTTTTACATGTGGCCGGTTTGGAGTATTGGAGGGCGGGTCACTGCGCGATCCGAATCGATTGCTGGCAGGGACCGGGGACTTAACGGCAGCTTGAATAGCGTCAGTATTGAACTGCTTGGTGCTGGCTCGATTTGATACCTTGAGTGGTTTGTTTGACAATTTGCACCCAAAAACCTCTGTTGGCACTTGCTGATTTTTTATAGGCTGAAGACTTAGACGGTATTCGCGAGCCATGGGGTGATTTATGGGACTGCAATTGGCCAAATCGAAGAGTGCGAAAGAGGCCTATGCACTGGTTAATGAACTCCAAGCCTATTTAGTGGCAAAGCTCGACGCCTTGCCACCCGCAGTTGCCACCTCGCGGTTTCGACCCATCGAATGGCTCCGGGCTAAAGGCAGTTTTGGCGGGGGGGCTCGCCTCACTGCCACCGACGAACTGATCTTCAACCGCGCTTCGGTCAACGTCTCGCAGGTGCAGTACGAAAGTGATCCGAGTAAAACTTTAGGCTCAGCCACTGCAATTTCCACAATCGTTCATCCGCGCAACCCACTGGCGCCGTCGATGCATATGCACATCAGTTGGACTGAGCTCAAGTCGGGTAGAGGGTACTGGCGGATGATGGGTGACCTCAATCCGAGTATTCCATCTGCCAGCGATAAGCAGGCTTTTGAGTCAGCTTTTCTAGGCGCGGTGGGCGCCGATCTTTATGCGTATGGTTCAGAGCAGGGCGCGCGCTATTTTTATATTCCAGCTCTGGGCAGGCATCGGGGAGTTGCGCACTTTTATCTCGAGGAATTCCAAAGTGGAGATGCGCCCTCAGACCTAAAATTAGCTAAACGCTTTGGCCTGAAAGTGATCGATACTTATGGCTCAATGGTTGATCGGATTTTACGAGCTAATGCCGAGGTCACGGCTAGTGACGTGCGCCAGCAGCTCGAGTATCACAGCATTTATTTTCTCCAGGTTTTAACTCTGGATCGGGGTACAACCTCAGGTCTGTTGGTACATGACGAAAATGATGTTGGTATTCTTGGCTCTCTGCCGTCCCACGTGGATAAAGCTCTTTTGACGTCTTACGTACAACGGCTGCCGCCAGTGCAACAGCTGCTGCTGCAAAGTTTAATCGACGTCTTGCCAGATGGTGTGACCAGTTTAGTGGACGATGAGGTCAAGGTTAACCTAGCCAAGGCCACGCGGCTGTTTTACCAAAAACACCCTGAGGCTCAGGAGCTTTTGGCTCGTGCTGACCGTCTGCCTCCGACGCAGCAGAATCATCTTTGATGCTGCTTCTGGTGGCCCCGCTCCCAAAGCGGAACAACTTTTTGAAACCCTGTCATTCCAGCGGACTTCATCACAACTTTGCTGCCGTGGCAGTATTGGCGAACGGGCCTCTTGCCAATACTCAGACAGAGTAGTTTACAAGGTTGCGCAGCGCATAAAAGGGAATGCTGTAGATTTGGTCTTGAAGGCCCCACTGGGCCTGCGAAACTTTGATGCCGTAGGGTGCATGAGCCGCCTTCTCTGATAAAAACATATGCAGGCTTTTCATCGCTCCGCCCGTCGCTGACTTCACCTCGATTGGATAGATGCGCGAGCCTTGCTCGCAGACGAAGTCGACTTCCGCTTGAGATGACTTGGCCTCGCGGTGCCAATAGTGCAACGATGGGCGATGGTTGGGAACCGTCATGCTGACAAGCTCTTGCGCTACAAATTGCTCGGCGAGCGCGCCTGCCGCGAGGTGATTCATCCTCTTGTCGGCGGTCAGCATATCACTGAGCCTTAGTCCCAGTATCCGCGCACAAATACCAACATCCACCATGAACACCTTGAACTTCTCGCCCTTCTCCTGAGCGCTGAGTGGCACGCCATCAGCCGAGGTGTGTATTGCCTTATAGACGATGCCAGCGTCGACCATCAGATTTAAAGCCTGGCCGAGGTCTCTGCTGCGCGCCTCGCGATCGATGTTGCTGTATTTGAATTTCTGTCCTAGCAGGCGCGGAGCGTTATCGAAGATCTTACGCAAGTAAGGGACTTTTGCATGTGATGCGTATTTATAAAAGTCTTCCCGGTAGGTGGCCATGATGACTTGCAGGATGTCTTCACACTCTTGTAGGGAGCCGCCGTTGATGTGGGTGTTGACCACCTCAGGCAT
Organism: uncultured Pseudomonadota bacterium; assembly: GCA_903915625.1. Lineage (GTDB taxonomy): Bacteria > Bdellovibrionota_B > Oligoflexia > Oligoflexales > CAIYRB01 > CAIYRB01. The sequence goes on along the minus strand of CAIWTN010000250.1, from coordinate 17,052 downwards.
CCCACCGAGTAAAAGGTAGGACGCGTATTCGTGGATCAACATATCGTGGGTGGTGCTATTGGGAGGATTCTTGTGACTCATGGCCTGGATCCGAGTGACCAGATCCTCGCGACCCTTGGCCGCAATAAATTCGGCGAAGTCGAGTGGAAACATATGAGCGAACTCGACCCTCCCCACGGGAAAAGACTGTTCCTTGATGGCAAATTCCAGCAGCGACCCAGTGGCGATGACATGCAATTCAGGTAGCTTCTCTTTAAAGTAACGCAGCGACTTGAGGGCTTCTGGCGTATCTTGAATCTCATCCAAAAACAGCAGAGTCTTGCCGGGTATCGCCGGCACGCCAGTGAGATCTTGTAGGGCCTGAATCAGTTTGTCGGGATTGCCGTAAAGGTCACGTATTACGCGCGCATACTCCGGCCGTTCGTCCAGGTTGCACTCAATGAAGTGCGGGTAGCTCTTGCCGTGCTGGCGGACAGCCCAAGTCTTGCCCACTTGCCGAGCCCCGCGCAGCAACAGGGGGCGGCGCGTGCCTTTGGATTGCCATGACTCTAGGTATTTCAGTATCTTGCGATTCATATATTTGTTTTATAGCCAAATCTTGGTTTTTATATGTTTATATTTTAGCCTAATTATGGCCAATAGTCTCATCGAAAATACAACCAGAGACCTACTATCCAGTGAGTAAACACTTGTAGCTGACACCGCGTAGGCCCAATGGTGCTCGTCATTCGAAATTGGGCTCCTGACTGAGTGGGTCTTCCTGGGGCTGGATGGTGTAGGGCAGCTAAAACTGGGCTAAAAGTTTGGTCCGACGAGACGATGTGAGTAATTTGGACTTTACTCCAAATTACTCATGAAAAAAATAGACTATGGTCCAATTTACTAATGGCCTTGAGCAGACGATTCACTGGTAAATCGTTACCGCTACTTCCGTCTACATCCCTTCTCGTTGTTGGAATACGATGCTGAAGGGAAACATAATTCGTTGGCAGATCTTCTGCGCTTTGGAGGTTTTCCAGAGCCTTTGTTTACGTAGAATGATCGAGAGCTTCGATTTTGGCAAAGAGATCGATTGTCGCGAGTGATTAGGGAAGATCTTCGTGATCTGGAGAGAGTGAAGGAAATTTCTCTGATAGAGGCACTTGTAGACCTTTTGCCATCGAAAGTTGGTTCGCCATTGTCCATACAGAGCTTGCGCGAGGATCTTGAAGTCGATCATAAGACCGTATCCCGCTGGATAACCATCTTGGAAAACCTCTATGTCTGCTTCCGTATAGCACCATTTGGCAGTTCTAAGATCCGCGCAGTAAAAAAAGAGCAAAAACTGTATTTGTGGGATTGGTCGACCATCGAAAACGAAGGAGCGAGGTTTGAAAACCTCGTTGCCAGTCAGCTTTTGAAATACTGCCACTTTCAGGAGGATGCCGAAGGTCACAAGATGGAGCTCCGGTATCTGCGCGATACAGACAAAAGGCAAGTTGACTTCGTCGTCATCAAAAATAAAAAGGCACTGTTTGCAGTTGAGGTGAAGTCATCAGATACCAACCTGAACTCAAGTCTCCATTATTTTGCAAAGAGGACGACGATACCTAAGTTTTTTCAGGTTCATCTTGGCACCATAGATTATGAAAAAGATGGAGTCCGGGTACTGCCGTTTTCGGCGTTTTGTCAGCTTTGGCAAATGCCTTGAAAGTGACTCGAGCAAAAGCCGCGTCATTTTTGTAGAGGTGAGAAGTAGCCTTCCTACCAATTAAAGCCATCGGACTGGAAGTCTCAATCGGACCATTTACGATGACGGACAAGTGGATGCCTCCATTCAGTTCCTGGCGGAGACCAGCCAAAGATCGATCGCCGGTTGATGTGCTATAAAAAGTATTGTGAAAAGGTCTGTCAGATAATAATAATCACCCTCCAGTCCATGGATTCTATAGTTAACAAACCCGTTGGTGGTCCCCCCTCTATGCCTCAACACGTTAAGATTTATGAGCAAGTGCTTCCGGCAGACCTCTGTGAGCGCATCATCGCACGCTTCGAGCAAGATAACCGCGTGGCGCCGGACCCGCAGCCAGACTACAGCACTAGGCATTACATCAATATTTCTCAGCAGATGGACTGGATCGCTATTTCCGGTGAACTCTGCCTGCATGTGAACGATGTCGTGGGGCGCTATTTTGCTCGGCCCGACGAGCTGGCGCATGGCACTTATCATGAGTGGAGCGACGACGGTTATGTGGTGTCCCGCTATGCCGTGGGCGACACCTGCATTCTCCACATCGATGGTCAGTCTGCAGTCGAGCCGAACAACGGTCTTCGGATTGCGACGGTCGTCTTCTATCTCAATGACGTTAGCTCCGGTGGTGAGACATCTTTTCCCCTCCAGGACTTAAAAGTCTCCCCTCGCCAGGGACGTGCCGTCGTGTTTCCCGTTGGCTACACTCACCCCCATGAAGTTTTAGAGGCGACAAGCCCCCGCTACATCATGCAGACCTGGATCACAGACCCCAACTTCCTGGTGTTGTCCGCATGTGAGTGATTTAGGTATCAATTGCCAATAAATTAAGGTACATTGACGCGCCATTTGCCAATTAGTTCGACCGCCCCGGAGCCCTGCCGGATCGGTGTCCATGACCAGAGGGCCTGACTGGGCTCTGCAATCTGAGGAAGTAATGTCTAACAATCTCCGGAACATCTGTATCATTGCTCACGTTGACCACGGTAAGACCACACTGGTGGACCATTTGCTGAAGCAAGCCGGTACCTTCCAAGCTCACGAAGCCACAGCCGAACGGATGATGGATTCGGACTCCCAGGAGCGGGAACGCGGCATCACGATCTCCGCTAAGAACGCCTGCTTCTGGCTGGGCGACGTGAAGGTCAATGTTGTCGACACCCCCGGTCACGCCGACTTCGGTGGTGAAGTTGAGCGGATCATGGACATGGTCGACGGTGCGATTCTTTTGGTCGACGCCGTCGAGGGGCCGCTGCCGCAGACGCGCTTCGTGTTGCAGAAGGCCATCGAGAAAAAACTCAAAGTTATCCTATGCATCAACAAGGTTGACCGTCCTGAGGCAGTCGGCAGCACGATGGTTGCGGAGTGCGTGGATAAGGCCTTCGACTTGTTCGTCGAGCTCGGTGCTTCCGACGAGCAGTGCGAGTTCCCAATCATTTACGCCTGTGCCCGCCAAGGCTGGTGTACCAACGACCAAGCTGCCATCCCTACCTTTTTGGAAGGCGGCGGCGTGCGCACTCTGAAGCCGCTATTTGATGAGATCGTTGGCATCCCAGCGCCGGCGTCGGACACCAAAGCGGAAGTGCAACTTCTGGTCTCCAACATTGCCTACTCTGACTACCTTGGACCACTCGCGCTGGGCCGTATCGCTGCTGGTACCGTGCGTAAGGGCCAAGAGCTACTGCGCCACGGCGTGACGGAGAGCGGTGAGCCAACCACGAAGAAGTTTCAGGTAACGCGTCTGCTGTCCTACGAAGGGATGAAGCAGGTCGAAATCGACGAGCTTAGCGCTGGTGACATCGGTTTGATTGCCGGATCTGAATACCTGGAAATCGGTGACACACTTAGCGGCCTAGCCGGTACCGCTCTGAAACGCATCAAGGTCGAAGAACCAACGATGCGCATGATTTTCTCGATCAACACCACGCCAAACTCCGGTCGTGAAGGCAAGGCGATTCAGTCGCGCGAGCTGCGCCAACGCCTCCTTAATGAAACCCGTAACAACGTGGCTCTGCGTCTTGAAGATACTGACGTGCCAGATCAGTTTTACCTGCTCGGTCGCGGTGAATTGCAGTTCGGCGTTCTAATTGAGAAGATGCGCCGCGAAGGCTACGAATTCATGGTCGGTCGTCCTAACGTCCTCATGAAGACCGAAGACGGCGTTAAGATGGAACCATTCGAGAAGATGACGCTGGACTTGCCGGAAGCACACTCCGGTGACGTTACCAAGATGTATCAGCAACGTAAGGGCACCCTGCTCTCCTACGAAGCTGCAACTTTGACTGGTAACGAAGAGCAGCGGGTCCGCTTAACCTTCGAAATCCCAACACGCGGTATCTTGGGTACCAACTCCATGTATAAGACGGCGACCCGTGGCGCTGGCCTGATTAGTTCTGAGGCTATGGGCTACCGTCCTCATGTGGGGATCATCGCCCACCGTCTGACTGGCAGCTTAATTGCTGACCGTACCGGCAAGACGACGGAATACGCGCTGGCCTCGGTCCAGGAGCGTGGTGTTCTCTTCATCGGTGAGGGCGTGGAAGTTTACGAAGGTATGATTATTGGTGAGTGCGCTAAGGACAACGACCTTAACGTCAACCCAATCAAACCGAAGAAACTTACCAACATGCGCACGACTGGTTCGGACGGGATTACTAACCTCTACGGTACCAAGAAAATGAGCCTTGAGCGTTGTATTGAATGGATCGACGACGATGAGTGGATCGAAGTCACTCCTCAGTCAGTGCGTCTGCGTAAGAAGATCTTGGCAGCCAACATGCGTGGCCTGCGTAAGACCTAAGTTCTAATCTCGGTATAAGCCTTGCAAGCCCGACGTAAGTCGGGCTTTTTGCGTTAATTGCAACTGTGCGGAGGCTGAGATGAGAAAGCTGTGTTGTGCGACCATATTATCGCTACTTGTGATATGCGGCGTCGGGGGGGACTTAGCGCATAGTCAGGACCGTGATGATCCACTTTTTATGCTAGTGCTCGGTGATAGCGTCACCATGGGCGTTTGGGCGGATGCTACGCTTGGCTCCCCTAAGCCTGAATTTTATTTAGAAAGCTTAAGGGTGCAACTCCACGCAGGACTCTTTAGTCTGCTGTCGGGGCGTCGGGTGAACGACCTATCCAATGCAAAAAAATATGCCGCTATTATCGATAAAAACTTTGGTTATATTTCTCGCCAGCATTTGTCAGCTCTTATCGGAGATCAATCGTACTCAATTCCGAGTTTACTGAAGCAGCAGCAAGGTAGGGATGTTGAGGTCCTTCCAGCGACGGTGTTGGCGGGATGCTATGAACTTGCTGATGTGGTTTTTGACAAGATTGATCGGTTTTTCGTTGATCACAAGGGTCATAAAGACCCGGACCTAATCTTTGTAAATTTTAACGCGATGGATTTCGTATTTAATTCCAACATTTCTGTGTTCGAGCAGAATGTGAAGAAAACACTGACACGACTCGCCGTGCGCTTTCCACATAGCACAATGGTTGTCACTCCACTCGTAGATGTCGTGAACTTAATGAAGACTGTCTATGACAGGACGGCGGTGCCGGCTCGCTTTGGATTTAAGTCCCTGACTTGCTCAGATGCTTATGCGATGGTTGGCTTTGATAAAGCAGTGGGTGTGACTTCTGCGACTCCACCTAGGGAGATCGATGTTAAAGAACAAAAGTTAGCGCAGATGCAGCAGGTGCTGGACGACGAGATTTGGGCCCTGGGTAGTCGTTCAACCAGTGAAGCTTACGAGGCATTTTCCGGTAAAGTCATCCGCGTCGAGCGTATGGATCCACCAGACGGGCTGTGGTATCCGTATCTTGCGGCGGATTGCATCCATCCCAATGTAGAAGGTCAGAAATTGCTAAGTGCGCGCATATGGCAAGCGCTGGAGGCTGACTATCTCTAGAGCTGGTGCCCCGCTGCTAGCGCATGGTAAGCTGTGGCCGCGTTGATAATTTGGACGTAGTCACGGATCGTTAGCCCCGAGGAGACCGACTTGGGAAGTAGGCGTTTTAGTCGCTATAGTTGGGGTGTGTTAGCCTATACAGTTCTAGTCATTGCCTGGGGCGCGTTTGTCCGCGCCAGCGGTTCGGGAGCTGGGTGTGGCGAGCATTGGCCACTTTGCAACGGCGTGGTGGTGCCCCGTTCACCGGGCCTTGAAACCATAGTCGAGCTAAGCCACCGGCTAACCAGTGGTTTAACGCTGATTGCTGTGGCTGTCATGGTGATGTGGACTTTCCGCAAATTCCCTAAAGGGCATGCCCTGCGTCAGGGGAGCGTGCTGACCGGAGTCTTTTTAGTGCTTGAGGCCGCGGTTGGAGCCGGTCTCGTATTAGCGGCTTTAGTTAAAGACAACGCTTCGATCTTGCGTGCCGTGGTGATTAGCGCCCACTTGCTGAATACCTTCTTGCTAGTCGGCAGCATGACCTATGTTGCGTGGTATGCCACTCGGGGGCGTTCCAGTCGCTTTCGTGTCACGATTCATGGTTGGCAGGTTCCGACTATTTTAGTTGGTCTTGTTCTGTTTATGGTTGTGGGCTCATCCGGTGCTATCGTGGCGCTCGGGGATACTTTGTTTCCAAGTGCTACCCTGACTGAAGGGCTGGCGCAGGATTTTTCCCCTACAGCGCACTTTCTGATCCGGCTCAGGATTATTCATCCAATATTGGCGATGTTAACGAGTGCCTATTGGTTGGTGGTTAGCACCCTATTGCGCAATCTCTCGCCAAATAAAACCGTAGTTCGATTAAGCAGTATGGCTGCTGGTGCGGTTGTATTTCAGGTGCTACTTGGGTGTGTTAACCTAGTTTTACTTGCTCCCACTTGGATACAATTAGCACACTTGATTGTGGCTGATTTGACGTGGGTGGTCTTGATGATACTGAGTCTGGAAGTTCTGCACCCGGATGAAAACCAGGTCGTAGGCTGACCTTAAAGAAATATTTGGTGGGTCTGTTCTATGCCGTTTGATCCATTTTTACTTGCAGTAGTCCAGACGGCATCTTGCCTTTTTATGGCTGGGGTGATTTGGGTAGTGCAGTTGGTCCATTACCCTGCATTTCCATTTGTCGCGAAAGATCAATTTACTGCTTTTCATACCTTCCATTCGGCCAGGATTACTTGGATTGTTGGGCCAGCGATGGGAGTTGAACTCGTCTCGGCTGGGCTACTCTGTGTAGCTTTTCCGCATAGTTTACTTTGGTGGTCAAACATGACGGGCGTGCTGCTTATTTGGGCTAGCACTGTTTTTCTTAGTATTCCGCGTCATAATGCTTTGGCTTTGGGGTTTAGCTCGGCGGCCGAGACACTGGTTTATACCAATTGGCCGCGCACGATCATTTGGACCATCCGCAGCGTAGTACTTTGTCTGGCGTTGTTAAAGCTGGTGGGATGTCAAGGAATTGATGTTGGTTTTTAATTTGATTTTCGCTCTGCGCTCACAAGTACATAGTGGTAGGCCTGCCGCAGGCTCCGGCACAAACGAGCAGTGCCGCTAATTTGCCACCAACGTGGGTTGAACACGACTGGCGAAAGTTGAGCAACAAATTTTTCAAATCCACTGAGCACTTGAGTATCGAGTATCTCAATATTGCAGTGGTCGAACCCGCCTTGCGCCAATGCGTTCGTTAAATCGTTCTGTAAATACATGTGCTGAGTATTAACGCGAGCAAGTCGCAGAGCCATTTTTAAAAGTAGTGGCGCCGTTGCATCTGGTTTGCGCATGATTGTGGTGAAAGCTAGGCGTCCGCCTGGCCTGAGGGTTTCGGCAGCCAAATTAATGAATGGACGCAGCGAGCCAAAGTGGTAGGCAGCATCGACACTGATGACAGCGTCGTAGGCACCGCGCGGAAATGGATGGTCTTTCCAGCAATGACGCATGTCACCAACCACCGCTTTTCCAGCCCCAGCGGTGCGCCGCTGATTGATCGCTGAGACACAGGATGGGCGAAACTCAACGGCATCCACTCTGGCGGCTCCGTAGGCAGAAACCCAAAGATCCAGACTGGCTCCAAAGCCACAAGCGATATCTAAGACCAGGTTACCACTATTAAGGTGAGCGGCTTTGCCAACTCTTTCCGCTAAGTGACGGCATGCTTCCTGATACGATCCTGCCTGACTCCAGTCACCCAAATTTGACCATGGGCCAGGCTCCAGGAGGTCGATATCAAGGTCAAAAAAATCAGCGCTAGTCACTTTGGATCCCAGGCAACGTTCACATTCATGAGGCGTGCTACGTTGATTGCAGATCGTACTGCAGATTCGAGCAGTGGAACTCCTGCCGATGCCCAAGCGCCGCAGAAATAAACCCTACGATCGCTCTCACGATGCAGCTCGCTTAAAGCGTCCCAATGTTTTTCTTGTTCGGGCCGCACTACAGCCCTTTGCATGGCGACCCGGTGAATGATCTTGCTTGGGTCTAAGGTTACGGTTGGATTCCAGCTCTGGAATAGAGGGGCGTCACTTTTAAGTGATGGCTCTATCGGGTTAACCCACACCGTGAACATGTCCTGTTTGAAGTCCTTGTCCATTCGGTAGTTTAACGGCGCCCAGTCCGACTTGCGCTCGGGCATGCAGTTTGTATCTGTGTGGACTACCAGTTCTCCCTGGTCAAAGACAAAATGTTTGAGAATATTCTGTTCTCGCGCGTAGGTTTCCGCAGCAAGAAAATCCATATGATTGGCTTGGGCTGCAATGACAACGCGAGCAAATTCGCCTTTTTCACCGCGCGCGTTGCTAACGGTGACGCCGCTGCCGCTTTGGGTCAAAGAGACCACAGGTGATCCTGTAATCCAGTTTAGGTCTTCAGCAAGTTTACTTACTAATGCGCGGGTTCCGCCTTGCAAACGGCGCATGCGTGAGCCAAATAAAATGTCACGCAGTAGCACCAATAAATTTGCGGCAGGATAGTCGAGCAAAAAACGCTTGCTGCAAGTCGTAATCGTGCCGAGTAGTGGAAAAATAAAACCCTGCCAGAATATCGAGCTATAGTTTCTCGAGGTGAAGAACTCACCCAACGTTTCGTGTTCTGGTGGACTATGATCCAGGTCGCGAGCCAGACGCCGTAAATCGCGTCCTATGACGAGAGCGCTGCGGTTGATAAATCGTAGCGAACCCAAACTCGGGAAGAGGCGCCCGCCAACCTGGATAGTTCCAGTGCGAAACCAGGTCGAACCATCGTTCCAACTAAAAGATACGGGACAATCGATGGGGAACGTTCCCACTCCAAGAGAGTTGCACAGTGCGAGCACTGACTTCCAGCCAGTTTCTGTCATAACCCTGAGCGGCACATCCACCCAGCCAGCTGGCAGCATATCGACGGTCTGGGCGGCCATGCCCGGATGGGCCGCCGCCTCAAACACGGTCACGGATCGTCCGGAAGCTCGCAATATATGCGCGGCCGTTAGTCCAGCCATACCACTGCCAATCACAGCAACGTGTTCAGTCATCAGCTCGGCGCTCCAAGATTCACAATAGACTTCTGCTTAAACCTATCCAATCTACCACGATCGGACAGATGTTTCATAAGTTGGTAGACCGCGAGAAGCTTTTTAGACGCAGCCCATGAGCCATTGCGTTTTTTGAGTGAGGTCTGAGTTGTGAGGTCTCTGGGATGTTTATTTGCCCGTTATTACTGCGTATTTTGTCGCTCCGTCGGACGGTCGCGACAATGCCCCGGGCCACTGACCGTAGCGGGGGGAGTGGCAGCCGTCGCTAGTAATCATGTGAGCCGAGTTAGTTGGTTGTAAATTTACAGGTCGTCCGAGAGGCTGGGCCAACCAGGCTAAACGAGCAACGAATATTTCTAACCGATAGGCCGATGTCGCTGCTAGAGGTGCTAGGTTTTTGGGCGCCGTGAGCCGATAAAATATATGCCAAGGTGGCAGCTTCGCTGCCAGACGCGCTGAGGTCGCCATCAAATTGGCGCAAGCTGCAGGTGATAGGGGCAGTACCGCTGGAGTCTATGTGACAATTAATTTCTTGGACGATTACATAGGCGTTGGAGAGGTCTGATAATTTACGTGGCACGCCAGAATTCAAGAGGGCCGTTACGAATGAGTTGGCCTCCTTATCGCTTATAGAGATTGAAGCACCATTTTTTGTGTTTGCAGGATTCGCGGGTGAAATTCCGCACGAGGCGAGGCTGAGTAGCAGTGAAGCCCTAAGAATAGTTTTGTATTTTTTGCACTTCATGATTGTTCTCGTTTAAGGTTGATCGCAACAAGAGATTTTTTAAGCATTGTGTCGCTACCATAAAATTGGCACATCGGGCATCAAAAAATAGAGTCAATCTTATGGTTTATATCTAGAAGCGATAAATGATGCCGACCGGAACTCCAATCTTGCGGTAAACGTAGGTGCCCGGCAGCTCGCCTGACTTATCAATGCCGATCGACGCATAGCTGTAAGCGACACCGGTCTCCAGCAAAAGCTTAAAGTAGGGTGGTGAGTTTTGCGATTTTTTTTCTAATTTGCCGCTAGTACTTAGGCGGTTGTAGTGGCTTGGCATCAAACCGATCTGCACCCCAGCCGCTAGCATTGTATATGGAGTAATCGGTGCAAGGCCCGCCAATATCTCGACCAGGTTAACGGTACCAAATCCCACTAATGGAGTGTCGCCGCGAGAACCGGGGCCTATACTTGAGGGCTCGTAACGAAATCCGAGCATTAAATTCATGTTCGGCGTCAGGTTCAATAAAGTACCGGAGCGCACACTCAGAGTATCGTGTAAATCCTGAGTTCCTTTCTTTAAGGTAACCAACGAAAAGCTAACTTGTGACTTGTCGGCCCTCGTATAGCGTAGGTCTGCTAGCAGTCGTAGTCGTGCGCCTATGGTTATCTGTGACCCAACTAATATCGAACTCAAAGTCTGCAAATCCTGTGACTTTGAACCATCGCGTTGCGCCGGGTCCGAGGCGCTGCCACCGGCAACAAAGGGCGAACTTACGTTTAATACTTTTGAGTCTTGACTCAGGACTGTTGCGGCAAGGCCAAGCTGTAATATCCCGGGGATTGCGACAAATCTTGAGCCCAAAACTATAGCCAATTGACGGACGCTTCCATCAAGGTCCGCGAGGGGTGTTCCACCCGAGGATGGCACCATCTTGGCTGTGAATGATAATGCCAGGAGGTTTGCGCCAATGCCTAGGCCGAGTCTGTCTGAGACTCTGTAGGCGAAAGTAGCTGTGCCAATCCCTCGCACTTTTGCCGCAACGGTTAAGTCGACATAGTTCTGCGTGCCAACGACAACTACTGGGACGCGATTTTTCTTAATATTAATCGTAACTGGTAACGGGGGAACGAGAATAGCACCGAGGCTTATTTGGGGATTCGCACGCCAGATAAACCCGGGTTTATTGAGAGGGGTTGCAACGCCACTAGAGGACAGTGTGGTCGGGGTGAAGTTTGGATAGCGAATGTCGATGGTGTCGCTTTTAAGGATCTCGGCCGCGTAGGAAAACTGCGTATAGTCAAGGAATGCCGCATTAGCTGGATTCGCTTCTGCTGCGTCAGCGGTGGAATATGCCGCGGCTGCATCGCCTATCAAAGGATCGGCATCCGCTGTGCCAGAAACAACAAAGAGGATGACTGTGCTTATTCTTAGGATTAAAGAGGAACGCAGACATCGAGGGGGAAAGTGTCCTGGCATACCCTGATACAGTTCAGAAAGCATCCTAGCTCCGGAGCACATAGCGTTGTTGACTATAGTGATTTCGGTATCTTACCAGGGTTTTAGCTCAAGTTTAATCGAAGAGTAGCCGATCCCTAGTCCATGTGGAGAGGTGCTTAGCCCTAAAGAAGGTCAAGAATCTGTGGTGGTTATAAACAACGACTTTGGATTGAAGCTTTTAGCAACCGGACGGGAGAAATCACCTAGGTGGCTGCCTCTGGCTATTTGTGGTTTGCTCTTGTCTTGCGGTGCTCCGCAAAAATCTGCCGATAAAACTCAGTCTCTATTCGACTCAACACCCAGCCTACAGACCATAGAGACATCACTCTGTAGTAGCATTGCAACTCGTACTGAAGCTCCCACTCTTAAGGGCTTGGATTTTGATCTGCAGAATTGTCAGAGAGCTGGGCTAGGTGCGGTAGACTTCGCAAAGATTAAATCTTTTGTTTTCGTTAATGTCGATGGCACTGCTACAGCGCCCGATAGTACGTCCGCGCTGCCAGCATATCTAGCTGAGTCTACGCAAACAAACACTGATAGCACATTATCATCTGCTGTGGATGAGGACGGCATACCATACACTAACCGGCAGATGCGGGCGCAAGTTTGGCTCAATCGTCCATTTTTGAATATGGCTGGTGGTCTGACTGATTTTATCAAAGTAAAGCAGGCTAGTGATGGTGGCGCGGTTGCATTGCCTGACCAGTCGAAGTCAGCTTTTGCCGAGGTAGCCAAAACCGCTTTGGTTTTAACCAAAGCGCCGACTCTGAATTTAGATGGCTTTAATTTTTCGATGGATCTGCAGCTAAATGTATCCGGTTTGGTCACCGTTAGTCAGGCGCTTAAACTAGATGGCAAGATGGTTGATAATAACTTCCCGCTGGTTATTCGTTCAGTTAAGAATGCTCCGTATTCGAATTCATTGATCCGCGATATGAAAATCGTAATGCTGATTATTCCCTACGCTAATGATGTCTACGTCGATATATTCACGGATCTGCGGGTATACAATATTGGAATGCAGGTAGTAGTGGATCAGCAGTTAAATGCTTTTCTAGGCGTGACTCTAAAGAGCATGCTGGATGCACTAATAGCGACGGGAGCTAAATAATTATGTCCCGTCAAATCATGACGCCATTATTTCTGATAATTTTTTTCACCTATGCCGTGGCCTGTGGCAGGGGTTCTCAGGGCGCTTCAGGTTCCGAACAGAAGCGTGAGGTGGCAACTGAGGCCATTAAATTCACTAGTATTGATTACGATCCGTTGACTGCGCCGGCAAAAGTCGCGGCGAAGGTTAACTATGCCATTTCAATTATTGCTAAGTCGGGCAACGAGGTGTGCCGAGGAACGACACAAATCAATATTATGTCGAATTTGGAGCTCAAGTTCCCTACCGGCACAGTCAAATGCTTGATGCTGACTCTCGACTTATCCAGAATCCTTGGGGATAGTTTTTTATCGGCAAATCCAGGCCTGGGAAATTTCACTAGTGATGGAAAAGTGCTTTATATAAAAGAGATCGGCAAGGCCACGTTTGATCCACCACGGCCATTTTTTCTTGGGCCTCTAGTTCAGAATCCAGACGACTACAAGGACTTCAAATTAACTGTGCCGGAAACGGTTACTGTGAACGACCCAGAGGCTAACGTTTCCCTTTCGGGGACCGGCCAGTTTGATGTCGAAGTGCTCAGTGTGGGTGGGAAATACTCTAACGAACTATCACCTGCAAATAAGTTCAATAATGTGATGCGCTGGGCAATTTCCTCTTCTGGTTTTGATGGAGTGCCGACTAAATATGGACTGCTTTATAAAAAAATGGAGTGGTACTGGAATACACAGCCACTGATGATTCCTAAAATTGTTATTTCAGGAGACTTAGCTGCCTTTATTGGAAGTAGCAGTGGAGGTTCTGGAATTAGCCGTCTGGTGGGTGATGTGACGATTAGTCTTTCAGTCAAAGATTTTGAATATGGCACGTGATACGTTTGCTATCGTCTGACTCGCACATCGGCAAAAATTACGGTCGAGACCTCACTGGCGCGTAACTCAATAGCAGCAGGATTTCGCGCATTTTTTCTGTCTTCCGCGTCAGTAGTGACAATCAAGATATCTCCCTGTTTAAGCTGAGGAAATCCTTTTTGCTGCGTGCATACGTGTCCAGAAAGGATGAATACAGCAGTGAAATCAGAGTCTAAGAGCAAATGCAGGGTTGAGTTGGCCTCGATTGAGTTGACTTTCAGGTCACCGTAGGCGGCATCTCTGCGCACCATTAAATTTATATCGTGAGCTGGTCCGTTCTGCAAAATGCAAGATGTGCTCAAGTCACCACTAAAGAAATAAGGCTGCTCTAAACACAAGTCCTTGGCTCCGCCTTCGCCGTGATCTAGCCGCAGAGGGCTTCCGGCTACCTGCACTATGTGTCGGTCGTACCCGGGGAACGTCGAAAATGGCCCAGACAGCGAAATCTCTGCGAAGCTGAGGCGCCATAAAAAAGGATCGGCCAAAGACGCGGTCTTTGGACAAATTGCCAATTGCTTGGTGTGTCCACCTCCGTTCTTCCACGGCATGGATAGATAGTCGGCGGTGGTGCGGTGAGTAAACTCCATGCTGATCCGCTCCTAGGCTCGTATGGTTTAGCCTCTACGTTGGACCTGGCTAAAACAAATGAGTTAACTCGTACTCTCTGTCTCCCTGAGAAATTTGAACCAAAATCTCGTCGCCAACCCTTTTGCCTATTAAGGCCCGGCCGAGGGGGGTCTGCGGCGTGATTGTGAGCACCTGGCCCTCTGGCGACTCGAGGGTATAGCCTCCGGCTACCTGGACGATAAAGTATCGAACTGTTGAGTGCTCGTTTGTCAACTCGACTACGGCAGTTAGTCCTACCGGCTGATCGGTCCGGAAATCCTGAGGAAGAGTCGCTCGGATCAAATCCAACGCCGACTGCAGCTCGAAAGCTCGTGCGTCCTGAGCTCCGGCAAGATAGGAGGCTTCCAGTCCGCGCGTATCATACTGGTTTTCTGGCTTGTTTTCGGTATGGGTGGCGGCATCGTGGGCAGCTGCGGCAGATGCACGCAAGACGTTTAATTCAGTTTCGAGCTTTCCTGTGATTTGCGCCAGCAGGGATTTCTTGATTTCTCGTGTCAAGCGATAGCCTTTCAGTGTCCAGCTATTTTATTGTGGGTATCCATATAATCCATTTTTACTTCTTGGTAGTGAAAACGATTATGTTAAAATACCGGCTGCTATAAAGTCAAAAAGCACAAGTTATGACCTCAGTGGCGTATTGTGTCCAAATCTAAAGCTCCGGTAGATAGAAAATGCAAGGTCCAAAGTCCGAGTCCAAGCCGTTTTGGAAAACCAAAACACTAGAAGAGATGAACAAGAGGGAATGGGAATCACTTTGTGATGGCTGCGGACGCTGTTGTTTAAACAAGTACGAGGTCGAAGGTACCACTAAAGTAGTCTACACAGACGTCGCCTGTAAATTACTCAACACCGAGTCCTGTCGCTGTTCTAATTATAAACACCGAGCCAAATTTGTTCAGGACTGCATCGTTCTCACCCCCGAAGTCATGCCTGGAATGAACTGTCTACCGCCTACCTGCGCTTACCGATTAATTAGCGAGGGTAAAAAGCTTTATTCATGGCATCCACTGGTTTCGGGCTCTAAAGATAGCGTGCATAGTGCCGGTATTTCTGTACGTGGACGTGCCGTATCAGAGGTAGGACTCAGTGAAGAAGAGATTGAGCAGCGTCTTGTTCGCTGGCCCCAAAGTAAAAGGGCGCGACCAATCTGATTGGGTCATAATATAGATTTTTAACTTTAAAACGCAACTTTCTCTGCGTGAGCTGGCATAGGATTTTAAATTTTGAATTCACTCAAAGCAATTCCAATCCGGCAGATTATGCTTAATTCGACTGTTTTGGTGGCTGCTTTAGGCTATTTCGTCGATATCTATGATCTTGTTCTTTTTAGCATCGTTCGCGTGGACAGTCTCAATTCACTTGGGATTAGCGGCGACGCTTTGCTGACCAACGGTGTGCATTTACTTGATATGCAGATGGCTGGGATGTTGATCGGTGGTCTTGTGTGGGGAATACTCGGTGACAAGCGCGGTCGATTGTCCGTGCTTCTTGGTTCGATTTTGCTTTATTCCTTAGCAAATCTTGCCAATGCATTTGTCGTTAACATTGAACAGTATGCGGCACTGCGACTTTTGGCTGGTATAGGCTTAGCTGGTGAGCTTGGCGCAGCGATTACCTTGGTTAGCGAAGCACTTCCACGGGAATCGCGTGGCTACGGTACAGCACTTGTAGCCGGTATCGGTGTGTCCGGTGCTATTTTCGCTGCACTTATAGCCGCGTACTTCTCTTGGCGTGGTGCCTTTGTGATTGGTGGTTTAATGGGGTTGGCGCTTTTATTGACTAGATTTAAGCTGCGTGAATCTACCATGTTTGCGGATGTTCGTGAAAAGGCTGTAAGTCGCGGTGATTTTTTCCTCATTATGAAGTCTTGGCCGCGTTTTGTGCGTTACATCCGATGTGTACTGATTGGGGTTCCGCTCTGGTTTTGTGTGGGCATACTTGCCACATTTTCTCCCGAAATCTGTGCGTCTCTCGGTGCTACCGGTCCGGTATCTGCCGGACAGTCGATCCTCTATTGTTACGCCGGACTCAGTGTTGGTGATATTCTAAGCGGTTTTCTCGGCCAGTGGTGGCGCAGTCGCAAACGAATCATAGCGGTATTTTTGGCTTTATTCTTATGCGGCGCGGGTGTCTTTTTGTCGCTGCGAAACTGCGAGCCATGGATTTATTATCTCATGTTTTTCATCCTTGGTATCGCTGCCGGCTACTGGGCTGTATTTAACACGGTTGCGGCCGAGCAATTTGGTACCAATATTCGCGCGACTGTGGCGATAAGCGTCCCGAATTTTGTGCGCGGATCGGTGGTGTTGTTGACACTAGCGTTTCGTGCGCTTGCACCCAACCTCGGTCTAATTGGCAGTGCTGGGGTGGTGGGTTCAGTGTGTGTGCTTACTGCCTTTGCGGCACTCGCTGGTTTGCGCGAATCGTTTGGCGACGATTTGAACTTTATCGAAGAATGAAAGTCGCGGGGGCTTTCGGCCCCGATGTGCCAACTTAGTATAAGCCAGCGTGCTGATAGACCCTGATGCTGTCGCGAGGCATAACATTTGCATCGATGTCCTGAGACCGTCTTTTAAAAGGCGCAAACTCGGCGGCGTGACAAGTGCACCATGAAGGGCGGTATATCCGATTTAAATGACTTCGGCATCACCCCGATTTCGATCATGTTGGGCGCGATAAAGGTACTGCCTGAGTTCGAGATCTACGCAAATTTTAGAACCAAGCTGATTCCGTAATGTGCGATATCGTCAATTCCGATGAATTTCTATGATTGGCGCCTGTCATTGTGCAGTTTGCCGCATCCAGGCCTGTCGCTTATTTGAGACACTTCCCCTCGAACTTATCCTGAATGTACTCCGATCGACTTAGCAACTGATACTAATGCAGCCTGGCACATAATTTGCAGATTCGCGAACAGCAAAGATAAAGCCAATGCGCACTGAAATTTTGGAGCTAATATGCGCACGAGAATTCAATTAGTTGATTTGGCAACGGCTGTGACGG
>CAIWTN010000249.1 GCA_903915625.1 uncultured Pseudomonadota bacterium | reverse complement strand
CGTAGGGCAAAGGGTACGTAGGAAAACTGCTGCCGTGGGTAGGTTTTATTTTCGGATGTAATTTCGATGTATACCGGAGAAGTGCCGTCGCCAAAAATGGTTGCTGCTTGCTCAGCGCTAAACACTAGGTCTAGTAAGAAGACACCAGCGCTTAAATTAATTCCTGGATACTCGATAGTCTGCCCGATCTGGGTGCCGTCCGTCGATGAGTTCCAGAATTTTGCTTGGATCGCTACCGGTCCTTCGATCGGCGAGCCATCAGATCGAGTTAGACGACCGGAATAGTTTAGCGTGAAACTTGCGGCGACTGCTGCTTCCGACAAAAGCATGAAACACACTAAACCAGCGGCTATCCGCAGGTTGATTTTTTGTTCGATGTGTTTCAAATGTCTGGTCATGTGTGTGACCTAATTAAGTGCAAGTGCCGTCATCTCGGGCTACGGCACTCTCTATTGACTCAATATTCACATCGGTACTACCGGGCGAAAGGTGAGGGAAATTTTTAATCAGCAGATATCAATGGTGATTTTGGTGCTTCTGTGAACGAACGTGCAGGTATTGGGGTATTGCCCGCCATTTTTTTTCCGCAGAAAATTTTAAGTTCCGCATATGAGAACTCGCCAATACGTACTGCGTTGCCGCAAGGCACGTGGTGAGGAGTTCTTAGCTCAAGCCCGCTTTCTGAAGATGTCCGCAGAGGTCGTTGGTTTTTTTTGATACTTCACTGCAAGGTTACTCTCCTAAAGTTGGGAGGCTTACCGTGAAGCTACTGGATCCGAAAAACGACGCTGTTTTTAAACTCATGCTTGTCGACGATGACGCAGCCGAGATGCGCATTAGTTTACTGTCGGCTGTACTGAAGCCTGACTCACCCATCACATCAGCTATCGTTAAAAATCCTCATATGCCCAAAAAGCATATTAGAGACAAAGATACCATTCTTGATATCTTGATTGAGTTGGGAGATGGGCGGCGCATCGACTTGGAAATGCAGATGGCCTGGAAATCCTACATCCCGGAGCGCGCCTACTTTTACGGCGGTAAACTGATCACCTCGCAACTAAACCGTGGCCAGAAATATCAGACGCTAAAACCTGTCTCGACCATCTTCCTACTCAACTCCATAGGTTTTCCGGATGCTCCACCTGACCATGCCCACTACATTTTCACCATGAAAGAGCAGTCAAATCTTACCCATATTGCGACCTATTTCACTATGCACTTCGTCGAGATTCCTAAGCTAATTAGGGGCTTATCGCCGGGTTTGCCAGTCCATGAAGACTTGGCTTTGGTCAATTGGTGCAGGTTATTGTACGATCCAAATCAACCCGGTTTGGACGAGGTATTTGCCACCATGCCTGCGCTGAGGAAAGCCAAAAAAAAGCTCGAGGAAATCTCCGCTGACGATGAAAAGCGCGAGGTCGCCCGCATGCGCGAGCGTGGGCGTCGTGACTACGAAAGCGATCTCGAAGATGCGCTTTGTCGGGGAAGAGAAGAGGGTAAGGCTGAGGGTAAGGCTGAGGGTAAATTAGAGTTTTTAGTCGGTTTGCTGACTAACCCACTCACCGCCAAATTACCCAGTAAAGATATCGCTAAACTTTGTGGCATAAGTGTTGCTGAGGTTGAGCATGTGCGCGCCAAAGGTCGATAACTGGACACATGGGACCCGCAACGACCTAAGGCATCGCCAATTTAGTAGAATACGTCAAGAGCGGGTGCGCTTATTGACCTAACTGCACCACTTGCGCCGCCTTTTGTAGCTCAAAATACTTGACCTCTTTTGCTGCCAAGTTGAGTTTCTTCATATCCAGTGCCTGAATATGCTGATTCTCAAAGGTCTTTAGGTATAAGACCTGATTTTTGAGATCGGAGACGCTCATCCATTCGGTGCGCTCAAATCCACTGCCGCCACCGCCGTAAGGATTGCTGCTGGACAATTGTATGGCACCAGGAGGGATGTCAAAATTGTTCAAAATATGGAAGGCCGTCATCACTTGCGCTTCGGCCGACGCAGTCGTCGGTGCGGACTGCGAATAGGCTAGTGCCCTAATGAAACGCGATGGCGACAAAAAGTCGCCGGGAATTCCGTGCAGCCCTCCGCCAGAAGACGGAGCTCCGAAGTTTGTTCCTCCGATGCGCAGCGGCTGTGCTTCTTTCGGGCTTAGATTTGCATACTGGCCGATGTTGGCCAACTGCCAGTCAAAGGTCGGATCATTCGTCATCACTCCAGTTGGATTGTCGAATACATTTAGTACGCCCTTGGTGTACTCGATGACAATGCTCTTGCCGGTGGCATCGTGCAGCGTCATGTGCAAAGGAATTGGGCCTTTAAAAACTGGATGAGGTGAGCGATTCACTTTTATTTTTTTAAAGCCGTCGCGCGCTTCATCAACTGTGGCAAAGTTTGTTAAGGCATAATTTAGCATCTCATAGGAAGCTATTGAGCCCTTGGAGTCTGCACTCGTGACATCTTGATACAGAGCAGTGTTAGGTGCATACAACAGTCCACCTCCAAGGCCCTTCTCGTTAAAGCCGTCGATCAGAATTGGTAGGTCTAGGCCATTGACACCAATGGCGGCAAATTTTGTCTTCCAAGCTAAACCCGTTGCAGGCTGGCCTGAAGCTCCGACAGCTTGATAAGCGAAACCACGCGGAATTAGCGTGGCCTTCGACTTAAGATCGATGCCGAATTCCAAGGTCCGGCCATAGACGTAACCGCCATCGCCGGCTTTCAAAAGAAACGAGGTGCATGCCTTGCCGGGAGACGACGCGATCAGGGAAGCAGATACAAACAGAGCCAAAGGGGCTCGCCTAACAAAACGGCGCAGTTTATTCGTGTTGTTCATGGTGGCCTTCGTGTGTAAGTGCAAAGTCTGTGACCGATACTACCACAACACCGGGGGGTCAGGCACTCGGTCTAACTTACCGAAATTATATTAGAATATATGAGCAGCGTGCACCGAGCGGAGTCGGCGTACGCTCGGCAGATGCCACTGTTGCGGACGCAATTTAGGCTGGACACCGCTGGATCTTAGGTGCTGGTTGCTCGGCACTTAACAAAAAAACATTTACCGCGTCGTCAACACAGTCATTGTGAGTCCCGTACATCACGTGATGTCCGCCCTCCACCATGATTAGCGAGGCATTTGCGCTTCGTCCCAGTAGGGCAAGACTTTGGGTGAAAGGGACTGCTGCATCCATGGTTGCCGCGATCAGTAATGTT
The DNA here is from genome assembly GCA_903915625.1 of uncultured Pseudomonadota bacterium. Classification (GTDB taxonomy): domain Bacteria; phylum Bdellovibrionota_B; class Oligoflexia; order Oligoflexales; family CAIYRB01; genus CAIYRB01. Next base: position 5,914 of record CAIWTN010000249.1, on the reverse strand, counting down.
GGGACCGTGTTGTTTGCAGGCGGGAGCTTAGGAGCAATTGCTGGTGCTGACGGCCAGACGATACACGGCAGCTCAGAATATCCGGGGCTTCGAATGATGTAATCTCCACCCTCGACGTGATCTGCAAGCGCTTCGAATTTATTTACTCGCTCGCTATAACTCAATCCACCTTGTCCGTAATCATTACAAATGAACAAATAATAAATTCCCCTATCGTTGCGTTCCAAACTTTTTGCTGAGTCGTATGGCGTGCCATGAGCATCAGGAGTGTCGCAAAGGAGACGATTAAGCGGCTTTATATCGCCGGCGTGATCGAACGCGGATAATGCGATCAAAAAATCTGATCGTCCTTGTTCGTCGTACATAGCCTGTGAGGCGACCAAGTCTAAATCATATGCTGTAAAGTTTCCTCCACATGCAACTGAGTTTAGTGCAGATCCTGCAGAAGATTCACCTAGGTCCAGAGTGCTCTTTAATCGAAGTAATGCTTGGCGTGGTGTGGTGACAAAAAGTGAGGCGCAGCTAGCTTGAGATAAGCATTGGTCCAATGTTTGATTTAGAATCTGGTTCTGGGCGTCGACAAGCTGGGCATCAAAATCCAGGGCCGAAACCTGCAGATCGACCGCCCCATCTAACGCCATGTTTTTAACCCGCTCAGGGAAGAGTCCGGCGTAAATTTGTGCCAACTGCGTGCCATAGCTGTAGGCATAAATCGTCCAGCGTTCGTAATCTCTGAAGCGCCTAAATGCCTCGATATCATGGGCCGCTTCTACAGAATTATAATAGGGCAAATCGGCTGCATCGATGTCAAGCTCCGCAGCACAAGCTAAAGCAAAGGTTTTGGCCGCGCGCAAAAGTTCCAACCGCTGCTGGGGAGTCTTCGCGGTAAAGGTTTGCTGCTTCCAGATATCATCCGCCTCTGGACAGCCGTGATCTCCGGATTGGAAAGCTCCACGCAAATCGAAGGTAACGATGTCATGACTTTCAAGTAGCCGTGGATCGATGGAAGGTAACCACTCGCCGACAGACTCGCTGACAGGCTCTCCCGGTCCTCCTCCAATCAGTAGCAGAGCTTCACGCTTTGCCTGCGTAGCCTCGTGCACGGCAAATGTGACGACCAACTCACGCCCGATGGCGTCCCCACCAGAAATTGGTCGCGAGAATTTGAAGCAGCGTAGATCCTCGACACCATCGCATTTAGCTTCTTCCAGAGCCCTCCCCGAAGCGAACTCCTGAGTTCCGGCTAGAGTTCCGATTTGGGACCTTTGAGTGGGTCCACAGGCCTGCATGGACAAGAGCCACAGCAGCATCAGTCTAGAAAAGGCAGGAGAGGTTATTGAGGTCATTGAGGTCATCCCAACAGCTCTAAGTGTCCAAAAGTAATTCCAAATTCCTATAAAATCTCGCCGCCAAGCCACATATCCTTGCAAATGGCCGGTATCCAGATTGCCTGGTAGTTACCAGTATTTATCGGAAAAGGCGCGTAAAACCGGTGTGGGAAGAGCGCGGCGATGGTGCACTAGAACGTCATTGCGCGTCTCATTTTCAACGATTAGGTTGGGCATTCTGTAGACCTCGAAACATTGGTAGAAGGAGTGCACTCATGAGTGAGAAGCAGGACGTTCCAGGCAGTTTTTCTTTCGAAGTCGTCCAGGATCTTGAGCAATCGGCACAGTTTGTTTTTCAACAAGCTGGCGGGTTGAACGGCCAAGGCGGCTTCGCTGCCTGTGGTGGTTGTGGATGCGGCGGCTGTGGTGGTTGCGGCGGCTGCGGCGGTTGCGGCGGCTGTGGCGGTTGCGGCGGCTGTGGTGGTTGCGGCTGCGGCGGCTGTCGCTAAGCCTCGCAGTTACTCGGTGTCCAGGTGTTCCATCGGGCCTGCTCCTGATGGATTTTGGCGGTGACTCAGGACAGGACTCCTCGAGGCGCCCTACGGAGTTTGAGGAGACTTTATGTCCGGCCCGCTAAATTCATCAGTCAGCGCGCTGCGGTGGAACACCACGGTAGAGTGGACGAGCGAAGAACGCACAGAGAAGACGTCGTCGTTAGTGTTTCATCGCGACAGTGTTGCGATCTTAAAGCTGGATGTCAGCAACGACGTTATTACGTTCCTGTCTAATTACATGCCCGATCTGCAGCAAATCATCCCAACTAATGCTAGCAGCAGCGATCATGCCAAAGCGGTCGGTAATTTTGAAGACAACCCGCAAGTCGCTGCGTTTTTAGCTCTGTTGCGCAAACACCGGATTTTGGTCCCGGCGGAGAATGACAGCAAAGGTGCTACGGTGACGCTCTATGCCGATCCACAAACAGTCATTGAGACTTGGCGCCTAGAGTCCGAACGCCCTGTCGCCATTGATATCTTGGTAGGCGATGAGGCACGCCTAAATCAGCATTACGAAATCTTCGCATCGGGACGCACCGTTGGAAACCTGGTGTCGTTCATCAAAATTTATACTGACATGATCGAAGTCGGCCCCGTTCGTTTTCCTTACGAGAAAGCCGTGCCGACCACTCGCACCTCTAATCCTCTGCATTACTCAGCTTGGCCTCTGCGTTTGCAACAAGCTCGCGGCTTGCTGAAGGATTTTTTTCTCGACGCAGTGACTAGCACTAAGTGGCATTCGCTGACGACTCGTGGCTCGCGTATGGCTTTTACGTGGGAAGAAGCGAAAGCACCCTACCGAGTCGTGGCGACACCAATGTCACAACTGACCGAATGCGTGCCATTCTTCCATTGGCGCGCCCAGGTTGAAGGGGAGTCTGGAGCCGGTGGTGTTGGGTCTAGTATTGTAACCGCAGAGTACTCCGCCACCTGTGAGGCTTGGGAGCGCTATTGCTTAGCCCGTCCAGACCTTGCGGTAAGCGCAGATCATGTGACCGGCGGCGATATTCGCTCGGTGCCGGGTGTCTATTTTGACTACCTGCGTAAGCTGTCTAGACCGATTAAGCGCGCTCCGGCGTTCACGGAGGGGTGGAGCCTAACCGACCACCGTCCGCTGAAGGTGCCGACTGAGTGGATGCACTTTAACGGGCATAATTCTGTATCGAATTCAAGCGGCGCAGCCTTTGGCTCGTCAACCCTCGATGCAGTGTTTGGCGCTAAAATTGAGGTCGTTGAGCGGCACCTGCTGATGCAAACTTATCTACAGATCAGCAAGGCGCGCGAGTTTGTCCCAGGCGACAGCGTCATCGATGCTAACATCAAAGAATTTTTGCGAACGCGCGGCCGGCGAGCGCGGTTCTATGATCTCGGCGTGTGCAACGACATTAGCGGCGTCGTTTGCGTGATCGGTTCCGATCTGCCCCCGTATGCCTCGATAGGCTGCTCTGGTAAGAGCTCGCGCGAAGATGCCGTTACGAAAGCTCTGTATGAAGCCATAGTCACCGACTCGCAGTGGTCGCGCCGCATTGAGCAGTACGGGCCAAAGCGATTTGTGGAGATGGGTAAAGGCTATCTGCAGGCTAATCCAAACAGTGTTGGCTTTGAAGAGAGCGCTTGGCACTGGGCTGCAATGGAAGACGCCGAAGAGCGTCTGCACCGCCGCTTCCACACCGGCGAGCCAATGGTCGGAGCTCTGGCAGAAGACGCCTTCGTGGCGGTGGATATCGGCAAAAACATAGTGCAGCGTGGTGTGGTCGTGAAAGTGATTCATCCCGACGCCTTGCCGCTGCCGTCTTGCTTTGCTCATGCCCGCGCACTTTTTGATCAATTAAACTTGTCCGAGACCCTTACCATCCCGATGTATTAAGAGCCGGGAGAGGAGCCTAACATGAAGCCATCGACTAACTTTGACAGCACCCTCGTTCTGACTACAGATAAAACCGCCATCTCTGAGGACACGGCGCGGCAAATTCAGCAGGCCAATCGGACCTTCGCGCCCTACTACAAACCACTGCAATCGATCTCTATCGAAGATGCGCGCACGCGCAAGAGTTCGTATCAGTTTGGTAAATTGGGTCTGAAGGAGCTGGGTGAGCTTCTGCATTTGAGTTTATATAACACTGAGCGCCCTGATGCGCGGCCCTATCCTGCCGCTGGTGGGATTTATAGCGTCAATCTTTACCTCGCTGCGATGAGCGTCGATGGCTTGCCGTCTGGAATTCATTTTGTCCGGTGGCAAGATCAAGTGCTGGAGCAAATCGGCAGCGAGAGTGCAGCGCGCGAATTGTATGACCAGACCTACCACCCCAACATGAACGACCTTCCGCTCATAGCGGTTTTAGTTGCGGATCTTCGCCTGTCTACCTACAAGTACCGCGATGCTGCCATGAGGATGGCTTATATTGAGGCTGGTGCCCTGCTGCAGACGCTTTATTTAGCCGCCACCAAGCTGCATCTTCCTATCTGCGCACTCGGTGGTGTCTCTGATCGTGCGGCACTAAAAATCACAAAAATGGAACCATCAGCGGACATTATATTTAACTGTGGTGCCGCCATTGGTGGACAGCCCACGAATTCCTAAGCAAGAGTCTACCTGGCTAATGCCAGGCTCAATTAACCAGTTAGCTTTACTGTGCTGGGGGAAAGAGTCTCGTGATTCAACAAATTGCCCAGATACTCGACGAAGCTTTCCCATTGCTCGTTGGACTGCACAATTTGTAGCCCGTGCTTTTTTTGGCCTTGATCCCATACAGAGATGACATCCATTTGCACTTTGTGGCGTGAACTAATCGCTACCTGCAGCTGAAGGCTTGCGCCGCTTGGCAGGTTCGCCTTGGTGAAAATCATCATGCCGTTTTTCGATGCGCTTATGACGGACACATCGATGGGATAGTTCACTTCGCCTTTGACGAGTGTCCGGCCGGGGCAGTTGACATCAAAGCGGAATTCCTTGCGCTCATTTCGAAAAGCTTCAGAAGGCAGGGGCTTTAGATCCTCGAAAAGAGCGGCAAATTTCGGATGATCATACATACCCCTCAAGATACAAATTTCTCTATCTGAAAATTCAAACATGAGACTGGTGCGGCGTTTAAAAAAGTAGTCGATCAGTTCGTAAGTCATCACGGGGTCGTTGGCGTGAAGGAATTCCCGGTCGGGAAACTGGAAATTTTTAAAACGGCGATGACGCAGGTAGCGATACATATTCTTTTCTGGCCTCTTGCCGGCAAATGACGCCGCCAATTCCTGATAGGTATCTGCTATATTTGCTATGCCGCCTTGAGCAGGAGCACCCTTAGCAAAGCCATAATTTTCGACGACTTCTTGCTCAATCGGATGCCATCCAGCCAGAGCCTGATAAATGGCAAAGCGATCAGGATGACACGTCATCACTAGCGTATCGACACCAAAGTAACACTCGCAATATTCCACCAAATACTTGATCAGGGGTAATAAGACGATATCTCTCTTACCCTGATAATCTCGCCGAACTGCTAGCGAGGAGACTTCTGCTACGCTTTCACCTGGAGCTATGTCTTCAGCAGCTGAGAAAACCGTATCAAAAGGCATGCCAAAATCACTGCTCTTGATAAGCGAAACGGTACCGATGACCTCATCATCGACTACAGCGACAAGCACCGCAGTGCTAGGCAGTATGTGATACTTCGTGACCCGTAGCCCCGATGGATGGGGTTCCATATATCCGGCCCGTACGTATTCTTCGTGCAAGAGGCCAAAGGCTTGCTCTAGTTCGCTTTGCGTGCGCGCTACACGAAAATGTATGGCTTCTGGTGGGTCCTTGCTTACATCAATAAACGAACGAATTAGTGAAAGTTTCATGGGTTCCGGTAGATACTTCATGCCCTTGCGAAGTAAGCGTTTGAAGATGCCCATAATCAAAGTTCTCGTAAATAGGCACATCTTTGGTCATGTGTACGCCTTGGGCACAATATGCGATAAGAAACTTATGCCAAAACTGTGGATCCTTGTTCGATTCTAGTAACCCAAATACCCTCGTCTTTAGGCGCGCCCTTG
>CAIWTN010000248.1 GCA_903915625.1 uncultured Pseudomonadota bacterium | reverse complement strand
GAACCGGCACAAGCTCCTGAACTCGGACTGTTGCCATTACACATAGCGATGATTTGGTGAGCCATCGAATCAAACATATAAATGTTGAAAAACTTGTCGACCGCAATCGATTTAACAACACCTAAAGCCGTCCAAGGTGGCCAAGGATCTGCGGGGCGCCCCGCGCCATTATCAAAGCCATCAGCTCCCGCAACCGTATAAACCCTACCAATCAGACGATTCCGGCAATAAGGTGCATCCCACGACTCGTAGCAAATAACATTAACCGTGCCATTCGTCGTAGCAAACAGAGCATTACCTCTGACATCCACAGTCGCGGCAGTCGGCTTCTGCATCAGGAGTTCTTCGACTTTCTCTCCCAAGTACCGATTACGTCCATAAATCTTATGGTGAGTCATCGGACTGGTATCTAATTTGAACTCGCGATCGTTGTTATCATTATCATCGGCACTATGTGCGGCTTTAACGACCAAACTGATTTGCCCTGAATTGGGCAACTGTTTAATCGCTGGCATAAATGAATCCCAGTTTGGATAAGTGGGACTAGCAAAGTCAAAGGACTGCGCACCACTCGATAGGTAGCCATTATACTGATAGCTATTATACTGGCCACTGTCGAAAAGCTGCCAGGCAGCAGCTACTACAGGCCCTTGCGTCCCCCCCATCGGCGGCGCAACTAAGTACATGTCTTGAACGCCATCAAATTTTTGCCGCGCGGTAACTGGCCCAATAGTGCCGCGAGATGTATAGCCGGTGTCAAACGAATAGCCGAATACGGTGTAGTAATACTTAGCGCCTGGTAACAGATTCTCATGCGCTGCCATGTCGTCAGCGCCATCATAAATGACAACGCCCCAGAGAGTCTGATCCCCGACATGGTAGGTGATACTGTCAGATGGAAAAGACAAATTAGGTTCTGTGGGACTTGCCATGACTACATAATTGCTGGGGGCCAACAGACTACCCCATGACAATTCCACATAGCGATCGAGATTCGTGTCAGGGGTAACGCCCATGAGCTCCATGACGCGAAGAGTGATTTCGACTGCAGCACCGACATCTGAAAACCTAGAAGGAGTAATGAGATACTTGCCCCAAGAAGGTTCTAACGGCGTACCCGAAATTATGCAGCCACTGCTGAGACTAAGGCCCGCAGGAAGTTCCGGCACAGAGGCGCAACTATCAGCCGGATTACCCGCAAATGATGGCTCAATCGTAACCTGAAAGCCTTCACTCAGGGTATACTCACGGGCGGAATAGCTCATCGGCAACATGTCCGTCGTACCTACGGTGATCGGCCCGGCAGCTCCGTAAGCAATGTAGTCGTAGTACCCGGATGAGGCGAATACCCGGTAGCGATACACCTGACCGGCAACAATACCTGAGTGAGAAAAATTAAGACCATCTCCCGAATACAATACGATATCACCAGGCGCAGCGTTAGCTTGGGTGATCTGCCGCCCATTGGCTCCGGTGGTGGCTACACTTCCCCCCTGGTGAGCCACGATCACGTAGTTAGTGGCATTAAGTACCGCTGGCCAGGACAAGTTCACCGTCATTTCACCACTAGGTACCGCAGCAAGTGAGATTGGGCCGATAAATTTGAGAGAAAGGTACATCTTTCCCCATATAGCGCCGGTACTAGTCGGCGTAATCTCATACTGATTAGCACCCACCGGCGCCGTTACTGTCCCACTAATCTCACATTGGTTCGACAGCACCAGCCCAGAAGGCAGCGATGGCGTCACCGAACATGCGGTGGGCATGGGAGCAGTGGTGCCGGCTGTGGACTGGAAAGTTGTCGTGGCAGTGATACCATCGGAGTATCCCGTCGAGGTCAGCGCGGTAGAATATACGGGCGAGATCGCGATCGCTGAGCCAGCGGGAAATTGATAATTGTAGTCCTGATAATAGGCGTAATGCTGAGGTAAGGCGCCCGTGCTAAACGGACCTGCTCGACCTTGTGACGTGTAGATTTTACTGCTGTTCTGGGCGAAAACTCGGTAACTATAATTGATTCCACTTGCAAGATTTTGATGACTGGCAGAAGTATTTGTACCCGAATAGACCAAAATATCGCCGGAGGCTAAGCCTAAATCGGCGACATCAACACCATCGTTCGGATAAGTAATCACCTCACCATTTGGATGAGCGATGACAACATAGCGGCTTGTACCCGACACAGACGTCCATGAAAGATTCACAGAGGCGCCGCTCACAGTGCCGCTGACCATAATCTGATTCATGATCTTTAAATGTAAATCAATTGGTTTACCTGTCCCGCTGGAACCCGAAGGAGTGAGGGTATATTTACTTAAAGTAAACGGCGCGGTCGGAGTTCCCGAAATGGAACAATTAGTTCCTAACATCAAACCAGGTGGTAATGCCAATGGTGTGATTGAGCATGATGTTGGAGCAGTTCCATTGTAACTTGGTACTAGTGCAAATACATCACCGACCCAACCAGTGTGGATTTGACCCATAGGGAAGTGCAGCCCATAAGGATCGTGACTCACGCCCAATCTAAGCCGCGAAATGGTCTGAGTACCATCAGACTTAGATGCCGTAACTTGATAAACAGCTGAAGTAAATGGCGCGCTCACAACACCGCTGATCAAACAGGTTGCGGTAGAAATATAGAGACCAGCCGGCAACTGAGGAGAGATCGTGCAATTCGTCAAGTTGGTCAGTGAATTATTCGGGCTAATTGTTATTTGTGTAGGAGCGCCATTTAGTTCGAAATTATATTCATCACTAGGATAGATACTGAATGGCGGCGTCACAGTTAAGGTGATGTTAACTCCTAGACCACGACCAAATGAATTTTCCGGCGTAATTGTATACGGAACCCGGTAGCGATAGCCTTGGTCTTTGCCTTCAACTGGCGAATTGACCACATTGCCATCTTTATCGAGAACAATAACCCCTACCGGCTCGTAATTAATCGGTGAAAGAAAATCAAAGTTGCCACTAATCGCACATGCCGACGTCAAGGCTAAACCCGGCGGCAGTGGCTGGTTTACCAAACAACTCGTAACTCCCCCGCCAGTTACCGTAGGCACAATACTCACTGGGGTAGCGCCGCCCACCAATTGGTAATCAGATTGCGCGTAAGCAATACTCGGTAAATTAGTTGAGACACTGATAACCAGTCCCGACGGGGCACCACCTTTAGGTGTTATCACGTACTTCTGCGGAGCGCTGACCACAGCCGGAGTGCCTGCAATGCTGCAAGTAGCTGAGAGGGTCAAACCTACTGGTAAAGCGGGTGTTGCACGGCAGTCGCTAAAAGATCCCTTTCTAGTTGGCTCTAACGCACTCATTGCTGAGGCCAAGACAAGCTTCACTTCACTCACGGCATAAGTGACGGTTGCGGGTGCAGCGGCCGCAACCTGCTGCGTCACTGAGGCAATCTCTGCAGTGGAAAGATTACTCGCACTTTTTAGCGTAGAAACCGCAGATGTCGCTGTCTGAGTCGAACTATTAATCGCTGTAACGGCGGCATTTTCGTCAGCTTTGCCAGATTTTGTCAGCGCGCTGTAGCCTGACGAGACCCCACTAAGAACATTGCTGAGCAAATTGCCAATATCGGCTGCTGAGCTAACGTTCAGTTTGTCGATACCTTGGACAGTGTTCGAAACCACTGACTGAGATGCGGCGGCTAAATTGCTTCCAGTAAACCCAGCAACACCAAGTGCTGAAGTCGCATTAGAAGTAATGGCCTGCACTGTGCTCGCAGTAGTTTTCGCATCGGCCGCGATCCCCAGTGATTGGAGGCTGGCCATGGTTGTCCCAATGACTGATCCCATAGCCGCAGTTTTTGTGGACTCAGACCCCAAGGTAGATAGTGCTTCCACAGATTTGCCGACCACACTTGCGGCGGCAGCTGATTTGTCTGCGACGTTTAGACTGGAGGATGTAGCCAAAGAGGCCATAGTCCCAGTAATGATACTCTGAGTTGCCGCAGCAGTTACCGAGGACTCAGACTTTTGCGACACAGCAGTGAGTCCAGAAATTGCGCCCGACGCAACCGCTGCCGCTCCGTTAGTGATTAAGTTGCTACCAAACCCCGACGACTCGCTGACCGAGCTGATAGCTGCCACACTCCCAGATGCAATGGCCTCGACGGCTGAACCCAGAAAGGTGTTGCTAATGTTTGCTGTCTGCAATGCCGCAACTGCGCCCTTCGAGATATCTTGCATCGCATCAAGAAGTACCGACTGCGAGGCACCTTTAAACACGGTCAATGTTTGGACACTTGCAGCCGTCAGAGTCCCGGCTAGTTGAGCCGTATCTGCCTGATTTAAACCCGTCGTACTGATTGATGACACAGCACCTTCGGCAGCACCCGCAACTGCTCCAGCAATGTCCGCGGCTGGCAGATTAATATTAGCGAGTTGGGTAACACTGCCTGTGACGACGGCCTTAGCAACACCAGCCATCGCCTCAGAACTGATACCAGCTGCTTGTAGGCTGGCAATACTGCCACTCGTGACAGACTTGGTTGCCTGACCGACTTCAGACGAAGCAAATCCAGCCTCACTGAGCTTAGAGACAGCGCCACCAGCCATTGTAGTCGCCAGGTTTTGCAGATTCGCAGTCGGCAGCGCATCAGCTTTGCCGCTAAGAGACTTAAAGGAGCTGCCGACGATGGATTGGACTGCGTTTGCCTTGAGATCAACATTGCCTGCTCCAACCAATGCGAGTCCTGCCACAGCACCACGCACGACCGCCGGAGCAGCATATTCGACTGGCTGTCCCAACATGTCCACAGTGAGGTTCATGCTGCTGGACTGAATCGCTACAACACCTGCCGCAAGTTCCTTGCGAGCTGAGTCCTGCACCGCTGCGATCTGCACGTCAGACAACCCTGCGAGCTTCAGAGAGCTTGCCAAATCAGCAATGATCGACTCTCCAATCGCGAGCGTTCCCGCCACGACTTGTTGATCACTGCCACCATTTGAAGCCCCCGACAGAATGGAGGCCACCTTAGTGAAGGCACCTTTCGCCCCACCGCTACCTCCCGGAGGGTTGAAGCAGCTTGATGTCAGAATTGCTAGACCGATGGCCACATGAGCCAAAGTCGCCTGGCGTAAAACACAGTTTCTTTGTTTACAGCGGTTTAGCATAAATCACTCGTCGAAAAGTGCTGCCGGAACCTCGCCTGAGAATCCGTAAAACACCGTCGGCGAATGACTGCCCAAACTTAACAGATTTCTGGATTTAACCAGATAATTCAGTATCTTGCGCACTAAAAAAGCCTCGCTAAGCGAGGCTTCCATTGGACACGACTTGCTGTGTTTAGTCGTGGTGATGACCACCAGGACCATGGGCGTGGCCATGCTGGAGTTCTTCTGCGGTGGCTTCGCGGACTTCGACCACTTCGACGTCGAAGTGGAGAGTTTCACCTGCAAGCGGATGGTTGCCATCAAGGCTGACATCATCGCCAACTAATTCGGTAACGGTGAAGATAATCGGTTGGCCACTGCCGTCATCGGCGGCAAAGCGCATACCAACAGTCAGCTCTGCATCTGGCGGGAACTGATTGCGTTTGGCTGAGGTGCGCAGACGCTCTTCGACTTCGCCGTAGCCCTCTTCTGGAGAAACGACCACTTTCTTCTGGGTGCCAACCAAGGCTCCGGCTAGTGCTTTCTCTAGGCCGGGCACAATTTGGCCAGCTCCGTGCAGGTAGCTAAACGGCTCGTTTTTATCGGCGCGGTCAAGCTCTTCGCCCGCGGCATTGGTGAGACGGTAGGTCATGCTGACCACGGTGCCTTGCTTAATCATAATAGGTCCTTGGCTACTAATTACTGGCAGGGAGCCACAAACAGCTCCGATGGCCCCACAGCCTAGTGGACGAGCGCCAAAAAGGCCAAAGAAAAATGCGCGAAAAGGCACTAAACTGCGACCAGACCACTGATTGGCAGCGCACACCATCATTTCAACCGCCTATAATCAATGAATATTGCAGAATTATAAGGAAAATTCTGGAGAAGCGTGAAAAACTCGCGACCCCGCAAACTGAGGAATACAATGGCCGACAAACCCGCCCCCCGTGCCAGCCGCACCGTCACTAACGCAAGCGAAGTGAAGGTTTACGGCGTCAACGCCTGTTCCGCACTTTGGCAAAACCGCGCCGCTTCCATCATTAGAGTCTACGTGACCGAAGATCGCATGAACCTCTTTGGTCCGCTCCTTAAGTGGTGTGCGAAAAACAAGAAGGCCTACCACATTGTGGAGAGCGAAGCGCTAGACAAGATAGCGCAGTCAGTTCACCACGAGGGCGTAGTGATACTTGCGCAAGTCAAGGCGCCGCTTAATGACGAACAGTGCCTACAACAAGTGACAGCAAGCACCGGACCATGCGCTCTCATTTATCTCGATGGCGTACAAAATCCCCACAATGTCGGGTCGATTGTTCGAGTAGCCGCCCACTTCGGAGTACCACTCATCTTAGGGAGCGAAGGCCAACTGCCGCGCCTCACTCCGTCCGCCGCTCGCATCGCCGAGGGTGGGATCGAGCACGTAAATCTAGCGATCCTAAAGCAGCCTAAGGTAGCGTTGGACAAATTAAGAGCCGCCGGTTTTCGCCTAGTCGGTACGTCCAGTCACGCGAATACATCCCTTTATTCGAAACCGTTGCCTGAGAAAGTTATCTTTATTATCGGCGGTGAGGTCGAGGGAGCCTCGGATAAGTTACTAGCGGCAGCTGATGAAGTACGCGCAATTCCCGGAACAGGACGTATCGAAAGTATCAATGTCGCGATTGCTACAGGCATCTGTTTAGGCGAGTTTTGGCGTTGCCACCCAACACTAGCTACCCAGGCTTCACCGTGAATACGCGCAAGCGCTGTACTGGCTATTTAGCACCCGTCGATTTCTTGCCTCAGCTGAAGCAGGAATTAAAAAACATTACAGCCGTACACGACCGCCTAGTCATTGCCGACGGCCCTCCGCAACCCACAGTGTGGGCGGAAAACATCTGGTACGATCCGCAAATTATCGAAGCTGCTTCGATCGGTGCCGCAGCTAGCGCACTAACCAAAATCCAGCGCAACTGGTGGCCTTACGCGTGGCAGCTGCACCGGCGCCATACGTTGATTCAGGAGAAGCTGCCCCACGTAGCGGCAAAGCCCCTTAATTTCCCGCAGCAGTTAAAATTGGCCCAACTAGGGTCCTTCACCCTCCTGACACCTACAACGATGCTGGCCTCTGCGCAGTGCAGTTCTCCGTTTCCTAATGGTGTCGTAAGTTTCGTCGAAGACACCGAAGGACCGCCTAGTCGGGCCTATCTAAAACTTTGGGAGGCATTCACCCAACTTGGTGTCTGGCCCAAGGCGGGCGACCGCTGCCTTGATTTGGGCGCATGCCCTGGAGGTTGGACTTGGGTGCTAGCTAAACTCGGCGCTGACGTTGTAGCCTACGACCGCGCCAAGCTGGCACCACACGTAGCGAGCATGCGGGGAGTCACCACGGTTAAAGGCGATGCTTTTAACGCCACACCTGACCGCGTTGGCCGCATTGATTGGCTGTGCTCAGATGTGATCTGTTATCCAGAGCGTCTGCGCGACCACGTCCGCCTATGGCTGGACTCAGGGCTATGTAGCAATTTTATCTGCACACTAAAATTTCAAGGTGATTCCCATTACGGTGTCATAGCTGACATGCTCGCAATCCCAGGCAGTCGCGTCATACACTTGCACCACAATAAGCATGAAGTGACGTGGATGCTACGCGCCTCATCGCCAAACTAGAATTCACCCTTTCAAGGGTAATTCTTGCTCAGCGATAACTGCCGACATTCGAAATCAAGTAAACATCGCTGTTACCAGAACCTGATCGTTTGCCGCGCTGCTGTTTAGCATTAGCAAGTATATTGTCAAGATCGGCATTTGATATATTGGACCGCGCTGTAAGAGTCATTTTAATCTGTTGCAGTTGTGCAGTGGCCGCATCATGACCGGCTAACGAGAGACTTTTTAGCGCCAGAGCTTCTTTCAGTGTCCGAATTGCACTCTGATACAAACCCGAACGTTTTTGCGCTAAGGCTAGATTGTAGGCTGCCAGCTCACTACTTGGATTTTCGCGCCTTGCATGCTCATACGATTCAATTGCTTTTTGTGTCTTACCTTGCATCGCATAGACAACCCCAAGGTGCGTCAGCGCGTCGGCGTTGTCTGGAAAGTGTTTCAACACCTGATTAAAATGTTCCTCGGCAACGGTAAATTTCTCTTGGCGTAAATAGACGAGGCCAAGATTCATTCGTGAAGCTGCATCTTCGGGGCTTATTTTAACGGCCCGCAATAAAATCTTTTCCGCCTTATCTTCGTCACCGTCTGTCCAGGTAAGACAAGCGAGCAGATTCAGACTCTCGCTCTCGGTAGCATTTTCATCTCCTAGCTGACGCAACACTGCGCGTTCGGCTTCCGGATTTTTGCGGAGAAGTTCCACATGGGCCATAACAATCTTGGCTGGCCGGTTGCGGAAATCAATGGCGAGCACTTTGCGAGCTAGAGGCTCGGCGCCTTTGGCGTCACCTGCGATAACCTTAAGGCGCGCAAGTGCAATAAGAGCCTCCACATCACGTGGCGATTTCTTGAGGCGTTCTGTTAATTTGGCCATATGCTCGAGCAAATCGTCTTGTTTGACGTCATTGGTATGACTGACCAAAGGATCGTGCCCAATCATGATTGGAACACCTGCTTCGGCGCTGTTGCCTAGACTCGCGTGTGAGCTGGCACCAAGGGACGAGCTTATGCTTCTGAATGATACGGTTTTACACGCCGCTAACGACAATGCGAACAGAAGAACAAGGTTCCGTGAACGGGTGTTAGCTGGGCTAGGAAGCGTCGGAATTAGGTTCAGCATTATTTGTCCTCCGTCATCGCGCTATTAACGACGTGAGAGGTGAACACGGGCTTCAACATAATTTCACCAGTATCCGTGTATTTCTTGGGCGATAGTTGCGCTAGCTTAGCACGATTAAGGCGGCTCCACCGATCGTGACGCTTGCCAGCCTGAGCGATCGCGTATCCCTGCTCCCAATGGCCACTCATATTGGTCTTCAGTTCCAAAATAAGAGCTTCGCGTTGATTTATTGCAGCCATTAAGTCATTACCGCTTAGCATGTCAGAGCGCGGGAGCAGCTTTACCGCATTGAATGCCTGCTCGTACAGTAGTCCTAAGTGATAATGTGCTGCCTCTGAGTACTCAGGATCAGCCAGACGAATCACCCCACCGTATGCACCCTCGGCACCTTTCAATTCTGCACGAATATCTTGCAATGATTTAACGAAGGACACTAGGCTGCTATCGTCAATGGTGCCAGTTGGCACCCGTTCGTGTCCAGTTCGGGCTGCGCCAAACCGATTAGCGGCGAGCAATGAACGCGCCTTAGGCGCAGTTGCTTGAGGTGCAGCAAGCACCAATGCCTCGGCACGATCCAGACGCTGCCGTGCTCCATTTGGGTTCGTTTGGAAGACTAAAATAGCTGCCGAAGCCGCTGCAAAGATCGTATCCTCAGCATGGGTGGCCGCAAATTGCGATACATATTTGTCATATGACGCCATCGCGCTATCCCTATCATTTCGGCTAACATCCAATTCAGCCAACTTAAGTAGAGCCATAGCAGCGCTGTCTGAGTTCGGATAATCCTTTATGACTTGTTTGAGCTGAATCGACGACTGGTCCAAATTATGGTCGTCTTTATAAAGTTCTGCCGCTTTAAGCAACGCTTCTGACGCCTTTGCACCTGCTTGACCACCAACCGCGATCTGGACGTAGGATTCGGCTGCGGCAGCATATTCAAGTCGCTGCTCGTAAACGCTGGCAACGCTTTGCAGGCAAGGAATCCGGTAGGTTGAATTTGGATAGCTAGAGGCAAGTTTTACGCAGGGCTTGATGGCCTCAGGGCCATTGCCTTGGCTCAACCAAAGGTTACTGGCATTGGCCAAAGCTAGATCAGCCTGCTTATCTTCTGAGAAGGTCTCAGCGAAGAGTGAAAAGGTCCTCGCAGCGGCAGGCTTATCCTTGCGCTCATTCAAGTCCGTAGCCTTATTCCACAGCGCCAAGCGCCATGCATCTCGAATGCTGGCACGAAGCTTCGCATCTTTGATCTGTTCTTGACTAAAAAAAGCCGCACTTAGCTTAAGACTGGTGTCCCATTCGCGGCGTTCATTGTGATAAGCCAGCAGCATATTAATTGCCGTCGCGGCAGCCTTGCTCTCGGGCGCACCTGACACCAAAGCTTCGACACGCGTGCGCGCATCTCCGGCATAGCCATGTGCAAGGTAAACTGAGGCAGCACGCAAACGCAAATCTGGCAGTTCTGCTTTTTGCGGAAAAATCTTACCGTATTGGTCAATCACTGCCGTCAATTGCACCTCTGATTTCGTAAGAGGTTGCGGCGCCCGTAACGCAGCCCATTGCTGGGGTGTAATCTCTGGCTCAGGACCTGCCACTGGCAATTCCAGAGCGAGCATGCGTTCAGCTGCAGGTATACGCAGGGTGGAATTTGGCTCCACATTTTTTGCTACTATTAAATATTGCGCTGCCGCCTCAGACGGTTTCTGCTCCTTGTTTAGACCCTCGGCATATTGAAAGCGAAGTTTGTCGCTGCCACTGCCGGTTGGGAACACCGCCAAATGAGCAGCATATATCCGGTTGCTGCTCGCAAGATATTCGGAGTTAGACTGTTTCCCAAAGTCTTTAGCGTATACAGCGGCGTAGTCTGCTGATTTTTTACGGAACAACGCCTTCGCTTCCGCTACCAAATTCTGGTCCTTGAGCTGCGCGCGTACCCAGGCACCGTCTGAAGCCACGCACTCACGAGCCATATTTTCTATGGCTCCTGCTGCACCCACCGCATCTCCGGATTGCCTGAGCATTTCTGCAAGCTGAACATAGGTCCTTGCCGCAGCGGGACGATTCGGAGCGTCTTTAATGAGCTTACTCAGTACAGAGCTAGCCTCTTGTGGCTTTTTTGCTTTGTTGTAAAGCCATGCCGCACGTTCTAGAGTTAAAAAATAGCGCTCCTTATCGCGACGACCTTTGAAATAACTCTCCGCGGCGAGCACCTGTTGACTGTTAGCGTAGAAATAAACCACATCATCGCTGGCCTGCTTACACAGATACTGATTGGATGGCTTAGCTGCTCGGCATTCTTTAGCGACGATTTCACGCATACCTGCTAACGCAGCGCCGGAATTGGTTCCATCGGCACTTTCGCTCTCGACACTGCCGAAAGAAGGCCTGGACCCAGCCACAGAGATCCAAGTGGATCGATACTTGGCGTAAGCCTTAATCTGAGGGTCCTTTGACTTGGCCAAGGCTGCAAGTAAATTGACTGCCTCGTTTGCCGTTTTCTTGCCGCTTTTCAAATATATTTCGGCAAGCTCTAGCTGAGCCCGCTCGGCAACAGTGGAACCGCCAAAATCAGCAACGATCTTTTTTAATTCCGGTAGAGCATTGGGACTTTCTAGAAGTGCTAGCAGTCGCCCCTGACTCAGAGCTATGTCGCCACGTGAATTATAAGCGGGCGCAACGCTGAGCAAAGTCCTGTATGTGTCGAGAGCTTTTAAAAAGAGCAGACGAGATTTATTATGATCGACCTTAGGCTCGGCAATCGAAGTCTCGGCGGCAAAATTAAAGCCGAGTGCGCTATTATACGTGTCAAGCTCGACTCGACGCTGTTCTAAACCGGCGGTGAAGTAAAGTTCCGCCAGGTGTTGCAGCAGGCGTTGCCGGTTCCGTTTATCAACGCCACCATCAAGTAGCTTTTTCACCCTGGCAATGGCGGCTTGGGTACCACCCGTTTTTTTATCCTTATCTATCTCTCCACTGCTGCCTTTTGGCGCGGGTAAGGTTTGCAAGTAGCTATCTAAATCTTCGATACTGGGCGCCTGCCACGAGTTGGTAAGACGCAACGAGACTCGGCCGTCGGACTCGGCAAAGGCGATGCCGGCAATGCCGATCTGACCCACTAGAGCAGCGAGAGCTAATGATGTGTATTTGAATTTAGCGTGCAGCAAGACCCAGCTCCCCTCGACTAAAATTGCCTCAAACTGACTGGCAAGGGAATAATATCCTTGGTCGCTATCGGACGACTAAACACACACCTTGACGATTTATTTTAAAACCCTGAAATTGAACAAAAGATTCTTTCGCTCCACCAAGTCCGCGCTGGCAGAGCGAATTCACTAAACTAATCAATAAAAACAGATCACTGGTAACCGGTGACCTGCAACTTGCGGACGTTCATCAGCGAGTCGCCATTATTGATTTGAGTCATGCGAATATCCACAGTATCAAAAGATTTACCGGTACACTGCGGGACAGATGTAAGAATGGTCTGCTGCAGGGCGTCTTTGACTGGAGCTTCAACCTGAACGTATTCCGGCTTATCTGCAGTGGCTTTATAGCAGCGAATTTCAAATCTGATATCACTCCAGGTCAACTTAGCCACGTCACGCGGCGCCCAGGTAAAGCCCAGGCCTCTAAATGGCTTGGCTGTATTGTAGCCAGCAACGGCACCTAAATTAAAAGACTGTTCGCTTTCCGTGATGTAAAGAGTGGCGCCGGTGAAGTCCGTGTACATGTATGGATCACCGCCCAGGTTATGAATTTTCGTCGCTGTCACGCCTTTGGTGACATCAGAGGGATCGTTAAGCTTCATCAGAATCACGTCGCCCGATCCTCTCACCATGCCGACCATATTGCCGTCACCCAGAGCGCTAATTGGACCGACTTGAAATCCAATTTGCTGTGGATTGAAAGCAGCAAAACCGGTGCATGTGGCTTTAGAAGCGAAGCATGATGCAGGGAATACATGTAATGGACTGCCACCACCACGGCCGTTACCCCAGACTGTGTTAGTAACAGGCTCGTATCCGAATGTGTAATATCCATTACCGTTGAGAACGTTACCATTGGGGTCCCCTGCCAGTGCGTAAGATCCCTTATCGGCAACAGCTTGGGCGCCCATGGTCTCGTCAGTTAAGTTAGCTGATTTGAAGTTACCATTGGGGGCGACTGCTGTCGCAGTCACAGCTTTCATAGTTTTTAGGTCGAGAGCTTGGATCGTACCTGGAGTCGCACCATTATTTTGCTGCAATGCCCACTGCGAGTAGTAAATCAGTCGATTCTGGTCAACATAGCAGGAGTAACCCCACTGCCCAGGGCCAGCGTTACCAGCCATAACTTTCATGTTTTCCCACTGGGGAGCAAAAGGCGCGGTATTATCCTGCGGGACCTCCGAGAAATTACCAATGCCCCAGCCCATTCCCAGGAAACGCTTGCCGTCCCGGCGATAAGACACTACGCAGACGCGGTCGCTAGCAGCAGGGCCTTCGAGTTTATAAAACGAACGTCCACCATTTGCCTTAATATCACCAGCTTTAGTGGTATTCGGGTCGACGAAATATAGATATCCACCAATGCGAGAGATTACCGCGCCGCCACCTTCGAGCACATAGGTTCGTGACCCTTGCGCGCCACCAGGAGCGCCGAGAGCGCCAGACCATTGTTTCAAATTGGCTATGGCATTATTCGCATACTGCAAGTAAGTCACGCTGCCGTTTGTCGTCACTCCCCAGATATGATTGCGCTGCAACGGCTTGATCGGGTTGATAGCATAAAGTCCTGCAAAGCCGTTATCGAAAGTGAGGATAGGGGTATTCCCGTTATTATCGGTGGTTCCTGCAGGTGATCCCCTTGATCCTGCGTCACCTTTTTCTAGCGGTCCAGCTTTGTCGTCATTATATCCTGCATTAGTTTTACCGAGAGGAAATTCGTCTGCCTTCGGCTTTGCCGGAGGAGTCGCGCCAGCCTTCTGAGCTCCCGTCGAGCCTTGAAAATTTGACTTGTTGCAACCAACCGATAGGTTAAATGTTGCACAAGCCACGATTAATGACAGCGGCAATTTGGTTTTTGAGATGATCCTCATCGCTGTCTCCTTTTTAATAAAGTTGGAACATCATCGCAGTAACGTCATCGCCACGTTGATAAGTTGAAAAGTTAGATGTGCTTCTAACTTTCCCATTCTTTGCTGAGATCACTTCAATTCTCGTGATCTCTGATAATTTACCAAGTCGACCGTCGCAAATCAGCACAGCATCCAAAGGACCGTCGAGAGTAGCAATCTGATCGGCTTTGCATCCCGATGTTTTATAGTCAGGCTTAAGCTGGGCCCATGTTGTTTCGTAGAAGGCCTGAGGTTGGTTGTTTCGGTAGAAATTTATCTGAGCTGCACTATTATCGTGACCTATAGGGGCGCCCCCCACGTAAATGGTCAAATGAACGCCACCTGAGTCCTTAATCGCCCGATTAACTGGCCCGCGCTCGTTGACACTAACAGGCATGAGGAGCATTGGCTGGTTGAGGGGCACAGGAGAGTAGTGAGGCTCACGAGCACATGAGCTCGGGGTCACCAAAATGATGCAGGCCGCTGCGAAAGCAATTTTGAAGTTCTTAATGCTCCTGACGCCCATAAGTCTCCCCCGTGAACGTTTGCCTCTATTAGGAGCGCTACGGACTCATCGGAGTGCTCACGAAGTTTCTTTAACGTTTCTCGAATAAAAAAAAATTTATTCGAGAATTCAGCTACTTAAGAGCAATGCTCGGGTGGGCATTTGGCTACCCGAGATTTCAAAGAGGGATTTTTACTCGGTCACTACTTATCGAGATCGTCCGTTTCCATGTCGGCAAGCTTTTTGACGTAGTTGCAGGTCACTGTTTCGCGGTCGTAGCTTTTATCATCCATGATCATACCGCCGACGACCTTCATCCGGTGCACCTCCGTTCCGACTACAGTACCGAACACGTCGCCATCCTCACGTATCATTGCTATGTCCACTACAACCAAGCCGCTCCATGTCAGAGATTTTTTCTCTGTTTCCTCGGAATGAGC
This sequence comes from uncultured Pseudomonadota bacterium, assembly GCA_903915625.1. Classification (GTDB taxonomy): domain Bacteria; phylum Bdellovibrionota_B; class Oligoflexia; order Oligoflexales; family CAIYRB01; genus CAIYRB01. The sequence goes on along the minus strand of CAIWTN010000248.1, from coordinate 12,178 downwards.
GAGGCGAGTGTAGCCCTGTAGCTCCTTATACTCCTGACGCGCCAGGTCGACCTTCATCTCTAATCGATCTTTATTTGGTTCTACAGCTCCGCCCACTTTGAATTGTCTAAACTCAGAGTCGCGAGTACCGCCGGAGAATTTTACCGCTGCGACCTTGCCGTCCTGATTAGATTTATAGATGTACAAATTACAGGTCTGGTAGTCGGCCTTAGTAGCGTAGGCCACCTTACCTTGATACTGAGTCACGTGATAACGCAATTTTGCTACTGCTTCGCCCGATTGGTCCGCGGATGCCAAGCCGTTTTTACCGCTCGATCCTGTAGATTTACAAGCGGAGGCAAAGACAACTAATGAGACTGTGGCTAATAGTGTTGCGAATTTCGTAACAACGAGGTGGCTACGAGTAAACATAATCTCCCCCAAAACAATTCCAGTTCCATCCGAACGGTCCCGCTCTGTGATCGGAAGGATGGCCGAATTATTGAGTGACTTAGTGATACTCAGTCGCATGCCAGCTATCAGCAATTGACTTAGGCAATCGCTGCTAAATCAGTGCCTTTAATGTTTTCAATCAGGCACTTATCACCAAAGTCAGCTAAGTTTATATCGGCGACGTTGAGGTGATGGGTAAACACTGAATAGCTTAAGTAAGCTGCGAGCCCTTCGCGATTGGCTGCCCATTTGGGTAAAAAGCGTGGCAACGTGATAAAGCCCTGCTTGATAAAATCTTCGAGTGCTAGAATGTCGCCAAGAGTCAGGCGGCCAATAAATAGATAGCGTGGATAATCAATCTTTCGCTGTTCGATAGCCTTACGCAAAAAAGTATGTACGGAAAGCAGGCCCTTCAGATACACCACGTCTTTGGTAAAGACGAAGCGCCCCCTAACGTCTCCGCCACGAAAGATTCGTGCCGTCGACTGAAAGCTTTCTTTTTCCGACTGCCCCATTGCAAGGAAAAAGCGGAAGATTTCAATAAAGTCGCCCCCGTCGCGCGCCATGCTGATGGCCTTGATGCGCAGCGCAATGCGCCGCAGGCGACCTAGGTCCATGGTGGCTGTGACTAATTCAGCGAACGTAGCTAACCCCTCTTGCGTCCCTGTGGTACGCGGGGAACCAAGCCCCAAACTTTTCAAGTGCGGCTGTTCACTGCCATTTAATCTAGTCGCAGAATGGACAAAAAGCTCGTGCTCGCGGAGTTGATCAATCTCAGCGCGGGAGAACGTGGTCATCCCGCGAATCCGCACTCTCTCGGAGCCTGCAGCCGCCTTAGCCGCGAGATTCTGATCGATGACGACATCAATCTTGTAGGGCTGAAAAAACGTCGCTGCCACTTGGCCCAGCTCAGCAGCAACTGCCTCAGGCGTTAGCATGTCCTCGGCTGGCGGCATACCTAGACTGAAATCACCCGTAATCTTAATGAAGTTTTCTGCCAGGGCGAGGTTGGAAAAAGTCCCCACCCTATCCGTTGGCGATCCATATAGGACTTCTGAAAATTCGCAGAACTTCGCTTTACCCACATTTTCCAGCATGCGCGCCGCTATGATGTAGCTCGCCGCAGTCTGCGTGATAAATCTGCCGACCGGATGCTGATTGTCTGAGGCGTCAATGATCTCCTGCAACGCCGTACAACTCTCAGACAGGTCGAATCGCGGGTACTCCACTTTTGGCAGTTCGGGCTGACCACGCTGCCAGGTGGCCATAAATTCCTGATAATGCCGCGCCGGCCACCCCAGAACACTGAGGACTTTAATTGAGCCCGCAGCCGCCACCAACTTTGTGTCGAGAGCGGAAAAATACTCGAGATCTTTGGTCGCCGCGCTAGAAGTCATTTAGATACTTTACCAAAAAACTCGCGTGTGCGCTGCTCCCTCGGCTGATTAAATATTAGTTCGGGGGGCCCTTCTTCTAAAATGAGGCCTTCATCCATAAACATGATCCTATTTGCGACCTGGCGCGCAAACCCCATCTCGTGGGTGACAACCACCATAGTCATGCCGCCGCGCGCTAAATCGTGCATCACCGCGAGCACCTCGCCGACCAACTCCGGATCGAGTGCTGAAGTCGCCTCGTCAAACAGCATGAGCTCGGGCTTCATCGCCAGTGCGCGCGCTATAGCCACACGTTGCTGCTGGCCGCCCGACAGCTTAGCTGGATACATGTTTGCTTTATCACTCAGGCCAACGCGTGCCAGTAGTTGCTCACCGGCAGCCAAGGCGTCACGCCTTTTAAGCCCACGCACCCACATCGGAGCTGCAATCACATTCTCAATGGCGGTCAGGTGCGGAAAGAGATTAAAGCGCTGAAACACCATCCCTATCCGCGCCCGTTGCCGATTGATCTCACGCTCGGGCAGTGCTTTAAAGCCGCCGGACGTCGCCTCACCAAAGGCGGGCTCGCCGCGAAAAAGGATACGGCCACTAGTCGGAGTCTCGAGGGCATTCAGACAGCGCAGCAACGTCGACTTGCCGCTCCCGCTGGGGCCAATGACTGCGACAACCTCGCGCTCACGAATACTAAGGTCGATGCCACGTAAAATCAGCGCCTCACCAAATTTTTTGGTGAGTGCCTCAACGCGAAGGAGCTCAGCACCTGTTTTAATAGCGCTCATGCACCCCTCGCGGCCAAACGACGTTCCAACCGACTTGCCAGCGTCGACAGAGACAGAACTATGAGTAAATACCCTAGGGCAGCCCAACCGTAGACTTCCCATGGGCGTAAATATTTCGCTCCCAAACGCTGAGTGACGTATAGCATCTCACTCAAGGCAACCACCGACACGAGCGAGGTATCCTTCGCTAAAGACGCCAACTCGTTCACGACCGGTGGAATCATCCGGCGACCTGCTTGAGGCAATATGACGCGAGCCATCGCCAAAGAGTGGCTCATTCCTAAAGCACGCGCTGCCTCCATCTGACCACGATCGATCGATTGGATACCAGCACGAAAGATCTCAGCTAAATAAGCACCGGCATTGAGGGATAACGCCAAAATTCCGGCCGGCATAGCGTCTAGTCTAATATCTACCAGCGGCGGCAAGGCAAAATATATAAACAAAATCTGCAAGAGCAGTGGCGTACCGCGAAAGAGCGCTACGTAAATCATGACTGGCCAGCGCAAAAACGGCCAATTTGACAGTCGAGCCAGCGCTAGTAGCAATCCTAGAGCCAACCCTATGACACCAGATGCCAACGTTAATTCGACGGTGAGCAGCATCCCCTCGCCCAGACGAGGCAAGACTTCATGTAGGGAAAATTGCCAAAATGTATCTGCCTCGCCCATGATCAGGTTCCTAATTCAGCGCCGAACCATTTCAGCTGCAGTCGCTTCATGGTCCCATCGCGACGCAGTTCTGCGATCAAGCGTTTAAATTCTGCACTAAGGTCGGAACTGTCCTTACGCATCGCAATCCCGATAGGCTCAGGTGCCAATGCCCTGCCCGTAATGGCCAGATTCTTTGGATCTTGTTTGACGAAATAACGCCCCACTGGCTCATCAATCACAATGACATCCGCCTGACGAGCGCGCAGTGCCGCGAACGCGTCAGTAGCCATTTTAAAGCCCTTAATACCGCTGATGGCGATACCTTGACGCTTAGCCTTCTCGCTGTATTCAGCAGATGTGGTATCGACCTGCACAGCCACCGTCTTACCCGACAGCTCTTGCTCTTTGGTCACTGGCTTGCTTATGGGCGATACGAAGACTTGAGAGACTTGTAGATACTCGACAATGTCCAGCTGCTTGAGGCGATCCGGAGTGATGTTCATCGCAGAGCAGATGATGTCGTAACGCTTCGATAGCAGCCCAGCAATGATCCCGTCCCAGCTCATGACGACAAACTCAGCCTTTACCCCTAGGCGCTGCGCCAGCTCGGTGGCCAAATCAATGTCAAAACCCTCGGGCTTGCCGCTACTATCTTCACTAGCCATTGGCGGATATGTGATATCGAGGGCCACAATCAGCTTACCGGCCTTCTTGATCGCAGCCAAAGTTGGCGTCGCCGCCCAAGCCGGAGCGGACCATGAAAACGCCAAAAGCGCCAATGATACCAATATTCTACGCATGGTAGACACCTTTCGTTACAGGTAGACCCAAGACTTCCGAGGGTACCAAACTTGGTCAAGGGAGGCAGCTGGTTTTAGCCGACCGCTCCCCCCCAATGTTGCCCGGTGCTATGAAGGGCATCGGGTCGACATATCAAGCCATGCGCAAAGGCCTGAGGGCTGCCCATGACTAATTCCGGTTAAGGCTAGTTTGGCGTGTAAATGACCACGAGTTCCTGACCAGACTTAGGCGCCTTATCCGGACTGATACTGAGCGTCCGAGTCTTGGTATCGTAGGTGTAGCTTTCTGCGGCAATCTCAATGCCGGCAATACTGACGTTCAGCCCTATGGCCGGTTTGGCGGCAGTGGACAGGGGGAAGTCCCGTCGCAGTGTATCCGTTGCGATCTTTTGGGCGAGAACGCCGAGCAGCTGCGACCAGTTGTTACTGCAGAGATCGAGAATGATGCCCCGAGTGGTGGGGGCTGCTGCCAGTATTTGGTACTCCGTACCGACGGCGGCGATGTTGCAGCCAGTTTGCACTGCTCCGGGCTTCAATCCTATGATGCCGCTAACGGATGTTTTACCAGTAAGCTTAGGCGTGGATGCAACCAGGCCGATAAAATCATTGGCGACCACGCGGCGGGCATTGTCATCACTAATGATGATGAACTGTTTTTGTGACTGGTCGCGCAGCGGTCTCGAAGAACCACCAGCACCGGTGACAAAATCGCGCAGTTTCATCAGTGCATCGTTGCTACTGACCTTGGTCGGCACAACTTCAACCTTACTATCGGTGTTACTGGTCAGGTTAAATGGACGCGCCAAAATCCAGGCCATATAATCAACGTTGCCTGCGGTCTTGGCGATTTGCGCTAAAAACCCGTTAAGGTTTTGCTCCAGGGCAGCCCTCTCTTCATTCATGCTACCGCTGGTATCGAGTGCGATGACGATATCGACTGGGCTAACTTTGGTCTGCGACTCACCGACAAAGGTCAATTTGACGCGACCATCCGGTAGAATTTCTTCCAGTACGCCGCCTGATGCGTCGCCGCTGGCAGTATTGCGGCCTGGCCGTCCTCCAGCATCGTTTATGTCGGAGTTGGCTCCGGAATTTTTGTCTTTGCCATTGGCTTTGCCTTTGGAGGCATCATTGGCGCCAGCCAAATTGGTGTTTTGGGCACATCCCAAGGCGATCGATGCAGTAACGACCGCCAGCGACCCAATCCTGTGTGATGAACAGACCATACGACCTCCGGTATTTGAGGTTTCGGCAAAAACAGCAAAAAACTTTAGTAAGCGGTAAGCACCAATAGTTACGCGCACCGAAGCCGGCAGAACTCTACGAGACTCAGAGGTCACTACTGTTAGTTCAATGCGACGGCAGCTGCTGCCGATAAGCCGACAACTCAGTTTTAGTAGCCTCATCAGCAGCGCGCGCGACTAGGTCATCTAACACGGCACTAGTCCGCGCAGGGTCAGTAGCGCTGCCCCTGATTAACGCCTGAGCCAAAGCGATGCTGTCAGCAGACGGAAGTGATTTAGAGGCTAATGTAGCTGCCGCCTGATACCACTGGGTGTCCGGTTGTCTCGCCGATAATGCACGCATAATCCCACTGCGCACCGCAGCTCCCGTGATACCGGGATACTGATCATAGGACCGCACCAACAGATCAGGTACCGACGGATCCGGAGAAAAGCGCATGGCAAAGTAAGCTTCCGCTTGCAAGCGAGCCGGCGCATCTGCCGGTAGCATCTTCAGCGCCGCTAGATCTTTCGGTCCAAGGTTACCAAGGGCAGCCAATGCATCGTAGCGTTCCGCATCGGTGGACGCTGCCTTCAACCACTGACTAAAACGGAATTCCAAAGATTCGGCACGTTTTTGATCGTCAGTTTCAGTTGATTGCCGCAAACGGCTACCCATAATTCCTGTCGCTAACTTGGCCCTCTGTACAACTGACAGATCGCCTCCATGCTCGGCTAAAGCGACCAACGCAGCAGTCGCTGCTGGCGTCGGATGCTCGACAAAGCCAAGAGTGGTGACTATGCGTGCAGCGAAATCAGGACTACCCGCATACTCGCGCACCATTGCGGCCAATGCATCCTGCGCCTCTGCCGATCCAACCGCACCCAGTGCTTTCACAAACCCGCGCAGTCGAGGGTCGTCGGTCGGCAGCTCCTGTAGCGTTTGCCTGATATTTGAAATGCTCTCTGGATGCAGAGCAAGCCATGATTTTAGCTGTAAATACTGCTCCTGCGATAATTGATCGCTCCCACCGTGCTGCCGCAGGAGAGCTAGTAGTTGTGATTCATCCAGATTGCCAACGACAGCACTATCAATTGCGTCCGAGTCGCCCTTAGTCGCCACCACGGCTGGGTGACGGGCTAAGTGCTGAACGGCCATCGCCCTAGTCTCGGCCACGTTGCGGCGTTCCTGCCCAAGCCAGCGCAAAGACAAGTCTGTATCAGCGACAAGTTTTTGATTGGCACCCGACAAGAGCTCACGCGCATTCAATCGCAAGCTAGCTAGCCCCTGACATCCTGGACGCAGTTGCCCCTCTAGACTGCCTTGCAACTGGCGACCTGAGACTGAGTCACCGCCTTCCCAAGTTTTGGTAAAAGCAAAGGGCTCGGTTGAATTCTCTGCGCAATCCGCAGCAAGCTGATACCTAGCATCAACTGGCATTCCACTTTGATGTTCAACTTGGGTGAATGACAACCTCACCGCTTTTGCTGGCAGACGAACCGCCACTCTCTCGCTGAATGTCTGCCAAAAAAGCACGATATTTGGAGCCAAAGTCACTCGCGGTAACCCCAAAGCAACGGCAGCTTCGACCGGGGCTAGCGCCATGTCAAAGCCTCGCGGACTCAGTGTCACTAAGGCCCCATCTGCCAGCGCAGGCATCATTGCCTCGAGCCACGGGGCAGGCTGATGCTCAGCCCTTACGTCAGGACGAAAGCTTACCCAAGCGATGGACTCAGCTGCGTTACCGATTCTGCCTATCGCCGCAATGGTAACTTCACCCTGCAGTCGGAAATCATTAGCGCCAAGTCGACCATGGTAATCCAGCGAGTACTTGATACTTTCGCCAGGCTCAAGGCGCCATGTCGGCGCGATTAACTCTGTCCTAGCTGCGGACGAATCAATGGCGAGTGGGGCATTCTGGGGCAAGGACTGCGCGGCAGTATCATCACTGCGCTCACCGTTACTCAACCATACTGCACCACTCACGGTTGCTGCTGTAATTACGCAGGCAGCCGAGATCACTCGCCAGTTCATACCGCACCCACTTACTTAACTACTTAACAGCTTACTTGCCGGCGACTTTCTTGGCTGCATTCGTAGGAAGATCCGCAATCTTGCCACTTTGTGCATACATTTCGCCGTTGGCACTGTAGCCGTTCCATTGAGCAAGTACTTTTTCAAAGTCTTGGCCACCGCGCTCACTGCTCTTAGCCAAGCGCGCCGTCACGGAACCTTCCAGAGATTTAGATTTAATAGCGCCGCTGACGTCAAACTTAATCGTCGGCTGCTCAGCACTGGGAGAGAAGCGCACGCCAAATTTATTAGCTAAAGCGCCATCAACAAGCAGTAATTCACCACGCGCAGAGCCGTAGATCACTTGTAAATCGATACTGGATTGGACGTAGCCATTAGCCAGTGCTCGCGGCGTTGCCGTTAGCTCAGCACCGAAATTGCGCATGCCAGCATCGACTGTTAGCTCGCCTTTGCCCTGGATGCCGTAACGAATCGGCAGCGGAAGTGGTCCGATCTGAACCAAAGTGGTCTGCGACAGATCGATATCGTGGTCCGGTTTAAAAGTATGCTTATAAACGCTACCTAGGTCGACATCTTGATGAGCGATTTCGTAGCCCATGACTAGTGCATTAGCAATTAAGTGCGAATTATTCACACCGTTATCTGCACTGACGCGGCCTTCAATCAACTGTGCCTTAGCACCGAAGAATCCAGCCTCAATGCCACCGGTTGCTTCGGCGAAGAAGGTATTACAGTCATAGCGAAGCGTGACCATATTGTTCAAACTTACTTTGCCGGCTTTATCAACAATGGGCTTGCTGTAAGGAATCGTTTTCTCGTAGGAGTTCTCACACTCGTCAGCGAGCGCAAAACCCTGCCACAATAAACCCATAGCAAACCCGCAGATTTTCAACGGACGCAGCATAACGGCCCTCCCCTTGTTAGTGATAGCTTCACTCAACACTTGTATGCAGAAATTTTCTATTCTTAATTTTCAAACAACAAACTATTGCCAAAGTCAGGACAAAGCTAGCCAAAATTGTTGCTTGTTTTGGTTTAATTCCAGTTTATCAAAAGTGTGAAATGCCACCCTCGATTTTTCAGAGGAGGCGAGTAGCGCCACTAGACAGCCTCTGAACGAGTTTATTTTCACTTAAACTTCAGTGCCTTATGCGCAATTTAGCCACCTCATTCCGGAACAACACTAAAGTTTTTTACAAAAAAAGCCGATATCGAGTGCGTTCACAGGAGATAACAAGAGGTCATTCATGATTTCCAAGAAAGTCTGCGGCATTTTTCTCGCTTCATCGGTAACAGCGAACCTACTCCTCACCAGCTGCAGCCAACCTGGTAACAAACGATCCGGGACTCCTGCCTCGGCCGACGAGGAAGCTGCTGGGGAAGAGGACGCTAAACCGTCACCAAAGAAGCCCGCCGCGAAGACACCGCAAGTAACCATAAATGGGGACTGCACCACTGCAACAGGCTTACCGGCAGGCGTTCCAGCTCCAAGCCCTGATGCAGGTACCGCGGCCCCAGGGACAGCCAACCTTAAACTAGCACTAGCCGATGACACAGGAACCGCTGCCTCAGGCTCACAACTAGGTGCCCCTCCCGTCGTCGCAGCTGGTCCGGCACAAGATAGTAACTGCGAACCAAACAACACTCCGACTACGCCAACGACCGCAGGCCAACCACCTGCTGCAAATACACCGCCGGTAGCACCACCACCGGCAGTGGTACCACCAGCCATAAATCCGCTGACAAATGTCGGGGGCAAGACTCTAGAACAGTGCCAAGCTGAGAGAAAGTCATGGTTGCCTGGTATCGGCGGCCCTTCCACCTGTGGCGATCCGCTCGTTAATTGGTGCTGCTCGCGCGCTGATGTGGTCAAGCAGTTTCCAGCATTGGGAGCTAAATTGGATGCTGAGATATCAAGCAACCAACTCCAGGGCTTGAAACTGTATCATTGCTCTGTAGCTGCGGGTAAATACACCCTGCTATTCTTGAAGTCAGATACAAACGGCCTCAGAACCGCAAACCTAACTATTACGGGGACGACCGAGAAAACACCTAACGCACCCGCCTGCGCACTACCGACTTCTGCTGAACTGGGCTTATGAAAGTGATTATGCTCGCTCAATAATTTTGTGAGATAACTTTGGTATGGGTTAACCATACCGGAGGTCTCACTGTGACAGCTGATTTTCGCCGCCTGCTTACTCTGCGCTCAGCCTTGTTGGCCGTATGTACCTCTAACTTGGTGGTTAGTTGCCAAGCCTTAAAACGGCAACAAAGCGCAGTAAAAATTGCAGGCGGCACTCCAGTCGAAGATGGACGTTACCCCGAGGTCATTCAATTTCATTCTGAGAATGGCGTCCTCTTTGAAGAGCAATGTACGGGCGTATTCATCGACCCGCAGGTCATCCTAACTGCCGGGCACTGCGTATGGAAACAATCAGATCCGAAGCTAGCGCTAAGGCAAACCAGTTATGATCCGGGAGACTTTGAAGAATTACCGCGCAAGCATATTCCCAATCCTTACGCCGATGATATTGCGGAGCTTGAAAAGAATCCCGGCTCACAAAAAGTTAGTTTTGCTCTTGCGGGTGAACAGGGACTCCCCCACAACTCACATTGCTTTTTGGTGACGCCAGGCTGGGCATTAGGTTCCGGTGGGCCGGGATCTCGGCATGATCTCGCCATGATTTTATTGGATCCTAAAGACCAGTCAAAATCTGTCGCATCAAGGTTAACCCAACCAGCCGCGGCCGGGATGAAGGTGACTTACGTTGGGTTCGGATGGAATGAAAAATTTGGTGTCGATCACGGCATCAAACGAGAGGGACATAATCAAATTGGCGAAGTCACCAAAGATGGCGTCATCCAGACCTACGGAGGCTCTACCGGCAAGCCAATGGTCCGCGAAGGAGACTCTGGAGGCCCCCTATATATCGATAACAAGCTAGCTGGAATCGCCTCTGCATTGCAGTACGGGATAAAAAAGTCAGTATGTGACGGGACAACGTGCGAGGACAAAGTCGTGGACGTCGGCTTCCATGTCGATCTCACCGAACAGCGTAATATTGCCTTCATCGAGAGGGGACTTCAGGCTCTAAAAAGCGGACAAATTGATCCCAATGTCGGCAAAGGCTGCGCGTCCCGCAACAAGTCAGAGTTTATCCGTGCGCTGCAAAACAAAAGTTATCTGGGTGGATCGTGATCGACCAAGTGCTTTCGTAATATCAGGACTTTTGAGCCAGAAATTGCACTACCGCACTGCGGCCCCGATGCCCTTCACCCTCTTGAATATCGCGCTCTATCTCGGCTGCGGAAGTGATCTGTAGCTTGGCTAAGTTATTTTGTAGCTCCTGTAAGTTGGGAAGCATATCTGGATCTGATGGCCCGCCGGTTTTAAAATTGAGCTGTTTCGGAGTATACGCCTCCAATAGGAACACCCCTTTGCTCTTCAAAGCCTGGACGCAGCGAGCATAAAGCGCTGGACGATCATGTGAAGGGAGGTGAAACCAAATCGAGACAATGCCGTCCCAGGCATTTGAGCCGAAATCAAATTGGTTAATATCGGTACACACAGTGTCGACCGCAACTCCCTCCCGTGCAGCCCAACTAGCCAGTTTTTTTAGGCCGACTTCCGACCAATCTACCGCAGTGACCTTAAATCCATGCTTGGCAAGAAAGATCGCATTGCGACCTTCGCCCTCCGCGAGCGTAAGGACCCTCCCGCCAGCGGGAAATCTGCCGACATTCAATCGCAGAAAATCATTGGGTTCGGTGCCGTAAAAAAAATTCTTTTCCGAATATCTCTTGTCCCACATGTTACTCATCGATGGTCCTCGGCTAGTCACTTGCAGATGTAAAAAGCGACCAGGAGAAACTGGTCGCTTTGTCATAAGCATTTCAATTTAACTATGCATTAGGCCGCTGGTGGAACAAAACGAACTTCAAGATAAAGCGGCACAGACTGCATAGCGGCCGTAGTATGAAACTCTTGAACCTGCCCACCCACGATACGCACCTGCAAAGCTGACGATGCATTTACGTTAGTGAAACTACCGACCCCGGTTTGCACCGATCCACTGATGCCAACAACGCTGTTCTTGATGTCATCAAAAGAGCCGACCGTGTTCCACGTATTTACAGCAACACCTAGTTTTAAGCTTCCGAGCACCGTAGTAACGACTGGCTGTCCACCGATCGTTGGGGTTGGTGCATACGCAGCGCCATTAACCACTAGGAGGGTGCCCCGCGTACACAAAGGCAGTGTTTTACCACTGACACAAGCCGGGATCGTTCCAGTCAAGTCACCAAAAGTATGCTTATGCACTGCATCAGCTTTGTTCTGCATCTGAACATCGAGAGCTATCATGCTGCCGTCGAAATAGGCCTTATTATAGAAGCTCTCCGTCAGTGCAGGTGTCCGCAGGGAGATCACATTGTTCTGACTTGAGAAGAAAATATCTTTGGAACCTGGCTCACCGGTTGGACCCATAGGGCCGATAGGACCTGCGGCTCCAACAGGACCCGTGTCGCCTTTAGGGCCAACGGGACCGACTAAACCGATATCGCCTTTGTCGCCTTTGTCGCCCCTAGGACCAACGGGACCGACGGGGCCTACGTCACCCTTGGCTCCTTTGTCACCTTGCGGACCAACAGGGCCTGCAACACCCGCTGGACCAACTGGGCCGGAGGTTCCAGTTTCACCTTTGTCGCCTTTAAGACCAACGGGACCGACTGGGCCTACGTCACCCCTGGCGCCTTTGTCACCTTGCGGACCAACAGGGCCTGCAACACCCGCTGGACCAACTGGGCCGGCAGCTCCGGTTTCACCTTTGTCGCCTTTAGGACCAGCGGGACCTGCG
>CAIWTN010000247.1 GCA_903915625.1 uncultured Pseudomonadota bacterium | reverse complement strand
TGGTAATTTTGGGGACTGCAAACCTGTTGGCGACGGCGTCTGGGAACTGCGTATTGATTGGGGGCCGGGCTACCGGGTTTACTACGCCATTGAGGGCAAGCGTGTGGTGCTGCTGTGTGACGGCGGCGATAAGCGATCTCAAACAGCCGACATCGACAGGGCCATCGAGCGATGGAATGAGTGGCAAACAAGGGGTAAAAAATGAGCACGACTGTAAAACACGACGACTGGCTATTTGAGCAACTCAAGGACGGAGAATTTGCAGCCGAGTACTTGAATGCGGCCAGCGAAGACGATGACCCTAAAACCTACCTCACGGCCCTCAGAAAGGTTGTGGAGGCACGAGGAGGCATGTCCACTATTGCCGAGAAAGCGCACCTCTCACGCGAGACCTTGTACCGCACACTCTCAACCCGTGGCAACCCAACCATCAGAACGCTCAGCGCCGTCCTAAAGGCCACAGGATTGAAGTTCGGGGTCTCCGCTCACTGAGCCAACTGCGCTTGACCAACAGGACTTGCCGACACCATCGGCACAAACATCCCCCCCAGCGCCGTATTCACCGAGTTGGTAGCGTCAAGCAACGTGTCGTGGCTCAGGTGAGCATAACGCTGCGTGGTTTTTACTTGGGTATGGCCAAGAATGTTTTGCACTTCATAAAGGGTGCGGCCCGCATTGATGAGAAAACTAGCGTGACTATGCCGAAGTGAGTGAACACAAATATCCTGAAGGCCAACCTTTTTGCGTGCCGTATTCCAAGCGCAGAAAAACGAAACATACGGTTTGTCGGTCGCGGGGTTAGCAAATGCCCAAGGGCAGTCGGACTTACGGGGCATGGTGGCCAGCAATGTGAGAGCGCCATCGGATAAGGGGACACGCCGCGCCTTACCCGACTTGGTGATTGGAATTCGCCAGACTCTGCGGGCTAGATCGAAGTCTTCCCAACGGGCATCCAGCACCTCGCGCTTTCTGGCGCCTGTGAGGATGAGCATGGGTACGATGAACTTGAGCATAGTGTTTTCGCTAGAGCACACTGCGCCGTAAAGCTTTTGAGCCTCCTCCACCGAGAGGTAACGTTCACGTTTGTTGTTCTCCTCCATCAGCGGGATACCTTTGCAGGGGTTGGTCTTGATGCCCGGCACTTCCCACTTGAGCGTCAGGTTAAAGATGTACCGCATCATGATCAAGAGCCGATTTGCCGAGCCGGGAGCAGCACCCGAAGCCTTGCGGTCAGCGTGCATCTTCACAATGTCTTGGCGGGTGATTTCGTCCATGTACCTCTTGCCGAAGCGGGGCAGCAGGTGGTTCTTAAGCAGGCTCACATCCGTGTCCCAAGACCGTTTGTAGGACTTGACGTAGGGCATGTACTGCTCTTCGATGAAGTCAGCAAAGTTGGGAACCGTCCGAACTAATTGCTTTTCCTCCAGTGGGTCATCACCCATAGCAACCTGCCTGCCGATCTTGTCCGCTAAGAGCCGAGCATCCGCTAGTGACAATTCGCGCTCGTCACCCAATTTAATCTGGCGAATCCTGCCTCTGGAATCGCGATAGCGCCGATAATAAGTCTTCCCACCCGTGGCTCTAACTTCCAACGATAGACCCTTCGAATGTATGTCGAACAGCTCTGTTTTTTTCTTGTTTGAAGGGCAGTCGATAGTTTTTACGAGTTGATTCGTGAGAGTTACGCGAGCCATATTTCACCTTTATTCAGATCTTCAGCATCCTATTAATGGACTAATGATAGCATAAACGCAATAAATAGCAATGGAAAACGCATTCGACAACGGAAAAATTGCTGTCGCCATTCGCACCGCTCGGGCCGCAGCAGGCTGGAATCAGCAAGATTTCGCTGACTTGATGAAGGTGGCCAAGTCCACGGTAGCAAGGATTGAGACACTGGAAATAGCTGCCAAGGGGGACTTTGTGATGCGAGCTATGCGCCTGTTCAGGGAAAAGGGCATCGATGTTGATCTGATGGCACCATCAGACCTACCCATACGCATCAGTGACTTTGCCATAGCTGATTCGATTGACGCTATGAAAGACGAAACAAACCGTCGAAGCGACCGAAAAGCTGGCATAGCAGGACTGCTACCCAACGAGCCAGACTAAGCCTGCTGGGTGTTTGTTGGGTCGATTCAGCCACGAAAACAGCCTTGAGTTCCCTCTAGCGGTGTCATGCCAGACCTGAAAAATGCCCCTCAACAACAAGCCCGAAATGGGTAGTTGATGGGTTGCCCCTAATTTATTGGACTAAAAATAGCAAAAACGCTTTTTAATCAATGACTTACGCAGGCACTTAACCTGTCCGCTCACTACCGGTGTGAACACGTTCACCGGCACCACCGGCGCTGACTCATTCGACGCTTCTTTGATCTCCAGCGCTCAAACATGGCAAGCGAGCGACGCACTTGTTGGCGGCGCCGGTACAGACACCATCACGGGCACGCTGATTTCAAGCGTCACACCCGTCACGATGACAGGCATTGAGATTGTTAACGTGACAGTCACCACCGGTTCGACGTTGAACCTTACCAACGCCACTGGCGTGACCAACGTCAACTCG
>CAIWTN010000246.1 GCA_903915625.1 uncultured Pseudomonadota bacterium | reverse complement strand
TTTCGGTACCATGAATGAGCTGGAGCTTACCTGCGTAGCCTGGGTCAAGGCGTTGGCGCATCAGGGCGTTGTGAGTGCGCGCGGCCCCATAAACTCCGTCATAATCTGTCAAAGCCATGCCTCGGTAGCCTAAAGCATCAGCGCGCGCGACTAATTCATGTGGATGCGAAGCACCCATCAGAAAGCTGAAATTACTATGGCAGAGCCATTCGACCCAGCCGTAGTGCTCAATCAAAGCGACCATGTGCCCACCATGTTCCGCCTTGATCGCGGTATGCCCAAATCCAGCGGTGCTCTCTGTCGATTACGGCATAGTAGTCGCGTTGGCTGGCACCGGCCGTGTTCAGCCACCATTTGCCGGTGACTCGCTCGAGAAAGACACGCGCTGTCGAATGGCCCTCAGTGTCTAAGGGGCGTGGAATGTCGATATAAAAGGGTCGACTTCTTGCCACTGGTAGCCACGATGACTCGTCAGACTCGCTGGATGCACTTGGTCCATTTGGTCCGTTTGATCCGCTTGATTGTGGCTCATGATCAGGCGCCGACGGCTTTTCGTCGGCTTGCGTGGAGCGTGTCACAAAAGCTGTTTCTGGCACCCAATCTTCACGTAACTCATAGCGATCCAGAGGGATTGATAATTGATTTTCTAGCATCAACAAATGGCGTGTATCGCTGTCACTTTGCTCACCGAATAAATCCTTCACGAATGGTGGTAACACCAAACGCTCGTCGATCACTAACTCCCAACCTACAATCCCGCGTTGATCTTGTTCTTTCGCGGCGGCTTTTTTATGCGCGCTAAAGCTGTAGTTAGCCTGAAACACCGCGGTCTGATGATGGCCGCGTTCCCGCGCTAAGCTATGAGGATGGCGAAACAGTAGCGGCACTGTGGACTCGCTCAGATCGTCGAGGGTTAAGCGCCAGCTCAGCGCAGTCACGCGTTCTCGCTCGTCCCAAGTCGGGAGTGCGCAGAGGCGGTCTAAATCTTCGACCAGCAAGGGAGCGAGTTCGTCCCAGTGTGCAAGTGGGGTCTCTAAATGACGCGAGACGTGTGGCTTTTCAGGCTCAGACCAGGGCAACCAAGGAAAACCAAGGGGGTGAGTTTGGGGCTCTTGACGATCCGTGCCGGGGCGGGGGAAGGACCATTCCCAGAGTAAGGCGACCGTCATGCCGAAGCGGCGACGCATGGAGGGGGGCTCAGTACCGCGCCAATGCCAAGGGGTATGGGGAGTATGGGGGGTGTGGGTACTAAGTGCGCTATGGTGCGACGCATGTGGAGGCGGCGGATTAGCCGGCTGTATCTGGCTGATGACGGCCTGCATCTGGCGCAGATGTCGGCGAAAGACCGCCGCATTGAAACGTGGCCATGCCAGTGTGGTGGCATGTGCGCTCAGTTCTTCGGCGCAGCTAAACCAGGCGTCCCAATCCACCTGTTGATAAAAGGCGCCGCCAAACTTATGGCGCAGGTCGAGCATCCCGTTAAGAGTCCGGGCGCGCATTTGCGCTAGAGCTAACAAGGCCTGCCAGGGATGGTCTGCCATCACTGCGCGCATATTCGTCCCGAGACTACGCCGCAGGATGTCTTCGACCAAGGTGTGGACTGCCGTCTGTTGACGGATAGCCTGACTCTGCCAGTAGCTGTGGCAGGAGCTTAGGTCTAGTAACCATGTCTGTTCATGCCAGTGCATGACCCGAGGCGTTAGCACCGTGGGGCTCAGACTTGGTAGGAGGTCGCCCTCTACCGCGATGAAGTCGGCTAAAGTCATATATCATCCATGCGAATGACTGCGGTGCGTGGTGATAGGCCGCGGACTACGTCCAGGCGGTAAGACCCAGGCTGGTCGGGTTGCCGCCACGAGTTGAGGCGGAGCTTGGGCCAAATACTGTGGCCATCGCGCTGTAGCATGTAATTGCGAATGATGATGAACAGCTTGCCCTGCAGGCGTGCGTGGTGCGCTAAAAATGTTAAGTCGTCGCCGGACAAGTGCGTTGGTGCATCTAATACGATGACTTTGAACAGTGGTGATAAGAGGGCTGGTCTTAGCTGTGCCAAGGGCTTACCGCTGCGAGCGAAGCAGACGCGGCTCAAGTTGACGCCGTGGGCACGCCATGCCGGCGGATAGACCTGGCCGCTGCTATAGGCCCACAGGACCCAGCAAGGGAGTGGGGTGGAGCGCCCCTGGGTGGCGGCGGCGATAAAATCAATGAGGGGACGGCGGCCCCCCCGGCCGAGCGGCGAGCCTATCTCGACGATCGTACCGAACGGGAGGCCACCCACCAGGAAGCGATCGAGCTCAGGGTGGAGCGAGGCCAAACGGCCTGGAGTGGGGAGGGAGGCTGGGCGGCAAGCCTTGCTGCCCAGCTCATGGAGGCGGCTTAAGAGGTCTGAATTGTTGGTCAATCGTTCCATGGGGATTATTAAACCATACATTTGTATGGTTTATCAAGAGCAACCGTAAAAAGAGTGTTTCATGTCGCTCAGCGACTAATTAATGAGGTACAGAAGCCACGATGAGTAAACGTAAGAAATACTGGCTCCGCTGTGAGCGCTGCAAAATGCGGCGTGAGTTGTGTCTGTGTGCGGACATACCCAGCCTGACTCTGGCCACTAAGCTAGTTCTCATTGCCGCTCGTCGCGAACTGCAGGTGCCCACCAACACCGGGCGCCTCGCCGCGCACGCGCTGACCAATAGTGTCATGCTGACGCGCGGTGACCGTGATGAGCCCTGCGACTTGGCGCCGCACTTGCCTGCTGATGGCCGCGTGCTGCTGCTCTATCCAGCCGAAGATTCGATCGAATTAACACCCGCGATGCGCGACGGTGGCCCTTATACCTTGGTGGTTCCCGATGGTAACTGGCGCCAGACCAGTAAAATGCGCCGCCGCGAGCCGCTGCTGACGCATGTACAAACCGTGACGTTGCCAGCCGGTGATCCATCTGCTTACCGTGTGCGCCGCGAAACCAAAGCTCAGGGTCTTGCTACTATCGAAGCGATCGCGCGGGCTCTGGGAATATTGGAAGGCGAAGAAGTGCAGGCCGCACTTGAAGCTGTGTTTGCACTTATGGTGCAGCGGACGATGGTGAGTCGGGGTCATAATAAACAGATTTAATTTGATGTTGCTGAGTGGGTCTAAACTAACTTTGTAACTAACCGTATCACTCCGGCCCCGTATCACGGCATTCTGCTCGAACCTTAGCTATTACGTCTACCGGTAGCCCGGTTAGCTCTGCAAGGCGCGCATCCGTAAGCGATTTGGTTTCAGGCGCGTTTAACAGCGCTTTAAGTACGGATTGCGCTTTGTCATTGAGACCCTCAACCTTACCCTCAGCTTTACCCTCAGCCTTACCCTTAGCCTCGCCCTTCGCTGCCGCTTCTGCCATCAACGAATCAAAATGTATCCGTGATTTCTCGCGAACCCGAGCGATCTCGCGAGCCTCATCTTGCGCTGACAATTCTTCCAGCGCGTTCTTTGCATCTTTAAGCTCTGGTATCGACATACATGCCTCCTCGACAGCCTGGCTACTTGGATCAGCAAGAAACCCTAGCCATGCTCCCAGACTTACATCATTAAGTGGGAGTTGTCTCTCCCGCCAGAGGCTGAAGGCCTTGGAGATCTCTATAAATTTAATCTGCATTTGTTCACGCAGTTCACCAAAAACCGCTGCCCCATGGTCGTCCTGCTGCAGGGAAAAGCTGACTTCAAAGTCTTTGGGTCTAGTGGGGAAAATATCTTCGGCTACCAGGAAGATGACGATGACCGGACGTAGCGCGCTATATAAGTGCCCCTTTTTAAGCTCTGACGAGTACATCCGCGCGCCATAATACAGCGCCCGCTTAGCAAGTGCATCGTGTGACGACATCTGCATTTCGATATCAAGCAGAGTACCGTCGGCCAGCCTGGCGTGGATATCAAGTACAGTGCCTTTGTCTCCGACTAAGATCTTTGGGATGTCTGGGTTTAAGACCTGTACCGACGTGATCTTGCTCTTGGGTTTTAATATTGCGTTTAGTAGACCGATGAGTGCGCCGCGACCACGCCTGCGTGCGAAAAGCATCTTGAACACGACGTCCAAAGTGGGTCTTAGCAGCGGGTGTTTTTTCTCCATTCTGGTGATCCTGTGCCAATTCGCGGGCGCCAGTGCCCGTGAGTGCACAGAAAATCAACTATGACAGCCCTAAAGTCGAACGACACAGCGGCAGCTAAACTTGATGTCAGCCGCAGACACTTGGGGATACGGCGACTTTTGAGTCAGGTGGTATGGTGACCAGCATCCATAATCGGCCGTAATGACCAGAGGATGATAAAAACTCCAGACTTGATTCGGTCCATGACAGTCACTCCCGCTAACTAGTGGAAATCATCGCAATTAATTAAAATCGATTACAATAATTTGATTGATTGCAGTGGGTTAGCTGCGGTGCCTGACCCCCTTCTAACCATGACTCCCAGGAGGAAATGCATTATCGTGAAGTGACAAAAGCGTCGGCTCAGTTATTGCCCAGGAGCGATCCATGTCCGCAAACATCCTCACCAAAGTCCACGGTAGTATTTTTGAAATCGTCATTAATCGCCCAGAAAAACGTAATGCGATCTCGCTAGAACTTTGGCGTGAGCTTGACCAGGCATTAATCGCTGCAAATAAAGCACCAGGAATTCGCAGTTTGATCCTGCGCGGTGAAGGTAAGGCTTTTTCGGCTGGAATTGACGTCAGCGCCTTCATGCAACTTGGGGACGGTTACGGCCCAGATTGGTTGCATAAGATGCGCGGGATCACCGCTGATATTCAAGCAGTCGTCGGGCGACTTGAGCGCATGGAGATTCCCAGTATCGCGCTGCTGCACGGTTACTGTCTTGGCATGGGGATGGAGTTGGCTCTGGCCTGTGATTTCCGCATCGGGACACCTGAACTTAAAGTTGGTCTGCCTGAAGTGCACCTGGGAATTATCCCGGACGTTGGTGGCACTACGCGCTTAACTAAACTTGTGGGCGCGTCGCGCGCAAAGGAGATCATCCTCACAGGTCGGCATTTTGACGCAGCTTATGCTGAACGCATTGGTCTGCTAAACCAAATCGTAGCTACTGATCAATTGCAGGCGGCTGGTGAAGCGCTAGCCGCAGACTTAGCTAAAGCAGCGCCACTCGCTGTCGGAATGGCAAAGCGAGTCATCGATGGCATGTTCGATTTAGACCGTGGTCTCATGCTCGAAGGGTGGGCTCAGGCTGCTCTGTTTCAAACCGCAGATTTTCGCGAAGCTGCCGCTGCGATGGCTGAGAAGCGTCCCCCGGTGTTCAAGGGCAGGTAATCCTGACGCAGCGTCATTTAGGCGCAGATTTGACATAATATTTTGCTACGCGGTAGCTAGCCCATTAGCACCGCGGTTTTAGTGCGGCCGATAAATACAATGTGCACGCTTGGCGTCAAGTCTGCTGTCCTATTAAGTGGCCAAGCTGTGCAAATATGGCCCAATTTGTCCCCAGACTCGCATTGTGTTTGAACGCAAGTACAAAAAACCTAACGATTACATCAAGCGTAAAATCGGTATGGGCCTTGCACTAGGCGAGGCACCGGAATGTACCGGATAAAACACAGTGGGAATTCATAATGTCAAATTTGTCATCATTGAAGACCGTTATCTCTGGGTCCTATCGAAAACATCTCAATGAGATGTTTTCGATTAAAGATCATCTGACCAAACATGGTATCGATGTTCTTGCGCCGGTAAGTGAATGTGTTCTTAACCCTGGCGAGGAGTTTGTCCTCTTGGATATGGACCCGGTAGCCGATCATCGGATCTTGCAGGATTCGATCTTTGCAAAAATGCGGCAATCTTCATTTCTCGTGGTTGCTAACAAGGAAGGATATATCGGCAAAGCCGCGCTAATTGAGATTGGATATGCTATCGCCCTAGGTTTACAAATTCTGACCCTTGAGCCAGTCGAAGATCCAAATATTAAGCCATACTGTCGATTAATCGCGGATGTATTTGCCAAAGCGGTTTGAGGTCCGATAGGTGCTTAATTATCAGGGGTAAACGATGACCAATTATGTATTAGATGTCGGTAGTCATAGTCTAAAAATGTATCAATTAGATGACACTTCGGCGAATCTTGTGGGTACTTTGACATGGCATCTTCTTGAGGAGTCTGATCCTTATCACGCTATGAGTAGCGGCGTTAAATCAATATTAAAAAAATGCTTACCTGATGCCGTAGTCATAGCCATTGGCACCGAGGCGCTAAGACGAAAGCCTGAACTGAAAAGCATAGCTCTTGACGTGTTTAAATTGCACGGAATTGATCTCCACGTGATCACACAGGTGGAAGAGGCTGTATTGATCCGCAGAGCATTTCTCAAAATGCACAAGCATTTTGATGTCGATGTTGTAAATGTGGGTGGAGGCAGCATTCAGATTGTCCAGCGAAATAATCGGATGACCTTACTGGACTTTGGTATTTGTGATTTGAATACGAGATTTAGACTAGGTCAATCGCCTGATGGCAGGATGGTGGACGAATGCATCGATTGGATCTCATCGCATCTTCCCTTAGATTTACAAGATTTTGCGTATACAGGTGGTGAGCTGACCTATCTCAACAGGCTCAATGTTTCGACTGTACATTCTTGGTGTACAAGGTCCTCTTTTGAGACCCTAGCTCAGCGGCTAGCTCTGCTGGATGAAGCGGAACTTGAGTTATTGTCGCCTTATGACCCCAAGTGGATGCGGGGCGCAATTGCATCCAACTGTATTGTTCTAAGTTTGCTTCGTAAGGCTAGTGTCGAACGCTTTTATGCTAGTGATCTGAACATCACCAACGGATTTCTCGCTAGTTTTGGGGCAGAATCATGTTAGCAATACTTATTCTTAAGGCTTTGTTGACTTCAAACATTTACCTGCCCTGTTTTTTTGTACTTCTCAAACAAAATGGACTTGAGAACGTCAGTATCCTAGCGGCTCTATCGTTGGGCACTATTGTCATGATTGTCGGGGACTTTTTGACCAGTTTTTTGGTCGATCGTTTTGGACCCAAACGGCCCATTATCTGCGCTGCCTGCATTCAATCGATCTCGGTTTTGCTACTTGTCAATTGCAATTCACCTGCGATGCTAAATGTGATCGAGATACTTATTGGTTTGTCTTTCCCAGCGATCCTGGGTGCGGATTCAAAGTGGTTGCGGGCAGTATGTCCCAAAAATGCGAGATATGAAAAGTATAACCAAATGACGTTTTGGGGTGCTCAAGTACTAAGCGCGGGAATAGGCGCATCACTAATTAATAACCCTGAAGTTGCCCATTATGTGAGCGCCTCTTTCTATTTGCTAGGTGCTCTCTTGGCTTGTTCATTAAAAGAGTACTCGCCAAATTCGGGCAATGGTTCTCTAAAAATGACTTTGATGGAGGCCAAGAGGATCATTGTCTCCAAGTATAGGCTAGTACTCTCTCAATCTTTTTTACTTGGTACGCTAGGAACCTCGTCGTGGCTATTTCAAGAAAAAATGTCTTCTTTCGCCACAGGTAATACTACTAGTTACCTGAGTCTTCAGCTGTTGCTACCAATTTCTGCATTTATGACAACGTTTTTAACTTCAAGGCAATGCAGGTTTTGGTATTTAGCCGGCATGCTATCTGTAATGGGTATATATTTGACCCCGCATCTATCGTCGGCATATCTTATTTTATTGATTTTTGTCTTGGCTTCGGCCGCGCGCGGCATATTATCGATCATTACTAGAGAACAAATTACAATTGGGCTCACATTTAATGCTCCAATTGCGACGCTTATTTTCATAGCGTCTTCTGGCGCAAAGTTAGTGCAATGCTTGACTATGATGGCCTTGGCCTAAGTTGTCGCAGATTTTCGCGACGCTGCTGCTGCGATCGCTGAAAAACGACTCCCTGCGTTCAAGGGCAGGGAGAATCATAAAGCAATCATCCCATTCCGCAGCCAGCTTGCCATTAATTTTGACATCCACTAAGCTTTTACGAGCATTAATCTTTTATCTTCACTTTTTTGCATATGCATAATTATTCATGGGAAGTAACACCCTTCATGAAGAGCTCAAAATTTATGGCAAATTCCCGAATTTTTATCATTGCACTTAGTGCCGTCTCCATTTTTGCTTGTAAGACTACAGCGAGTAAAAACAAAGATCTGCCTACTGAGGAGATCGCCCAAATGACGGAACAACAATGGGTAGACGCGTGCCAAGCAGAGTTAGCTAATCCAAAAACTGCGGCTAAGGCTCGCGCTGATTTAACTAAACTAGCTAACACTACTGATTGTGCTGCTGCATATCCGGTGATCAAAGAAATCTTCGAGCACTACGCCAGCAAGCAATAATCGCCTTTCGCTCATTGCTCTAACTGATCTTAAAGACTTTGGATGTGGAGATAATTAGATGAACTTGAAGTTTGCCCGCGCGCTCGGCGTTCTAGGTTCTGTTTTATGTACAGCAAATGTTGCTCTGGCGCTGCCACTCACACAGTGGGAGACATACGTTCCTGGTGAAGAGCAAGAGGCCCTAGATACGACTAAAGACCTCATGGGGTTTATGAAGAAAGATTATACGGATCAGGATAAGCGCATGTTCCGCGATGCTCACCCGCGCGGCATCGGTTGTGTAGCAGCCAAATTCACAGTCAATTCTGATTTGGGTAAAATCTATCAGACAGGAGTATTCGCCAAGCCAGGTAAATCTTATGATGCGATCATCCGTTTTTCCGGATCGCTTGGACCTGCTGGTGATAACGTTACTGATGCCCGTGGTATGTCCATCAAGCTTTTTGATGTTCCTGGCACTAAGTTGCTTGAAGATCAACCTAATGCAGTTACGCACGATTTTATTCAGATCAACGCGCCTACCTTTCCGGCACCTAACGCGCATGATTTTGCTGGCCTAGTGAAAATAAAGGCTAACCCAGCCTATATCGTGCGCTTCTTGGCAGAAAGTCCCATCGGGCACGCTTTGGTATTAAAAAATGCGCTGGCACTAGCCGGCAGGAATCCAAATAATGGTAAGAGTTTGGCTCAAATGCAGTTCTTTAGCATGTCACCCTACCTTCTCAAAGGTGATGCGATCAACACGCCCATCAAGTTTAGTAGCCGGCCTTGTGGTCCTGTCGCTGCGGGAGAGTTAAATGGCTCAGAAACTGAGCTGCGTGACGATCTGCAGGAGCGTCTGAGCAAATCCTCTCTCTGCTTTAAATTTGCACTACAGTTTTTCACTCCTGGCCGCGGCCTAGAGGTTGAGGACGCCAGCGACAATTGGACCACCGATAAGGCGCCGTTTATTGATTTTGCCGAGATCACCATCCCGCAACAGAATTTCCGCACCGATCAAAAGCTGCGTTACTGTGACGCTCTGTCATTTCAGCCTTGGCATGCCATTGCTCAGCATCAGCCGCTGGGCAATATTAATCGCGTGCGGAAGATAGTTTATGAGGCCATCTCGAACTATCGGCATAAGGCGAATATGGAAGCTGGCCTATATGCGGAACCAGTGAGCCTCGCACCCTGGAATGCGCTCACTGATCCAACTTATAGTGTCTGGAAAGACGTAAAAATCCCAGCCGCCAGCCATTGAGGTCACGGCTTCAGACTGAGCGCCTTTTTGTCCTGTTTTAGGTACTCAAAGGCCTTCAGCGCGCGCAGTCTCGCAGCTGCATGGTCGACAATCGCATCGGGATAAGTTTTACCGAGGGTGATTCCGGCCGCTGTTAGCACGGCCTTAGGTGCAGCATACGGTTGGTGGATCCACTCCTTGGGCAGTTTTGCCAGCTCCGGGCACCAACGGCGTAGGTAGGTGCCAGCGGCGTCAAAGCGTTCGCTTTGGCTCACTGGATTAAAGACGCGAAAGTACGGCGCCGCATCCGCGCCGCAGCCGCCAATCCATTGCCAGCCCAAAGTGTTATTTGCCAGGTCGGCGTCGACCAACGTGTCCCAAAACCAACGGGCGCCGTCTTGCCACGATATGAGTAAGTCTTTGACCAAGAACGAGCCAACAATCATCCGGACGCGGTTGTGCATCCAACCGGTGTGCCAGAGTTGGCGCATGCCGGCATCGACAATAGGGTAGCCGGTCAGTCCACGCTGCCATGCGCGCAGGGCCTTGGGGCTGCTGTCCCAAGGAAACATACTGAATTCCGGGCGTAGCGGTGCATTTACCGTCGCGGGGAAATGAAACAGCAGATGATGGGCAAACTCGCGCCAGCCTAGTTGTCTAAGGAATGCCTGGCCGCCTGTGCCCTCGCCGGGTTTCACGGCGGCTTTGCTGCCAGCAAAGGCCGCCCAAATGCGCCGGGGACTGATCTCGCCAAAAGTAAGGTGTGGGCCCAGCATGGACGTTGCATCAATCGCCGGGAAGTCGCGCTCTTCGATGTAGCGAGGCGCAGCCGGGATAAACTGCTTGAGCCTTTTGTGGGCGCCCTTTTCGCCTGGAGTCCATGTGTCGCTTAGTCCCTGGTCCCAAGGTATGGTGGGCTTCAGGTCTAGTTTTGCGATAGCCACTGATTTCGGCCAAGACGTCGGTGCTGGAAGGCGCTTCACCGCCGCAATCGGCGCTGCCGGATCGCCTGTGGCCAGACACGCTCGCCAGTAGGGGGTGTAGACGCGGTATGGTTCACCGGTTTTATTCTTGATAGTCCAAGGCTCGTAAAGTAACGCCGCATTGCTACTGTCGGCGTCACAGCCGGTATCTCGGAGAGCGGATTTAATCTTCGCATCGCGAGCTATGATGCTGGGTTCATAACGCCGATTCCAAAACACAGCTGTGGACTTTGTCTCTTTAATTAGGCGCAATAGTTCTTGCTCTGCAGGTCCACAGCGGACCACCAATTGTGAGCCGATGCTCTCTAGATCAGCGGCCAATGCTGTCAGGGAGCGGTCAAGCCACCACTTGCTGGCACCGCCAGGAGCGGCATCCCCTTCTTCTTCAGGGCAGTGAATATAGACCGGGATCACTGCGTCACCGCGCTTCACCGCCGCCGTCAATGCAGGGTTGTCGTCCAGGCGCAGGTCGCGTCGCAGCCACACTATCGTTGTCATAAGGTATCCCTTCGCTGTGTCTCATGGTGCCGGCGCGGCTTAGGCAAGCTCCGGGCACGTCTGCACTTACTTTTTATCTGCTTCGTCCTGCTGGCGCTGTTTTAGCATGGTGGCTAGAGCAGAGGAAATCGCAATAGCGACATCCCTTTCGTCACCGTCCGCCAACTGTAGGCCTTCTGCCATCGTCGGGCCATCTGCATTCTCGCTGGGAAGGGAGGCCACATGCCAGACGCTTTTTGCTTGTTTGCCGGCATATAAATCGAAACTGATTTTAGCAGTCAGTGGTGGAGCGTCGGGATTATCAGGTGGGGGCGGGCGCCGAGTGATGACGAACGATACGCTGACCAGTCCGTCGACCATTAAGGCTTGCCGTAGTTTCTTGCGCTGCTTGGGGCTGAGATTGACTTGCTCTTCCTGGGAAAGGATACCTGTTGGTCTGAGATCGTTGCTGAGCAGGTGAGCCCCGAACTTTAAAGACAGCTCGTGATAGTCGCGGTGTGGTTGCAAGGCCTTTAGAGGCGTCATGCGCCATTCGCGGGCAGCTTGCAGCTGCTCTGTGACCATGTCAAAGTATTTAGCCCCTGTTTTAAAAGTGTTGTCAATTCCAGTCAGTGGCTTTTCCCGAGGTTGCACGACGGTAAAGCCAATGATTGCGGCGCTTTTAACCTTTCGGATGGCCTTGGTGTTGGGCTTATGAACACAGGCCGTGGCAAGCCCTAGGATGCCTAGAAGTGCGCATAAATTAATAGCAAATACTGGTCTCATTTTAGTGGCCAGGCTTGATAAATAGGCGATCTCATGATTTGAGTGTGACATCGTTGTAAGGACTGTGCCACGTTAAACTTGGCAACGAGCCATGATCACCTGTCGCCCACGAGCCGTGAGGGATTACTTTATATGCCGCCTCGGACAACTACTGCCAAAAAATCCACCGCCAAAGCTCAGGAGCTGGACTCCATTCTAATTAGCGGTGCCTGTGAACATAATCTGAAGAATATCGATGTTGAGATTCCAAAAAAGAAATTGGTGATCTTCACCGGGGTGTCCGGGTCGGGTAAGTCCAGCCTGGCGTTCGACACCATTTTTGCGGAAGGGCAACGGCGGTATGTCGAGTCGCTTTCGGCCTATGCTAGGCAGTTTCTCGGTCAGCTCGAAAAGCCGAAGTTTGAGACCATCCGCGGGCTTTCGCCAACCATTGCGATCGAGCAAAAGGCGGCGAGTAAAAACCCGCGTTCGACGGTCGGTACCATTACTGAGGTTTACGATTACCTGAGGGTGCTATACGCGCGAATCGGCCAGCAGTTTTGTCATGTCTGCGGCAAGGTTGTAGGCCGCGGCGATGCCGCCAGTATGGTGGAGCAAATCATGGAGCTGCCCGAAGGCACAAAGATCCTGCTGCTTGCTCCGATCATTGAAAATCGCAAAGGTGAACACCGCGAGCTGTTTGCAGAACTGGCACAAAGCGGTTTTACTCGCGTAAGAATTGACGGCGTCGTGCGCGAGCTCACGGACGTTCAGGCTCTTGCCAAACATAAAAAGCACAATATCGAAGTCGTGGTTGATAGGTTAGTCATCAAGAGAAGCACTGACTTTCGCCAGAGGCTCACAGACTCGGTGGAGACGGCACTAAAGAAGGGCCAGGCTGCCATCATTGTGCATGTTCAAGACCGGGAAGATATCCGGATGAGCGAGGCGCGCAGCTGCTGCGGTTTTGCCTTTCCGGAATTAGCGCCGCCACTTTTTTCGTTTAACGCTCCGCTGGGTATGTGCCCCACGTGCAACGGTCTTGGGTCCCTGCTGATTATGGATGAGCTAAAAATCATCCCTGATACTAGTTTGAGCATTAAAGACGGTGCGGTGATTCCGTGGCGTGGCTACTTTAAAGACGGTGAGGCTGGGGATGGCTGGGGTGTAGAGAAGTTAAAGGCGTTGTCTAAACAATTCGCCATTGACCTAAACAAGCCCTGGAAGCAGCTACCCAAAAAACATCGTGATATCCTCATGCGCGGCTCCGGTGAGGAGCGCGTTACCGTCAAGTGGCGTGGCCAACGCAGTCAGGGTTCGTTTTCTACTGTGTTTGAGGGACTGCTGCCGCGCATGATGCGGCGCTTTCAAGAGACTCAGTCGGAAGAGATGAAGCAGTGGTACGGCAAATTCATGTCGACTCGTCGCTGCGAGACTTGTGACGGGATGCGTCTAAAGCCTGAGGTACTGGCAGTTCGTGTCGGCAGCAAGTCGGTCATGGAAGTGTGCGGTCTGACCATTGCCGATGCCCAGACCTTTTTCAACGGTCTGAAGTTGCGCGGCAATCAAGAACTCATCGCGAAGGAACTGCTCAAGGAAATTAAAAATCGCCTTGGATTTCTTATCAACGTCGGCCTCGACTATCTGACGTTAGATCGGAAGGGTCCGACTTTATCCGGTGGTGAGGCGCAACGTATCCGCCTGGCTTCACAAATTGGCTCTGAGTTGACAGGAGTGCTTTACATTCTAGACGAGCCGTCGATTGGTTTGCACCAACGCGATAACCAGAAGCTGCTCGCCACCCTCTGTCATTTGCGTGACATCGGTAATTCCTTGATCGTAGTGGAACACGATCAAGAGACGATTGAGGCGGCCGACTGGGTGCTCGATATAGGTCCAGGTGCTGGTCATTTAGGTGGTCGCATTGTGGCGCAGGGGACTCCGGCGGAAATCCGGCGCAACCCGCATTCTTTGACTGGGCGTTACCTGAGTGGGCGTGAAAGTATTGCTATTCCTGGTGAGCGCCGCCGCCCCGCCGATTTAAAGCAGGAGAAAGGCTGGATCACCGTTGTCGATGCCACAGAAAATAACCTACAGAACGTAACGGCACGCTTTCCTATTGGACTGATGTCCTGCGTGACCGGTGTATCGGGTGCGGGTAAATCGACGTTAATCAATCAGATTCTCTATCCAGCTCTGGCGCGTAAACTGCATGAAACTGATGTCGAAGTAGGAGCTCATAAAGCGATCACTGGCCTTGATCAACTGGATAAAGTGATCAACATTGATCAGCGCCCCATCGGCCGGACGCCGCGGAGTAATCCTGCGACCTATACAAAGTTGTTTGATTTGGTGCGGGATTTCTTCGCACTCCTCCCTGAATCGCGAGCCCGCGGTTACGAAAAAGGCAGATTCTCATTTAACGTCAAGGGTGGCCGTTGCGAGGCTTGCCAGGGCGATGGTTATCTCACGGTGGAGATGCATTTCCTTGCCGACGTATTAGTGCCATGCGAAGCCTGTAAAGCTCGCCGCTTTAATGAAGCAACGCTACAGATCAAGTATAAAGATTATTCCATTGCGGATGTTTTGGATCTGTCGGTTGCCGAGGCTGAGCAGCTATTTCAGCATCACCCTAAGATTGTCAAAGTGCTGCGTACTCTAATTGATGTGGGCCTTTCCTACATCAAGCTTGGTCAGCCTGCTACAACCCTCTCCGGCGGTGAGGCACAGCGGATTAAACTGGCTAAAGAGCTAGCGCGCGCCGATACTGGCCGCACTCTCTATATTCTCGACGAACCAACCACTGGACTACACTTCGATGATATTCGTAAGTTGTTGGTCGTGCTGAGGCGACTCGTCGAGGCCGGCAATACCGTTGTGGTCATTGAACACAATCTAGATGTGATCAAGACCGCAGACTGGCTGATCGATATGGGCCCCGAGGGGGGGTTCCGAGGTGGTCAGATTATTGCTCAGGGGACACCTGAGCAAGTGGCCAAGGTGAAGAAGAGTTACACTGGAAACTTTCTGGCGCAGGTACTGGGGGCTTAGGTACCAAGGATCGAGATTATGCACTCTGGTGCTTTGATGAAAGTGTAGCTTCGAATGCGGCCCTGATTTCTTCGCTAGTCTTGGGAAGATTGTCAGTGAAGTGGAACTTTGCCGTGTCGGATCTTTCATAACTAGCGTGCATGTCAGTTTGGTAAGGTTGATCTGCTGCAAGAGGCAGCGTGAAGATAAACTCAGTGCCGTAATCAGGTTTTGAATTGCAGCGGATTGTGCCACCGTGCGCGGTGATAATTTTTTGACAAATCGATAAGCCAAGGCCAGTGCCGGACCTTTTTCCTTTGCTAAAAAAGAGGTCAAAAATGTTGGCGAGATATTCTTGTGGAATCAATGAGTTAGAGTTGCCGATGGTGATCTCTGCGAATGGTGATCCAGTCCCACTGTAATACTCGTGGGCTCGCATCCAGATGATTCCTTCGCTGTTCATAGCCTGTCGAGCGTTTTCCAAGAGATTGAACAGGACCCGCTGTATTTTAAAAGTGTCGACATAGAGTTGGTAGTTCTTGCTGATATCATAGGTAAAGGAAATGTGATTAGCCGATCCGTAGCCAAATACTTGAGTCATCGCAGCACGCAAAATTTGCTCGAATGAAACCAACCGAGGGGTGGTATTTATTTCACGTCCGGTGGCATCTAAGATGTCAGATAGCATACTGTTAGCGCTTTCCAGGGACTGGCCGACATGCAATCGAATATTTCTTGTTACCTCTCTTATTTCGGTTGGATTGCTGCCTGCGTTGTCTAAGCGATCCAGGCCAATTTGTAATAGAGAGAACGGTTTGCGGATATCATGTGCAAGCATTTGAGTCATGCGAGCAATTGTCTCAGATTTAGCTGCTTTGGTTGCAACCCGTTGTGCTTCATCTTGTAGTTCTCGTTTTTGAATTTCCGCGACAAGTAAGTCTGCTTGTGCCTGCCGGCGTTGCTGTCTCACTAATGTGATGCGATCGGCCATCGCAAAAGAGAAGAAGGTGATCTCGAAAGCAGAGCCAAACTTCAAAATATTTCCCAAGTCCCAGTCGCTCCAGAAACTGGCTGAAACTATTCCGAGCATGGAAAAGGCAACCATAAAAACGGCACCGAACATCGTGAGACTTCCAGCTAGATAAAATCGCGCCGGTATAAATCCGCTACGCCACGAATTTATCGCTGAGCAAATAACAAGAGGAATCCCAGCAATATTAAATAAAAGAGCGGTGTTCAAAGCTAATTCATATTTTGTAAAAGGTACGCCCATTGCAGCGATGCTGGCGATTCCAATAAAAGCTTTGAATAGTTTATCTAGGCGAGGTGACCGCCAGCGCAGTTCTAAGAATGTGCGTGTGTAAATAAGACAAGTGATTACCGCCAGATCCGTCGCGAATGCATTTAACCAAGTTTTCCAGTTGCCGTAGTTACCTGTAATATGCTGTAAAAAATAGCCATCGATACTTAGCTGGGAAACCCCAAATGCCGCTAAATACAGCGAATATAAGGTGTAAACTTTGTCGCGCAGAAATACGGCTACCAGCGCGTTGTAAAAAAACATAACGAAAATAATGCCATAATATAGCCCGGTCTTAAGAGTGGTCTGATCCAGATCTTCGATCAGTGTTTTGCGGTCTAAC
Organism: uncultured Pseudomonadota bacterium; assembly: GCA_903915625.1. Classification (GTDB taxonomy): domain Bacteria; phylum Bdellovibrionota_B; class Oligoflexia; order Oligoflexales; family CAIYRB01; genus CAIYRB01. The sequence continues at coordinate 617 of CAIWTN010000246.1, read as the reverse complement.
ACAGCGATAGGTGTCACAATCATAGTCTCGTTTGATGCCAATCGAATCAGCAACTGTGACTCTTGGTTGTTTGTGACAGTGCCTAAATTTGAATAAAAGTAACGATGTCTGATGTCGTGTGGTGTTTTGCTTCCCATGTTGTAAGTCATGGCAAATTTTTTGCCGGACTGCTGTGCTTCGAATACCTGGAGCGAATCGATCAGCATATTTTCCATTTTTAACGAGAGCGGCTCACGTCGGGGATTTTTTATGTCCAGCTTTAGCCAGATCGCCGCATGGGTGTAGCCAAAGTTCGGCGTCCCGCTGATCCGATGAAAGCGACTCTCGTTACTCGGATCGATAACCGATTCAATAGAAAGTGACCGTTCTTCGTCAACGAGTCCACTAACCGTGAAACTGACGGTATCCGCAGCATTGGTAGGTTGATCGGGGCTGTTAGTGATTGATCTGAACAACACGGTCGTAACTAAAATTACCAAAATAAAAGGCAGCATCATGTTGATGCCGCGGTAATTCTTTTGTTCAGACCCTGAGCCACCGTTCACGTGAGCCACCCCGCCAATCCTGGAGAGAGACCTATCCTGCTTTAACTACAGTGATGCTGCTAAATTCAGGTC
>CAIWTN010000245.1 GCA_903915625.1 uncultured Pseudomonadota bacterium | reverse complement strand
AATGCGTAACGCTCGACTGATGCCTTCTGTGGCCATTCATTGGTTTCGCCTCATATACGATATTACCGCCTAATAAACAGAGTTCAGTATATAATCGCCAATCACCAGCAATTATGTAATGAAAAATATCATCACCGATACGTTTTAGAGCCGAAAGCAATTCCTCACGTCTAAATACCACACTTGAGACGTTAAGAATCACATTCTTTATGCAGAGGTGCCTAGTGAGGAAGTCGCGCCCTTCCATTACGAAAGACTGATTGAATGCTCCTGGACTTTCTTCATTCACATACGACTTGTAACTGTCCCCAAGGTTCTTGCCGTCTTCATCGATCTGCCAACTATCGGAAAATCCCATGACGGCATCAGTTTCCTGCATTCGACTGACGACACGTTGCAGTAATTCTGGCTTGCATGTATCGTCGGCCTCCGCAATCCAGATGTATTCCCCCCGTGCTAACTCTACCCCCCTGCGCCATTGCCTGAACACCGATCTGGTATTGGTTGAGTTGACCTCGAAGCGGCAAGGGACATCGCACTGTTTTAGAAAATTCTGGATCACCTGCTGGCTATCATCCGTCGAGCAGTCGTCAAGGACGATCAATTCGTAGGGTGGCAGGGTTTGGTTGGTGACGGTTTCAAGTCGATCTTGTAGGTAGCGGGCGTAGTTGTAGTTCGGGACTATTGCCGACACAGTTGGAATGGGGGTGCTGGCGTATTCCAGTAGATCAAACAGGTAGTGGCGAAAATTGAGTTCTTGTTGAACGATTTCGCGCCCCCGCTGGGCCATGGTCAAGGCTTGCTGGGGATTTTCCAACATGGTTTTGATCTGGTCAGCAAAGGCAGTGACATCTTCCTTGGGTACCAATGCGCCGCAGTCGCGTTTGAGCAGTTCTTCAAAGCCTCCGCAGTCTTTGAAGGCGATGACGGGAGTAAGCGCATCGAAGGCTTCCATGACCACGGAGGGGAATGGGTCTTCGCGTGATGTGAGGGCGTAGACGTCTGCTGCGAGGTAATACGGTTGTGGCTCATCAACGAGGCCGGTGAATAGGAAATGACTACGCAAGCCATGCTGATCGGCATGCGCCATGCTGGCTTCTACGAAGCCTTGGTCGGTGTGGCCAACCCAGAGGGCATACACATCCCCCATTTGATGCATAACGTGGGTGGTTGCTTGCACGAAAAGGTCGAAGCCCTTGCGTTGGTCGGCATAGCCGGCACAGAGGATGATTTTGGCTGCGGGCGGAATGCCGAGCTGTTGGCGAACTTGTTGGCGCACGGAATTTTTATTAGCACCGGCCCGCAGCCAACTGCGCTGGTAAAGACCCTGCGGCCGGGTGGAAGCTTGCTGTAACGACTGGCCGGTGAAGGCTTCAAAGCCTTGTTTTACCTGGGGTGCCGCAAACACAATCTTATCTGCTTTCTGGGCGATGGCTTGAGCTTGTGACTGTAGCTGGTACGAAGCGAGAATGCTGGGCAGTTCATGAACGAGCGAGACAACGCGGAAATCGTGACGTTTCAGATGCGGCACGAGTTGGCCGGACACGGTGGTGTTGACGATCGCGGCACGCAAACCTTGTTGCCGGAGTTTGCTCAAGGTGGCATCGATTTGCGAGAGGCTTGCTGATGCTAGATCGATACGATGCACTGTTGCCTGTTCTTGAAAGCGTGGCAGTAATTTGCCCTCACCCAGTACGATAATGTCGACTTGAAAACCTAGATGGTCCCTGAAGTGCTTTGCCATGTTGAGGCTGAGCAGTTGGGCACCATGGGGGTGGGCATCGTGGCTGACGATGAGTATCCGCTGGCGAGTAGCTGCCGCGGCCATGTGTGCCTGGCGGACAGCTTGTAACCACGCATAGCCATTCCGACGGTCCGGTTCTAAGTGCGCCCCTTCTGCCCATTCGTTCCAGGCATTGATGAAAACTAGGCGTTGGTCAATATCTTCTGAGCGTTGTCCGTTTTCTTCGAATGCTTTGATCAGCCAGCGTTCAAAGAGCTTTGGGCTTGAATGGGCAAAAACCGTCCCGCGTTCTTTTTTTCTTGCTGTATTGTCCCAAGACGGGCTGACACCACGAAACACGGTATAGCTTTCGGGTGTGTAGTTTTCGCTGCGTTGCAGGAAAATACGCCAGTCATACACCTTGCCGGCAAATTCAGGACGCGCCTCGACAATCTTGTCGGTGATGTCAGGCGGCGCGCTATTGTTGGGCGGGAATTCGATGGCAGCGTCCAGGCCATATTCGGTGGGATCGCGTTTTTCAAATGACTGGACATACGCAATGTAGATTTCACCGAGTCCATTTTCCCGGCACCAGCTGCGCCAGCGATTGGCAGTTTCCTTAATGGATGGGAAGAGATTTGGCCGGTAAACGATCAACAGTGGCTTGCCTTGTACGCGTATGTATCGCGGGTCGCGCAGGTATTTGGCCATGTGCGCGATGAAGGCGATGTCGTCCTGATCCGAATAATGCTGGACCATGAGCAGGTCCTGGTCCAGGCCATCCCAGCGGCGAGACCAGTTTTCGTTAGCCCAGCAGATGCAGAAGGGTAAATCTAACGTAGGATCGGCAAGATAGTTGTCGACTGGGGTTTCGAGCAGGCGATGGCCGGTGAACCAGTAAGTGTAGAAGCAGAATCCTTCGATGCCGTATTGTTTGGCCAACCCGACCTGCTTGCGCATGACGGCTGTGTCTCTCAGGTCGTAATAACCGAGAAAGTCATCGGGGACATGGGGCTGGTAATGCCCGTCAAACTGCGGCTTTGCGGGTTTAACATTGGTCCACTCCGTAAAACCTTTACCCCACCAAGCGTCGTTTTCGGGGATTGGGTGAAATTGCGGAAGGTAGAATGTGATGACTCGTGCGGCTCTTTCTACCGTTCGCGCGCCCGGTGATAGCCGAGGAACGTAGCAGGGTGCCTCAATCAGATAATGATCTAGGTCAGTCGAGTTTGGTGGCGGCGGCAAACACGCCCGCCCCTCCTTAACGCCTTGAGATACATAATGTAAGAATGGGTGTATACCTGCTGCAGCGACGTCTTGATGTTCTTTCAAATAATAAGACGTGTCGAATTTAGTTGAAGGATTTGTTTTGAGCGCTACTCCATAAGTTATATAATGCTCCAATGGATTTTTTAGGTCATTATCTTTCCTGCTATAATTTTTTATATAATATTCAGCGTCAAACAATTTAGAATCTTCTATTAGTCTAAAATAATACATATCCAAGTTATCCGGCTTTACTAGCGGAACAGAGATTCTATAAAGGCGCTGACCGCCACGCCGCAATGCACAATTCAGGTTGAATTCAATGCGAGGCCTTAATTCTTCATCTGCGTCTTGTATCGCGGCGTCATAATATGCGACCGCCTCGTCATACTGACGGGCTCGAAGCGCCTCGTTTCCTTTGGTCCAATATGTTTTTT
>CAIWTN010000244.1 GCA_903915625.1 uncultured Pseudomonadota bacterium | reverse complement strand
GGGATAGGGACCACAGCCCCGGGAGTTAAGCTAAGCGTCTCAGGTGGTCAGATCGCAGGTAGCTACTTAAGTAGCGCTAACGGCTCGTCCGGTACGCCGATAAACTGGAATTCAGGCAACATCCAAACCACTAGCATCGCTGCTGGTACTTTGTATCTGGATCCAGCTTCTATGGTTGACGGTGCTGGATACACGCTGATCCTTACCAACGCGACGGGTGGTAGCTACACGCTATCTAGTACTGGTTACACTTTTATGTGTAACCCTGCTTGTCCAGTAACCGTGACGGCTGCAAAACACACTATAGCTTCCATGATCAAAGCTGGTACGGTGGTGTATGTGTCTTGGGTGAAAGACTTTCAGTAATTAATGCGTGGTACATAAGATGGGATTGGGCAAGTTATTACTCTCCAATATCTGGATCTTAGCAATGAGCGCTAGCTCATCGCTGGGGCAGACTCCATGGTTTGGGGTGTTTATAAAGAACTCTGGACCGAACTGCCCTATCTGTGGTGCAAACTGCTACACTGATACCACTGCCATTAACGCAGGCTGCGCCGTCACAGCGACTGGTAAATATTTGGTGTTAAGTAACGGAGTATGGGTGCAGGGCGATGGCAATAACGTACTAAACGTTAATGGCTCCGACAGCTGGCACTACGCGCTCAACGCAAATGGTAAGGGATGGAGTGCCACTCTCCTAAGTAAAAACACCGCTAACTTAGGTGGGCGCGCTTGCCCTTCGAGTGTTTACGTTGATGACACTAACAAAGTGGCATCGGGGCGGTGTCTGTACTACGACAGTGGCAACGCTCCTCAATATCTGAATGCTGCGGGAAACAGTCAGACTAATCAGGCTATGATGGGGTTGAGTTCCTGGAACGTCTCTACCACCGGTAATGGTACGGCAATGGCTTGGTACGAAGGTAACATTAAGACCTGTGCTGCTAAGGGCATGCGTCTGCCGACTCTCTACGAGAGTAGCGCAGGTGATCCAGTATATTACAAACCTACCGACGCGAGCCCCAACTTTAATGCCGCGAACGGCGTGCCGCCAGCCAGCCAGGGAACTTCGACATGGACGTCGTCGGCCCGTGATGTCGTTACCGCCGGTTATTGGATCTGGTCGGCTAGTTCCGTGACCTACAACTCTTACTTCGGCAGCAACGCCGTTAGGTGCGTGTTGCCGTAGTCGTTCTCGACACTTTGAATCTTGAAACTTTTATTTTGAGTTTTGTCCTCGCGAAACGAGGACTTTTTAATTTTTTGGCTAACTTTTAAGCATATGTTCTTATCCACAATTAAGCCTGCCGAATTAAGTTCGAACCATGCTCTTCGCAGGCCAGACCTCAAGCATCCGGCTCAGCAGGGAAAAGAACATCCCGCTCTTCCATCACCTTTTCGCAGTCATAGCTTTCATCAATCGGCACTAACAAGATCGGACTAAGCGTTAGGTCAGGATTTTGAGTTGGTGCATTTTGTTTTCGCAGTGGCGGAAACGGTGAGCCTAAGACGAGCTGCTCAGAATGATCCGAGACATAACCACTCAGTGTCCCGTCTGTTTGGGGTCTTAGGGCGTAGGCAAAAATCTCGCGGCGGGCAATGTAAAGCTCCGTGTCAAAACGGTCGTAAAGTCTGATTTTTACCGTGACGCCTGGCTTGCCGTCGCCGTCATCATCGGCGATACGAGGGTCTCTTGGATCTTTGGGCAATGGTTGATCTGGATCCTCCATGCGAATACCAATGGGGGTAGGGGTTTCGGGGCGCCAAAGCGAAAGGTCGTCTTGGTCGCGCCGGATCTCAACCCAGGCATCGCGCGGTATGATGGCGCGGGTAAAGGCGTCGGGCACTTCGCTCTTAAAGGGGAAATTCGATTTGTGTGATGCGTGGCAATAGCGGCTGCTCGATAGTAGTCGTCCGGTGTCATCAAGTTTAAATTCAGTCACACCGTAGGTGATGACCAATGTGCGCATCTCCCAAAAAAGAATCTTTGCAGTGTAGGCAACGATGTCGTAGTGCGCATAGCGGCCCGCCACCTTGGTCTTTAACTCGGTCTCTTGGGAGTCCTGATCGGCATTATCTATGCTATTAGGAACGGTGCTAACGATTTCGCCAGCCAAAACAGGTCGCGCTAAACAGGTCGCTAAACAAAAAGTCATCAGCAAACTTGCTAGCAAAAATCGGGTTGGCCGCATCATTAGAAATACTCCAATTAGGTAACACCCCCGATAGTCACAGGTTGGTGTTATGTCGGTATGTACCAGCGCCTAGCCTACATATCTTGCTGTTTTTAATGCTGGTTCTGCGACTCATTATAAGCACCCGTTATTATTATAATCTTGACCTTGCTGGCGGAGGGCGATATGAGCCAAAGCAGAGCGAGGTTTGCGCATATGTCCAAACTTAGTAGAGTTTTACTCGCACTTTTTTTGACTGGATCTGCACCAGTTAATGCCGCCGAAAGACGGGACGCCGATCCCATTTGCCTTGCGCGCAAGTGCGCTAAGACCATGCTGCGCTGCGGCCTGGATGGCGAGTGTCGCAGTTGGCTCAAGTGCGTCCTGGACTGTCAAGACGATAAGATCCGCTGCCCTTCGGTTTGCGGCTTTTATTATCAATCCGCGCAAATTAATCAGACCAGCCTTTGCATCTTCAAGAGTGACTGTGTGGATTTGGGTTTCGGTCAGCTGCCAAACTACGAGCACGCGGATGGCGCCTTGGTGACTCTTGGTGATCTCGAGGGGACTTGGTGGTTTAGTGCGTCCCATGGTGGTACGCACATTTTCGATTTTGACTGTCAGCGTTTTGATTTCAGCGGCGGCGGCCCTGATTTTGTCCACGTTGCCTACTCCGTGCCTCTGACCTTTAACGGTAAAACGCGGATGACCGGAGCCAGTGGCATCTTTCGTCAGCTAGACTCGGGTGCCATCGAGGTGATTTACGATAATTTTGCCGGCTATCACGAAAAGTGGTACCTCGTCGATAAAACCGAAGACACTATCTTAGCGCATGTTTGTATAGGCGCGGATTCGATCTGTTATGACTACGGGACGATTTTACTAACGAGGAAGCATTTGAATTCGCTTGATTCGCGACTAAAAGAACATTTGAACAGTGTTGCCCGGACGCAGTTTGGTTTTGGGTGGGAGCAATTTAAGCAGGCCCGCACTAACTGTGCTAATTGATCAGTTTTTGCGGCTGTATTGCGCCAGGCACCAGCTGTCATCATGACGCGATAATTCTAATATCGGCGGTGTTATCGTCGCTTTCCATTTTGGCTCTCTCAGTATCATCGATGCCAAGGTGCTGCGAGAATTGATCGAAGAGGAATTGACGTTGAGCCATGCTGCCGCCCAAAATACGCAATCCGTGGAAGGTGCCGTGATTGTCTTGGCGACTCCAGCGGAGCTCCACCATGATATGGCGCATGAGCTGTCTGTCTAGTTGCTCATTGACGTCCACGCTTGATGTCGTGATGCTGACGGCGAGTATGGTGCGACGGCCAAACATTTTGGGGCTGATTGCCTTGAAGCCATGGAGTGAAAAATCGGCAATGTTGAATTCAACCGAGTCATTTGTCAGCTTGATATAAGCAAGTGATTTGACGACGCGACGTTGGTCTACCCGGCTCATACCCATTTGTTCTAAAAACTGTGTCTCGGCTTTCCGTAGGTCGGGCTGAGCTGCGCTGAGCGGGTTGAATTCGAATGCGTTCTTGAGGGTGCTTTGATGTTTGATCGAAAGTGAAATAGGAAGGAATTCTTTGGCATCGAGACCTAGGCCTACCAAATGTTCGACCGTGGTTTCGCTAAGGTTCATTTTAAATGGGCTGGCCGCGGACTCGAGGCGACTGGTGAAGTTGACGCCGGATCCGATCATAGTGAAATCGAGGTGACGCTCATCGCCGAGGTTACCAATTAGCACTTCTGCCGAATGTATCCCGATTCGCACTGGCATCACCAGTCGGGACGAGGTGGCGACAGCAGCTCTTACTGTCTCGCGCTGTATCTCACTTGCTGCTTCAAATGCTGCGAGTGCATGATGTTTTGACGACACCCCATTGTTGCTAGTGAAATAACAGAGAACGCCGTCGCCAAGTGATCTGTCTACTAACCCGCCATTCTGTTCAATGATGGTGACAATCTCACGGAGTCGATTTGACAGCGCGGTAAAAATATCTGTAGCGGAACGTCCCGCAGCGACTAGGGAAAAGGACACGATATCAACAAACATGATGGTAGCTTCGACACGACTTAGATTTTCTATCTGGACATACGATGATGTTAGTAGTCGATTGAGCTCAGTGCGATATTGAGTACCCGTTAGGGCTTGTTTGATCTTTCCACTGCGTTCCTCGCTGAGCCGCAGTCTGATTCCGATGCCGATGAGATTGGTGACTCCCATCCAAATAATTCCAATATGGGCCAGTGCTTTATTGAGCATCGAGTCGCTCAATAGGTCAAATACCGTTGTCGTTGTGACAATTAATGCGGTTATCCCGCCAGATTGTCCGAGGAAGGTGACAAAAATCGATTTCAAGTGGGCGAAACGAGAATGGCGCGCTAAGAGCCAGACCCAGCCCGTCCAACTGACGACTACGGCCGCCAGAAGTCCAATAGCAAAGGAGCCTAGTAGGGTGATCAAAATGGCTGCTAAATACATGCCGAGCAGAGAATTGTAGCCGCGACGAAAGTCGGGAAAGTTCTGATCAAGCTGTAGGGTGTCACGAAAAAACCCAACTATCAGCGAAAGGGAAATCAAGTAAGCGACGATGGTGAGTTTGAACCATAGCGAGTAATCCCAGTTTATTCCCGGAGTGAGCCGCTTGTAGTAGCCTTCAAGAAAATAAACGACCGTCAGCAAGGCCAACTGTACGCCAATCTCAAAAATATAGCTGCGGGAGCGCAGCGTCAGAAACATGGCGAAGTTAAAGAAAATGATCATGATCGAACAGCCAAAGAGTAGGCCCATAATGCCATCTCGCTGTTCATTGATGGCTGCGAAAGTAGGCGCATCGTATACATGGATTCGCGCTATTGTGGTGCCGTAGCCGACAGTCTTCACATATAAAAACCGCTGCGTCGTCCCGCTGCTAAACGGGAAGTGGAAATATAGACCAGGAAATTTTGTAAAACTTGCTGGGTGAGCCACTCCAGTCAGAAAATGGTCAATAACTTTGCCATGCTCAACCAAGAAGTATTCTATCTCGTTGAAAAACTGAAATTTTATCTCAGCTATCTGATCCCTGGGAGTCTGGTCTGCGGCTATTTCAACGCGAAGCCAGCGAGTCTGGGGTGTGGTGCTGGGGGTGTTGGGGGCGACGGAGGGCCTGATTTCCCAATCAGAGTCAGCAAGGGCAGTCGCCGCAGCCACGTCGTCTAAGGCTCCATTTGTGCTAAACATAACTGGTATGCGCAGTGATTCGTCTTTTTCGAGGACCTGGCCGAAGAAGGCGATAGCTACCACTACCGCGCCTGGAGAGACGGCCATGAAGCGCTGTACATAGGTTCGCAAGAAGGAACGCATTTAGGCTAGCCTCCTTACGGTGTGAGATGGGCCGGTAGAAGCAAGCATCAAAGCGACCCGAAAGTGGGCTTGTTCCTGGCTACTGCCGACGATCTTGAGTCCATGCTCAAAATAGTTGTTATAGCTGCGGCTCCAACGTACCTCGATCGTCAATGAGCGCAGTAATTTCTCGCTCAGAGCATGGTCTGTAGCAGGCTGTGACGAGTGAATTGTGGCTTCAAAAATGGCGTGTTGGCCTAGGAATGTTGTCGACCTAGCTCGAAAGCCATAAAGCGAAAAGTCGAGCACTTGATGCTCGCCATACTCACCGAGTAGAGTTAGTGGCGATTCTGGATGCACGGCATATCGCACTTCGCGTGCGCTCATGCCAAGCTGGCCGTAGTGCAGGTTCATGGCTCGGTCGACTGCACCTGACTCATTCATAAACGGATTGTGCTCGAAGGCTTGCAGCAATGAATGCCTATGTTTGACGGCAATGTTTATTGAAGAGAACATACTGGCGGGGAAGTCGTTGGCGATCAGTAGCGTATAGGTCTCATTGCTAACCATAATTTGAAACGGGCCACAGGCTTGCTCGAGATTGCTGGCGAAATTTACACCCTGACCCACCATGGTAAAATCTATTTTCATCGCTCCGGCAATATTGCCAATGACCACCTGGTCACTGTGAATCCCGATGCGAACGGGCATAAGTATGCGCTCATCTTCTAGAGCAAGCGCCACTTTTGCTTCGGCCATGATGCTCTGCTGAATGGCAACTGCCGCGCGGAAAGCGCGTACGGCGTGGTGTTCTTGTCCCTGCCCCTGCCCGAAGAAGCAGAGCAGTCCATCGCCAAGAGAGCGGTCGATGGTGCCTCCATGCCGTTCAATGATACCTGTAAGTGATCGTAGACGATTAGATAGTTCTTTAAAGGTCGATTCGGGGCTTCGATGCTCTGAGATCACCGAGAACGAAATAATGTCGATGAACATGATACTGACATGTAATTCCTCGCTATAAGTTGGCGTGCTTAATTCCGTCCTAAGTGTCTCGCCACTTTTCAGTTTGTTGAGTACCTCAAGGCGCTCTCGGTCCAGGGTCCGCGTGCGCCGGGCAATTTCCCCGGCAAGGATCACCGCCGCCCAGATCTGACCGACCGCATAGGCGCTCTCTAGATAGATTGAATTCGGTAATATTCCGGCAATAGCCAGTAGAGTGAGCAGAAAGGTGCTCCAGAAACTGGATCCCATCACAATGATAGGGCGCATGTTCATGATGGTTGTATAGGGGCTCATTAAAAATGCTGTGAGTTCAGCCACCAGGGCCACTAAGCCTACTGCAACAACGATGGTGTGCAGACTCGATGGGAATGCTGGGGTTAGGAACATGACTGCGAAGACAAGCATGATTTCATTCTTCCAGCGGCGCATAAGCTTGGCAGTACTTGGAAGTCTCGGGAGGATTTCCAGAGCAGCAAGACCGAAGGAGAGGATGGCAAAAGTGGATGCCTCTATGATTAGTAACTGGTGAAGTTGCGGTGTTGCTGCTAGCCACGGTAGATAATTGAAAATGGCACCATTGGTGCTGCTCAGCACTATTGCTAGGAACGTCTGAAAGCTGCAACTGTAGAGATAAAGTGGCTGGTGCAGCAAAAAATACAGGACTAAGGCTAGAGCCATCATGAACAAGAGGCCCCCACTTACAATATTGAGAAATAGCTGCCGCTCAGTGATTTTTTCTCGGTAATTCTGCTCGTTAAGTATAAATAACGGCACTTTTAACAGTCTGGTACTGAGTAGATGCACATATAAGTACTGCGTAGACTTCGGCGAGGCAGTGATCCGGTAGACAGGTTCTGTGGTAGATTCCCAAGTTGAAGGTATGCGGCCAGACAAGACCTGTCGCGGCAATTTTATGTTAGTGTCTTGAAGGTAAAACTCTACGTCTTGGACGTACATTAACGGGATGCCCACCACGGTAGTTTTTGGCTTGTCAGCTTTGCTGTCCGTGGCGACTGGTGGAATTTCGACGCGCATCCAATAGTTATAGTCGCGAAGCTCGCCCTTGATAATCCCGCCACTCGGCAGCGTCGTCCAGGCACTGCTGGGCAGGGACGTAACTTGCGCTAGAGTCGGTCCGACTTCACCAATATTAGTTTTGATGTAGCCAAAGGGTTGGGATTTTTGGACGCCGAGTTGCTGGCTAGTAATCAATGCACCGACGAGGCAGATCAAGATTGCTGGTGCGCAGCAAGCGATTAGACCAACAGTTCGATTTCTAGTGAACAGATCCAAGTGCCGCCTCGACTACGGATCAGGAGAGACGTTGGCTCTCATGAGCCGTTGTTTCTTCTGCCGTTATCGATGCTTCGGCTGGTTTAGGGGGGAAGTTTAGGTGCCTGGAATAATAATATTTGTCAATAAAAACAAGTTGTTGCATCTTATTGGGGGGCATCCAAAAGCCGGTTAACGGGTACCGATTAACTCAATCAATCCAGAGGCATACCAAATTACCCCGATGGCAAACACACCAGTTATAGCCGAAATGCGCTTGTGCCAGTGCAGCCAGACGATGGGTAGCCCTATTGCCAGCCCTATAGGCCATTCGGCCTGGAGCTGCTGAGTTAAGAAAAGTAGAGTAGCAGCCAATATGAGACCTAACACCAGCGGCCGTAGGGCCAGTTCGATACGCCGTACATAATCTTTTTGTCGGTTGCGGTAATAAAGGGCCGTACAGATAAACACAATAGTAACGGGTCCAAGGTACATCCCAAGAGTGCTGACGATAGCGCCAGTAAATCCGGCGACCTTATACCCGACCAGAGTGGCCATCACCATATTGGGTCCCGGTACAAACTGTCCGACGACATAGGTTTGTACTAGGGCCTCTGCTGTCATCCAATGATACTGGTCTACGACGATCGCTTGTATTTCTGGTAGGATTCCCAATGCGCCACCAAAGGCGAGCAGACTGACGCGTGCGAATAAGCTGAATAGTTGCCAGTAAATCAAAATAAAAACTCCCACGCTAAACAAAGCACAGCAAAGCTCCCGATGAGAGGCAACGCTGGTATATGGTAAAAACTTATAACGACGATAGCCGAAGCTATGCCGTAGCGTCCGATGATCTTGTGAGTGGCAGCGTGGCTGTTTTGCCGATCTCGCTGAGGGCCCGCTTTTAACCCGGAAGCTAGAGTCCAAAGAAACCTGGCCGTCAGCAGGAAGGCTCCGATAGCAAATCCTCGAAAGAGCTCTTTGACGTGGGGATTAGCAAGTGGTGCCCAAGCAAAGATCATGATCGCCACTAAAGCGCCAGGAGTTATAAGTAGCAGCAGTGCGGTTAGATTGACCCACCCCGGTACTAAGCGGGATCCCGCGCAGGCGGCGAAGTTAACAAGGTTGGGTCCAGGCAGCATCTGGGCCAAAGTTAGGAGTTCTTGAAACTCATCAGCGCTGACCCATTGGTGTTCCCGTACCATAGCCTCTTCAAACAGTAGTAGGCGCGATGCCACGCCGACGCTGAGCGCACCAATTTTGAAGTTCAACCATAACCAGCTGCGAGTTGCTGCGGTTTGCATGAGAGTGTCCCGATTAACCCGGTTTATGGTAATCACGGAAATACAGTGATATATTATCTGAATCATTCCAGTTTTGCTTGTTAGGTCATATCATTACCGCTGCTGCGTATGGAGCTGTTTATGACATCAGCACCGACTCTATCCCTTGCCGATGCCACAACCATGGCGGCTCGTTTACGTGAGAACGTTGCCAAAGCGGTGTTTGGTCAAGAACAGTTGATTACCGAAGCGCTATGTTGCTTGCTCTCCGGTGGCCACATTTTGATGACGGGTGCTCCGGGCCTAGCCAAAACGACGTTAGTGCGGGTGTTTGCGCGCCATCTGGGTGTCGCCTTTGCGCGGATTCAGTTCACCCCAGATCTTTTGCCATCAGATATTGTGGGTTCCGAAATACTCAACATGGACACGGCAACCGGACAGCGGCATTTTAGTTTCGCTGGTGGACCGGTATTCACCAATTTACTCCTCGCCGACGAGATCAACCGTGCGTCGCCACGGACCCAATCAGCTCTGCTGGAAGCCATGCAGGAGCGCTGCGTGACGGTTGCTGGCAAGCAACACGTGCTGCCGCAGCCATTCATGGTATTTGCGACCCAGAATCCATTTGAATCAGAGGGCACGTTCCCGCTGCCTGAGGCGCAATTAGACCGGTTCCTGCTGCATACGTTAGTGGCCTATCCCGACGCTGAAAGTGAGAGCCGGATTCTTGCCGAGCATGCAGCAGGTAAGCTAGTCGGCGAGCAGCATGGTGTTCAGTCCGCTCAGCACGAGCAGACTTCTCATGCGCAGATCGCCGACCTCATTTCCTGTGTACGACATGTGCATGTGGATGAAGCTGTGATTACTGGTATTCGCGATCTCGTGCGGTCGACTAGGCCGGAAGATGATCTTTGTCCAGATCAGCTCAAACAGGTCATCTGGTACGGTGCAGGACCACGGGCCGGGCTGAGCTTAATCTCGGTGTCGCGGGCATTGGCTTTACTTGAGGGTCAAGATTCAGTTCGTTGGGAGCACGTGCGCCGTCTAGCGAGACCGGCACTGCGGCACCGTATGTGCCTTACAGCGCAGGGGGCACGTGACGAGATGAGTGCGGACACGGTAATCGGCAACCTCTTAGAGCGCTGCGAAGAAAATCACAAGAACTTAGCTCGTGGTCTAAAGAGTTCATAAATGTCTGAGCTAGATCTACGCGATGTATCTACTTTGGCGGCACTGCAACCAGCAGCTGCTAAGGAGATGCATTACCAAGATTATAAAAATCGGCTACGCCTTCAGGGCAGCCAATATATGAGCCTCAAGCGGCCGAGTCGCCTCGCTGAGTCTAGCCGGGATTATGTTGCGGGAGATCCAGTCAATTTGATTGACTGGAAAGCTTATGCCCGCACCGATCAGCTAATCGTGCGCGAGGTACGTGACGAGTCGTCCTCAAACGTTTTAATCGGGGTGGATCTATCGCCCACTATGTTTTGGCCGACAGCAGATGTCCCAGAGCCGAAAATAGCAACAAAAGCGGAAATTGCGATGCGGTTGGCACTGCATCTTGCATATGCGCATCTGCGGATGGGCGATCAAGTCGAGATTCGCTGGCTAGTCAACGAATCTGCGACGATTCCGACTCACTTCGTCCGGCCGAGACGTCCAGCAGCGATCAAGACTGGCTTTCTGCAGCTAGCAGCGAGCGGATTTCGTGCTGATGACTGGTTTACTGAGGGAGGTACCGCTAACGCGTTGCCAACCCGTGTGGACCTTGCGTTTTGGTTGGGAGACGCCTTAGGGGCCGCCGACGTTGCCGGTTTTTTGAGTAGCGGAACTAGATCGTTTTTCCTGCACACTCTTAGTTCTTTGGAACTGGCAACCGACTGGCTTGACGACGGCATATCTTATTTTGATCAGGGCCAAGAACTTAAAGAATACCAAGGACAAGTATTAAAGCAGCGGGATCAGTACTTGCAGCAACTCACCGCGTGGCGTCAAAGTTTGCAGCGAGCCCAACATCAGCGCGGTGGTGAGTATTTAACTGTGAGCGACCGGACGCAAATTAGTGCCTATCAAGCGGCACTCCAAGCTTTTATCAAGGCGGCTGGTAAAGCATGAGCTTCGGCAATCTCATAATATCTGCTTCGTGGGCTGCGCTAGGGACGGCAGGACTTAGTCTAAGTGGCCTCCTGATTTGGTGGCTGAGGCGAAAGCGTCAGCGCCGAGTTTGGCTGCCGACGATGCGTGTCATGCAGCTAGAACCACGTATTCTGCCGCGTATTGTTTTTCGTTTGCCGCCGCTACTTGGATTTATTTGCTTTGCGATTTCGGCCTTAGTGCTGGCGGGTTTTTCTCTAAAACCTAGATCTGAAGTCTTTACACCATTTGATCCCAATCAAGCTCGCATCCATATCTTTTGTGACATGAGTCCATCCGTGGCAGCCCATGTGACGATTGAAGAGTATGCAACTCATATATCCGGACTTTACGAATCACTAAAAGGGTCGGGCCGGATTAGTCTGTCCACGTCACATTCGGCGAAGATTATCCAGCCCGAGAACGCTGAGGCAGCAGCGCAAGTCCTACGTGGACTTGGATTTCAGCGTGCTGGCGTGCGCCTGGGCTCAGCAATCAAGCAGATGGTTAACGCTGGTCTTGAAGCGAATCGACTTTTTATCGTATCTGACCGTGACCAGCATTCGTGGACAGACTTTAATTGGCGCTATCTGCTCGATGAGATGGACGTTGTTTATTACGAATTGGCCAGGGGCTCCCAGACGAAATCTAATGTTTTCATTAATGACACTCGATTTCTTTCATCTCCTGCGCTTCTGACCATGGACTGGGATGTGGAAATCATGCGGCGTGGTAGTGAGGATGCGGCACAGGGGCGCCTCACCGCGACGTTTATGGGCCATGAGTTGGCGGCTGTTCCTTGGAAAATCGCTGCAGGTAAACAGCGGCTGAACGTGCGAATGTCCTGGCCGGCATCCACAGTTGCTGAGATTGATGTATCTGCCGCACGGGATGTGCCTTTAGTGTTTCGCCTTGAAACAGAGGGCGCTGATGCTTTGGCAGCGGATAATGCCTACCGTACTGAAATCAAAGGGATCAAACAAGAAGTGCTTTTGATTAGTGAGAGTGGCGGTGAGCGGCTGCTTGAGGATCCAGCGGCTGAATTGTCGGTATCTCTTGCCATTCAAGGTTTTAGCGTCCGTCGCTACGATTACTTAGGGGATAATTCGATAGACCTAAATGATTTTCCCCTAATCATCGCAATGGGTGGACTTGGCAACGACCATTTTTGTCCTCGCGCCTTGTTAAATACGCGCCAGTCACGAAGGGTGCGTCGGAGTACTGAGGACACGCGGCGTAACCACAGTCGACCATTACCTAAAGTCTGGCTTGCACCGGCGCGTCTTGATGCTGATTATAAGCAGCTTTGTGAATGTTACGTGAGTTTGCAGATGGTTCCGGAAGGTGTCGCGCCGGGTCCTGATCTGTGTGGTCAGGTTGCGAGTCGTGAGCAATGGACTCAGGCACTGAATGCGATGGGTGCCAAGCCGGTTGGTGGCAGCTTTGGCAATCAGAAACAGGTCCTAGCCTATGCTCAGCGCAACCAAACATCTGGCTTAGAGGTCCTTAGCTTCACCGTGCCGCTCATGCCGCTTATAGCAACTGGGATAAATCATGCGGCTATGCCAATCATGGTCAAAGAAGTTTTGACCTGGCAAGGTATCATAGCAGCACAAGGGCCTCAGCAGGCTAATTGGCCTAGAGTAGATGATTATGCGACTACTGCTTGGGAGACAAGTGGTCCGAAGGATTCTGATGCCCTGTCACGAATCAGACTTAGTAACGTTCCGATCGGAGAAAGTTTGCTCACTGAGATAGATCCAGTGAATTTACCCCAGCGTTGGTCTGCAGAAAAGGACACTGTAGGCAAACAATTGCCAGCAAAAAAAGACCGCGAGGACCCATTGCCCTGGTTAAAATTGGCTGCATTAATCTGCTTGGGAGCTATGGGTTTAGAAGGAGTGTGGACTGTATGCGCACGCATCTTTCGGTTCATAAAGCAGCGGCCACAAGTTGCATCGGTCTTGTTATTCACCTTAATCGCCAGCACAAAAGCGCTCGGCGCTGTCGAAATCGCTTTGCTAGCTCCACGCGGCGGGCGAGCAAGTTTTGCTTCTCTTGCCCGTGAAGTGTCGCAGCGTACTAGTATAGAGATGGATGTGAAGCCAAATATCTATGCACAAGTATCACCCGAGGCCGCGGCAGAACCTTGGCTTTGGACCGATAACTTGCAGGCGATCACGACTAAGGCCGGTGTGTTGCAGCCAGAGCTCGCATTATGGCTGAAGCGTGGTGGTCTTTTGATTGTAGAGTCGCCCTGGCAACCAGCTCAACTAGAGAGCATGGTATCGAGGTTAGATCCAGGTGCTGGTGCATCCGGGGCTAACAGTTGGCGTCCTTTGCCACCGGATCATGAGCTTATGCGCAGCTTCTATTTGTTAGATGCTTTGCCGTCATGCAACGGTGAAATTTGGCGTGGCTATCAGTTCGATGGTCGCCTGGCTATTTTGGCGGTGCCATACGGTTTCCTGCAAAGCTTACGTGATCAAAGTGTGCCGATCACCTGTGCTAATCCACCGGATCAGGAACGCTCGGCACGAATATTTGTCAACATGATCATGGTCGCATTGGCGACGGATTATAAACGGGATCAGATACATTTACCCGAGATCCTAAAAAGACTGAGGTGAGCTTGGAACTGAGCTCGGAACTGATAAAAGATGTCCTAACCTGGCAGACCGCAATCGGTGTCGGGACCATACTCCTCTTGTGGATCGCATGGGCTCTAACCATTGGTGGTGGGCGAGCTACGATGGCGATTGTTTGTCGTATTGCCTGGCTAGCCCCTTTATTCCTCAGTTTTTTTCCTGCTACCGAGACTGAGCAATTACCGCGTACTCTGTCACTCCGGCCGGTTCATGTTTTAATCGACGACTCTGACAGTATGCGGCAAGCGACGGATTCACCGGCTGATTCAACCTTGGCGCGGGCAGAGGTTATAGCAAAAGAGATTGAAGGCGAATGTGCCCGTCTCGGTTGCATACCAAAGTTTACGCGTTTGAGTGAACAAGATGACTCAACTCGGCAGGGTTACACACCTCTAAGTAAAGTGTTCGACTCATGGATTTACCGCGTTGGTGCTGAGCCATGGCTGCTGATTAGTGATGGTGGTGACTCCATGCCTATGCAGCGTTGGCCAAATAACCTGCGAGGAGTCGGTGCGCCGGTTGCTAAGTCACAGACTCCGCGCGGCCTGATTGTTGGGGTGAAGCAGGAAAGACAAACAAATATTTGGATCAAAGATACCGACATTCAGCCATTCGCCTTCGAGGATAAACCTCTAGTTTTTACCGTGAATTTGATGCGTTCGGCGCCAGATCTGACAGCTGAGCGCATTCAGTTGCAGGTGTTAAATGGTGATGTGTCGCTCGCAAATGTGAATGCTGAGTTTGGCAGTAAGAGTGAGCAAGCACAGGTAACCGTGACTTTGCCTGCATTGCCACGCGGCCAGCATCTACTGACTGTCCGGGCTCTGCCGACACCGAATGAGGCCGCCCTCTGGGATAATACGGTTTACGTCCAGACGGAAGTGCTACCGAATACAGTGGGTGTGCTGCATTTGCTGGGGAGTCCTAGTTGGGATGGGCGCTTCTTGCGGCGTTATCTCAAAGCGGAGCCTAAATATGACCTAATCAGTTTTTTCATCTTGCGTGATCCTTGGGACACTCAAAACGTCAACGAAAGGGAATTGAGTCTGATCCCTTTTCCAGTCGAACGACTGTTTCGCGAGGAGCTATCGCATTTTCGTGTCGTGATTGTGCAGAATTTCACTCTGTTTCAATTTCTGCTACCGGAATACCAACGTAATTTAGTGAAATTTGTCCAGGATGGAGGTGGTCTTCTATTCGTTGGTGGGCCACGTGCGCTTACGGCTTCTGACCTGAGCAGTTCGCCTCTGCGAGACATTTTGCCCTTCGAAGTTAAAGAGGGCGAATACAGTCCTGGTCCAGCCGATTTCTCACCTTTTGGTGATGATTTCTTGGCAGCGACACCGACACCGGGCAACGACACCGGTCCTTCCTATGATCCAAATTTAGCTTTTCGCATTGAAATGGCTAAGCCAGAGCCAGCCAAGCGGGCGCTAGCCAATGTCTACGAGGACTGGGATGCCATCTCTGGGCCTTTGACCAGTTGGAAGAATGCGAAAGGGCTCCATCACATGGAGCGAGTGCAGCTTAAAACCGCAACAACGACAGTGCTGCTCAACGCTAAGGCAGATGGCAAGGATATACCGCTCGCTGTCGCCTCTTACCCTGGCAAAGGGCGAGCACTGTGGATCTTCAGCGACGCGCTCTGGCGTCTTGGTCTGACGCCAAGTCCGACCACCTCTCGGCAAGTTTATAACCAATTTATGCAGGGTGCTATGACCTGGCTTATGCGCCAGGATCTGCGGCGACCACTGGTTGCAACAAATTTTACCCTACGTGGGGGACAGCGGGTCGGAGGTAGTTGGCGGGTGACGATACAGGGACCCGCAGCTCGTTATTTTCAGCAGAGTCCAGATTGGCGGCTCACCGTCTGTGGTCACAAGATCTCCGCCGACGAATTGATCGCTACCAAACACAGTGACGAGGAGTGGGAGCTAGGGGGCGCTCTGCCGCAGGGAATTGCGAATAATCAGCGCTGCACCCTTGAAGTGGAGGGTGAGCATGCGGCCTTTGGTTCGGTTAAAGCTAGTGTCACAGCTGCCTTTCCTGAGATCTACAAGGATAAAGAGATCGGCGTGGCGCCACAAAAATTAGAGGAACTGGCTAAGGTAACCGGAGCGGCTCTTAGTTTTCTGCCGTCGGGACCGGGTGAGTCTCTCCAGCAATGGCTGGCAGCAGCAACGGATAGCGACGGGGTAGTGCTGCCCAGCCGTTTCAAAACTTTGCGTAATTTTTACTGGATTTTAGATACCTCCTGGGTATGGTTGCTGCTTTTGGGGCTACCACTGGAGGTAGTCATACGGCGCTGGGATCAGATAGTCGGTGGCTCTCGTGTGGCCGCAGATTAGATTAGGCACGTTGTGCTTACTGGGCTTACATTTGCCTCAAGATGAGGTTAGAAGTGCCTCCTGTGTCGAAGGGGATACGCGTTTGAGTGGCTACACCAGTTCAATGATGCTCTTTAGAAAGATGGCTAAGTTTATCGCCATCGTGGCAGCGCTATGCTGCACTGTGGATGCTCAGGCTGCTGGTCGCAGGCGCTCGCGCAGAGCTTCGGCCCAGCTCTATAATCCGCAAGATTACCTGCGCTCCAAAAGTCCGGTCGATGCCCACGTACTCAGTGACCCTGCATCGATGCAGGCCCAGGCCCCAACCATAGGCCAGCTGACAGGAGTCACCTGTGATTCAGCCCAAGGGCAAAATGCCCAGCAACAGTTAGGGGCGGGCGACAAGGCCTGTGCGCCTGGCGATGTTAATTGTATGGGTGCTGTTTACCGTGACTCAGTGGCCAATGGTGGCCGTGCCAGCATGCCAAGCGCTCAGCAATTGGCGGATCAGCTAATCGGTTTGCTCCGAGACAACTGTCGTCCACTTGGTAGCGATTCCAAGCGGGGGTTTTCGCCAGCTGTTGAAGTCAGCGTTGCTCCGCCTGCAGCCGGTGATGGTGTCGGCACCAGTAAAAACCAAGTCTCAGCCGCTATCGGTATAAACGGAACGTTTTAAAAACTTTCGAGTAGTCATCTGAACAAAATTTCGCAAAAATTCGCAGATATTTTGTTCCTAGCGTTACCGTTGCTTTGGGTTGCCGGTGTGCATACTAACGACCTGGCGCGCTTTCTAGTCGTCGCCCTGGTGGCGGTAATGTCCATTGCTCGGATCCGCGGCATTGGTGGAGATTTTGAGGCATTCTCCCCAACTAAGTTTTGTTTGGCTGGAATGGTTGTAAGCTTGGTTTTTTACGGGATCTTTTTGCTGACGGAGCCACTGCTCTCCGTCTATGTTGGCAGTCATGGGATCGATTTTGCGATATTTAGTCAAGTTGTGGACAGCATATCCCGCCGCCATGCGCCCTTGACCTCATTAATCTCCCTGGAGTGGAGAAACTTCTTAACACACCATTTTGTTCCATTTCTCTATGTGCCAGCTGCTTTAGTCGGTCTTGGTATTCCTGCATATGCTGCAATCAGCATAGTCCACGCAGTGTGCGGTATAGTTTCGGGCGTGCTTTTTTATATCTTCGCTCGTGAGCTTAACTACAGCAGCAAGCTGAGTCTGTGTTTCACGTTACTTGTGCTTGTTAATCCAACTGTTCGGCATGGTTTGTTTTTTGGCGTTCATGACGAGGTTTTTTCTCTGCCATTTTTGATGTTTGCCTTAGTAGCTTGGCAGAAGCGTTGGACGTATGCGACTGCGCTAGCTTTGCTCGGTGCCGCAACGACAAAAGAGAGTTTGGCTTTTGTCGGAGTCTCTATGATGGCGATGATTTTTATAGAGTCCTTTAGGGGGAGTCGCATAGCTGCATTGCGGCAATCTAGTATTGTATTGTCGAAACGTGACTTGATGGTGTTGGCCGGAACCACTGTGCTGCTGGGTGCCTTTGCGGTTAGCTATTTTTTTCTCCAGCCCATTTTATTCAGTAAAGCTTTTGATCATCTGTCCAAGGTCGCTAGCATTCATGACCTGCTACAGTACCAAAACATACTCGGAAAGCTTTGGTTTCTCATTTTTCTATTGATACCTTTGCTTTTTGTGCCGTTTTTTACGTTGCGAGATTGGCATCTCTATTTACCAGCGGCGCCCATGCTAGGGATGATTCTGATATCTGGATTTAGCGAAATGTGGCTGCCAATGAATTATTACGGCATTGTCCCCACATTTCTGTTGGCTGCAGGCTCACTTGTTGCGGCATCTAGATCACAGCGAATACAGAAGCTGATTCAAAGCCGGTGGTGCCTGACGCTTGCGTTGTGTCTGGCCTTTTCCTGGAGTGGAAAAAAGCCGGTAAAAACTATTTTGCGGTCTATAAGCACTCCGCTATTAACAGAGCGGCAGCTCGAACGCATTCCATCAAGTTCCAAAGTTATCGCGTCACCGGCTGCGGCGATCCTACTGTTTCGAACGGAGCAAGTCACGCGACTGGCACAGGCAAATAATCAGACCCCGCCTGACTTTGATTTCGTCGTGGCGAAGGCAAGCGGTGATAATGAAGTCGTGGGCCAAACATTGCTGGATTTGGCAGATTTATGTCATCTGGATGACTTGTGGCGGGTCTACTGCCGGAAGCGTTAATGCCTTAATGCGATGTCCAGGGCAAGAGTAGATCCTTCTAGGCTCGAATCGGGCGTCGGGCGTCGGGCATCGGGCATCGGGCATCGGGCGTCGGGCATCGGGCATCGGGCATCGGGCGTCGGGCGTCGGGCATCGGGCATCGGGCGTCGGGC
>CAIWTN010000243.1 GCA_903915625.1 uncultured Pseudomonadota bacterium | reverse complement strand
TCAAAGTCCTGGCTGCGCATCACCTTGATCGCGTCCGAGGTGCTGCGAGCTAGTTCTCGTCCGGCGTCCCGGGTCGCTAGCGAACGAATAAAGACGCGTGGGTCGGCGGCAGAGTTGATGCGAATGCGGTCACCGAGTAAGGCGCCGCCCGTCTTCTTTTTTGACGGGTCGATACATAAGAGACCTATGCGCACATCTGGAAAATCCCAGAGAAAGCGCATGATCAACTCATCAGTCAGGGAGCTTTTACCGGCTCCGCCTGTACCGGTGATGCCGATGACCGGGATATTTGCGTAGCGTTTTTTCTGATCGCCAATGATCTCGACCAACTGCTGGGCACTGAATTTACCGCTTTCGAGAAGCGTCAGGGCGCGCGCGAGCCTCGTGACCTGATTAGTCTGACGCTTACCCCAGTCGCCGTAGACGAAGTCGGCCTCGCACAGCATATGACCGATAATCCCATCTAAACCAGCGCGTTGGCCGTCTTCCGGGCTATAGATTTTGGTGATGCCGAAGGCTTCAAGCTCGGCAATCTCGCGCGGTACAATCACCCCGCCGCCGCCGCCGAAGATCAGAACGTCATTAGCGCCATTGGCATCGAGTAGCTCTCTAACATATTTAAAGAGCTCCATGTGTCCGCCCTGGTAGGACGACAGAGCCACTGCTTGAGCATCTTCTTGAAGGACTGCCTGGACGATTTCAAGGGCGCTGCGATTGTGCCCTAAATGGACTACCTCTGCGCCGCGTGCTTGCAGTAGGCGTCGCATGATGTTGATGCTTGCATCGTGGCCATCAAATAGAGCTGTGGCTGTGACAAAGCGAACTTTGTTCTTTGGGCTGTACACCGCGAGATCTTGCGGTGGCATTTCATTGAAGCGACGGCTGGCTGGCCCGACCGATTGCGAGGCGGACATAAGCTAATACCTCAAACCCAGGGGTTATTAAGGGCTGGAGTGTAAATCAGCGCCGCCAAGCAAGTCAAAATTCTTTACGGAACCCTAGATGTAGGGTGTTGGTTACTAATTTGTAGGAACGACCGCTGTTATCTAAATTACGTGCCGCGAGGCCGTAGCCACGGTATTCGCTGACATCAGCGATACTTACCCTTGCGATTTCAGTGTCGGCGCCCATTTCCAGCCATACACCCCGCTGAAGCGGTACCAACGCGGTTGTTCCTCCGCCACCTAACTCTGCAGAACTACCAGGGAAAAATCTCCCTCCGAAAAAGCCCCGCGGACTGAATCCAAAATGAGCAATCGGAGCGTATTCCCCCCTGATTTCCCAGCTATAGTTGCTGCGACTGAGCCGCATGCGGCCTGCGACGAGCGCAGCATTGATAAAGTGCGATTCCGAGGTGTTGTTAAATCCAGTGCGGCGCAATTCGATCTGACCGGTAGAGGCCAACTTATAATTGCCAAATCCCGCAGTCCGCACCAATGCAGAACTCAGGTCGAGGCGCGAGTAGGTGGCATCGGCGGTGCCCGCAGCGCCGTTGGCAGCGCCCATCTTGATGCCAGTAAGTTCGAATACGCGCCAGCGCCAGCTACCACCGGCGTTTGTATCGAAGCCCAGAGAGCCGTAAATTGGCACGCCCATATGAGTGAGATTTTCGGCTGCATCGGTCGTGCCATCTGCACGGACACCAGTGCGCCGATTCATCGGCACTTGGATATCTTGAAACGATCCGACACCGCTGCCAACGGTAACGAATACCCCAGTCGGTTGGTTTTCGGTCCTTAATGTCGGACCTAGTCCCAGAGCCTCTAAGGCCTGATAATCATCTACATCCTGGGCATTAGCAACAGATGGTAGGCAACTAAATGCAGCAACAAAGCACGATGAAATAAAGCGACTCACAATCAACTCCACGTCAACGACAGCTTCTGGGGCAGCAAATCAAATTCAGCAGCAACAAGCAACTTGCGACGCCGGGCGAGCGCAGTCCGGCAAAGCCCCGGAAGCAAATCTGAGGCCAAAAAAATCATCAATAATTAAAGCGACTTATTTTCTGGCGGCGCGTCGCGATGGCAACTGCCCGTCAAGTTTATAGGCACCTTCAGGATGTGGTTGCATGGACTTGGCTGCATCCGGCCCATCAAGCGATGTCGGAGCTGAGCGCATGAACGCTGCCCAAGCTCGGCTCGTTTCGGCCACGGCCTCAGCATGAGTCGCAGCTACCTTGGCGCTGCCGTGTTCTGCGCCTAGCCAGAGTGTGCTAACTACCGTGGGCGTCAGGCCAACAAACCAAGCGTTGTGTAAATCCTCTGTCACCGCGGCCATGCCTGCAGCTAGCGCTGACACTCCTTGGGCACCTTTGGCGTGGCCTTCAGCAAGGGCACTGCGCAAACCGCTGAGAACAGCTGAAGCTGTTGCGGTGGTCATCACCGGTTCCGATTGATTAGGTAAATATTGGTACATCAGCTGACCGCGAGCATCCACGATGCGCTCTATTAGGTACGGTGAGATCAACTGACCGCCGTTTATGAAGGCGGCGAAAGCAACAGCAGCTTGAGTCGGGGAAGCGCTGCCGCTGCCTATGGCTAAGCTAAAATCGCTAGGGCCAAATTTTAGACCTAAGCGTTGCGCAAAGTGCCTAACTGAGCCTTGGCCGAGTGCCGCGAAGAGTGGCACGCCCGCAGAGACATCGCCGCTCCTTAGTAGTTCCATCAGAGTTGGCATACCACTATCACTGAGCGATTTCTCGGTGTGAGTTTTCTCGTTGGCGAGGGGCTCATCACCCACTCGACTGGACAGTTGGTAACCACTTTCTAGAGCTAAACCAACATATATCGGCAGAAATAATGCCCCGAGCGGTCGATTAGTCGCTGCAGTGCGATTGAATTGAGTATCTTGAAAGGTGCCGCCTCCTTGCATGGCAAGGATCCCGCCGCTGCGAGGGTCGATGCTGACGAGCGCCCCTTGTAACTCATCACTGGGATTTTTTAGCTTTGAATTTGCGCTGCGTTCTTTGCGCCGCGCTTCTCGAATGAACCGTACTAACTCCCTGTCAGCAGAATTTTGCAGGTTGGAATCTAAAGTCGTATAAATTTTGAGGCCCTCCCGCGCAAGGGCGAGCGTGCCGAATTTGCGGCTGAGCTCCTGTGCTACGGCACCTATGAAATACGGTGCGGTTTGTGAGTAGTCTTCGGGCCCGCTTGCAACTTCAACTTTTTGCTGAGCCCACATAGTTGCCGTCGTCCGGGTGATGTAGCCATCCTCACTTAAGCGAGCAAGAATCACGCGCTGACGTTGCTCTGCGACGGATCTGTGTTTGTGAGGAGCATAAGCTGTTGGGCTTTTTGCTAGTCCTGCAATGAGCGCAGCTTCTCCGAGGTTCAGTTGCCGCGCATTTTTTCGAAAGTAGTTGCGCGCCGCGGCTTCCACGCCGTAGCTACCGTTTCCTAGGTAAATTTTGTTTAGATATAGCTCAAGGATCTGATCTTTAGTTAGGCGTCTTTCTATGGCGACAGCCAAAACAGCTTCCTTCGCCTTGCGTTGCCAAGTTTTACTTTGGTCCAAGAAGTACAGCCGAGCGAGCTGCTGAGTGATAGTGCTGGCCCCTTGCCTGACTCGTCCGCCACGAAGGTTCACTAACGCTGCGCGCAAGATCGCTGAGGGACTGATGCCGAGGTGATGATAGAAATCTTTATCTTCCGCACTTAAGAAAGCCTGGATGACCGATTTTGGTATCTGTTCCAGGCGTAAATAAAAGCGACGCTCGCCCGCAAACTCGCCTATTTTGTTGCCGTTGCGGTCAAAAATTTCCGTCGCGAGCGCATCGGCTCTTTGTGTCAGGTGATCGATCTGCTGTACCTGGGCTTCAATACTATCGCGAATCTGCAGTGTGTATAGCGCACCTGCAAGAGCTGTAGTGATCGACAGTACCAAGCCAAAGGCTAAACCGATGCCAAATATATTTTTACTAAAACTGGGGCTATGCATGCTTTAATTTTAGCACGGAATGTGTCCCTCGCTGTCAGCGCTGAAGCGTAGCAGACATTCCTCAATAACTTGCTTTAATCTAATAATATCAATACTTTGAATCGGATCAGAGTGTCTACTCGCTAAGCACAGAGGGAGGTTGCCCACTGCGGTAAAGGCGCATAGACTGCTTCGAATGGAGGCTCCAGCACCGGCATGCAGCAACAACCCAAGTCTAAGATCGCTTCACTTGCGGTCATCTACCTTACAGTATTTATCGATCTACTAGGCTTTGGCATCATTCTGCCGCTATTGCCCTTCTACGCGGTGCAATTTGGCGCCTCCGGCCTTTGGGTCGGTATTCTAGGGACGGCGTATTCAGCCGCGCAATTTGCGGGCGCGCCTATTATTGGTCGTTTATCCGACAAGTACGGACGCCGGCCGGTCTTGATTGCAGCCTTGTTTGGTTCCGTGGTGTCACTCACCATCGCAGGGTTCGCAACTAATCTTTACGTGCTGATTGCGGCTCGGGCCTTGGCCGGGCTTTTTGGTGGCAGCATCGCGGCGGCGCAAGCATATGTGGCTGACGTAACAACACCGGCTGAGCGATCCAAATATATGGGACTGCTCGGGGCCTCCATCGGTATGGGCTTTGTCTTTGGACCTGCCATCGGAGCGTCTTTGTCTGGGTTTGGATTCGGCACTGCTGCATTAGTGGCCGCAGCTATAGCCGCCGTCAATTTAGTTGCGGCTTTATTTCTGCTAAAAGAATCGCGCACGGTTAGTGAGTCCGAAAGTCGCAGGGCTTTTGCCTTCGGGGGCTTAAGACATGCGCTACAAAATGACGCTATCCGCTCGGTTCTAGCAGCAACTTTCTTCTGCACATTGGCTTTCGTCGCTATGGAAACCACCTATGCCCTTCTTGGGTCGCGCCGTTTTGGATTGACGCCACAGGCCCTTGGCTATGTCTTTACCTATATCGGTATTGTAGTGGTGATCGTTCAGGGTGGTCTCATAGGCCGTGTGGTGAAAATCGCAGGAGAGCAGCGCGTAGCCATGGTTGGTGCGGTCATCATGATGAGCGGTCTGATCGCTGTGGCGATGGCACCTACCCTAACTTGGTCGATTGCAGCCTTGGGACTCCTTTCGGCTGGGCAGGCCTTTACATCTCCGACATTAGCGACGATGCTATCTAGATGTGCTAATCGCGATGAACAGGGTGGAGTCTTGGGTCTTAGCCAGTCGCTTGCGGCGGCAGCTCGCGGCATCATGCCTGTGATGGCTGGTTGGCTTTTTGATTTCCATGCGGCCTTGCCGTATCTGGTAGGAGCTACAGTCTGCTTTTTGGCGGCAGGAATCATTGGTGCCGCCGGGTCTGCTGGGCTCGTGGCAAAGCCGGAGCAAGGTGCGGTCAAGATTGGGTAACACGGGTAGGAGGGCTCTTGCAGCGACTACGTTTGACCTGGTGGATACTTCTGATTCTTCTGGCAACTAGCGATCTAATCGCTGCCTCTGAGAATCCAATCGGTCACATAGCGGTCTGGCATCATCGTCGTCCTGCCGTTAAAAGTGTTATGTTGCCGCCCTCTATACCTGGCCGAGTTCTGGCCGATAGCCTCGTGCAAATAGCCTCGGTACCGGAAGGCTTGGTTCCCAACTCAGATAATTGCTACTGCTTCGATGCCAACGATGATCGTCTAGCTTACGTTCATACATATTTTTACGCGCATAATGCGATTTCGAATTATAATGCACTACTTCGTGAACTTCGTCTGCCGCAGTTGCGAGATGTTATTATCACCCTAATCAAAGACCCCACTGCGCCTACGTCCGCGTCCGTGGTGCGGAAGCGTCACCCTAATATTACACTGCGTTATTCCAGTCCGGCGATCGATCCCTTTACGATTGATCGAGAAATTGGTCGCTTGATTTTAGGGTTACTGGTGCCTCATTTCCGTCAAAAAATTTCGGGACCAGAGAGCGTGTTGTCACCACGTTTACAAGCTGAAGAAGACGGCGTCGAAGACGGCACAGCAAATATTCTGGCGGCACTCGAGTTAGGTACTGCAGGGAGCTTGGCTCATACGGCAGACACCTTAGATGCTCCAGTCGTAGAAGATGTCGACTCTTTTGTTCGCTTTCCGGATTTGGTCACTACGCGTCGTCAGGTCGTTAAAGAACTAATAGATGCACCACGTTTTGCCGCTCGTTATCCTGTGCATGTCGCTAAGCTCCAGAAGAGTTTGGATGACCCGGTCCAGGCAGAAAGCCTAAACCAACTCGACGAAAATGCGACATCTGCCATACTGAACCAGCCGCTGTGGCACGCAGCGATCCGTTATGGCTTTCGTCCGACCAAAATCTTAGTTCTAAAGGCTCTTGCCGGTTGGTCGTCGCCTGATTATGGCTATGTGGCATCCGGTCGTGAATTAGTGATGCAGGCTCAAATTATGGGACAAAAATGGGCTGATTTCCTTAGTGAAGAATATCAGCGTCGGGGTTTGCCGGTTCCTGACGCCCGCATCGAGCTAAGACCAAACGAAAATCCTGCGAGGTGACATATGCGCAGCAAAGAATCAGTAGCGACGAGCAAGAGACTGGAGTTCGCCGTAGCCGCCGCTAAAGCTGCGGGCGCTATAACTCTACGCTACTTTCAAAATAGCTCGCTCCGAGTTGATACTAAATTAGATAAGTCAGTAGTCACGGATGCCGATCGATTAGCCGAGCGACAATTGCGTAATGCTATTGCGCAGGATTTTCCTGACGATGCGATCGTTGGCGAAGAGTATGGCCAGACTGAAGGTAGTAGTGGCTGGACTTGGTACTTAGATCCTATTGATGGCACTCAGGCATTTGTTCGCGGAGTGCCTCTTTTTGGGACGCTAATCGGCGTGGAATATCGCGGAGAATCAAGAGTTGGTGTTATTTTTCTGCCTGCACTTGGTGAGATCGTGTATGCCGGGCGAGGACTCGGTTGTTACTGGGAAAGGGGCATGCACTGGGATGGACTGTGTGGCTTTTCACAAGTAGCTAAGACAAAAGCGGTCGTATCGACTGTCGATAATTTAAAAGAGGCGCTGTTTTGTACCACATGGATGCAGAGCTTCGTGGCCACGAATAGAGTCGATACTTTTACGCGCCTTTGTGAAGCCACGGGAGTATTCCGTGGCTGGGGCGACTGTTATGGATACGCACTCGTCGCTACCGGGCGCGCCGAGATCATGGTCGACCCGCAACTCAATGTCTGGGATGCTGCCCCGATGTTAGTGATTTTAGAAGAGGCCGGTGGGCGCTATACCACTTTTGCAGGTCACCCTGACATCCACGCAGGCAGTGGTGTCGCTAGCAACGGACAACTGCATGAAGCGACACTCAAGGTCATTGGCGAGTGCTAGATAAAACCCCTGAGTCCTTGAATTATTCGATTCATCTGCAAAAAAAGCTAAAGTTTTTCGGATAAAATGCCGATACCTCAATGCGCTGCTGTTGCGTTTAGAGGATCAAACATGACAAAGAGTGGATTGCTGTGGCTGCATCTGGGGCTATCCTTTGGGCTCCTTTCATCTAGTTCATGTAAACCGACCGAAGCTCCGGCGCCCAGAGTTATTGCGCCGCAATCTGGTGCAAGCAATTCACGGGGTGGGTATAACTCTGATGACGAAACGGATGACGGCACAAAAAACCAGGCTGGCACCGGTAGTTCAAAAGTCGTAGCTCCAAGACAGGATCTAGGTATTCCAGCTCCAGCTGCAGACAAACTTGCGACGAATACCTCAACAAATGGTGGGGCGACCGCAGGCTCGGGATTATCTGATTTATTCTCTAATGGCGGTGGCATAACGTCGCTCATTAGCCAGTTTCTTGGCAATTCTGGTGGTCTTGGTGCTTTGGGTGGCTCTGGTGGTCTCGGCAGCTTAACTAGTCTCTTTGGCGGCGGTGCTCAAAATTTTACTGGTGCACCAACTAATACAGCCGCAACGAGTGCACCAGTGACGCCGCAATCAGTTGACGATTTAAGAAAAGCTTGCTTGGACACTATTAACCAATACAGGTCGTCCATCGGGCGATCTGCGCTGACTCTCAAGGCCGATGCTGGCGCTTGTTTGGATAAACAGTCTGCTGACGACGGTGCGGTTGGTGGAGCTCACCGAAATTTTGGCAAATGTGGCGAATCAGCTCAAAATGAATGTCCAGGATGGGGCGGCGACCCAGGTACTGCACAAGCTGGATGCCTAAAAATGATGTGGGCAGAGGGTCCAGGCGGCGGGCACTATGAGAACATGGCCAACGCGCGATACAGCCAAGTTGCATGCGGCTACGCACAAGTGGGTGGCAAGTGGTGGATGATTCAGAATTTTTATCGCTGATCTACTTAGTCAGCAGGTTTGTAATCTCTCCGAGAACAAAGTCCTCTCTGACAATGTCAGAATGCGCCGATTGAGCGCCGCCAAATTCTCTCTTAGTATTTTGTGCTACATTGATCGGGCCTGAGTGCAAGATCGTTTGGTCTTCCTGATAGAAATTCAGCCAATTTTTTGCTCGAGTCTCGATAGTCGTGATCGTCTCATTGCTGAAGTCAGACGGGGATTCTGTGCAGCCTTGAGCCGGTGTTCCTCCGAAAAAAGTGCTTAAAAATCCGCTGGTCGTACAATTAACCATGCTGATCGGGTCGACAGTGATCAGGCCCATGAGGTTAGTCGATTCATCTAACTCACTGACTAATTTCATCGAAGTCCAGCCACCATATGAATAGCCAACCACAAAAGCATCGGGATTAGTCACGGTGGCGACCATATCTTTAAATTTTTTTATAAACTCTGGTACCGATGAATTGAGTAATTTCTTCGGATCGGCCGATGTCGAGTAATAAATTTTACTCGGGTCGGTGGTGTAACAAGAGACGACATACATGGGCTCTGGCTTATTGTTTTTTTTGGCGGCTGCCAGAACTTTACTCAATATGGCGGCCATGTTTGTGTCTTGGATAGTGTTTGCGGTGGCGGTAAAATCT
This sequence comes from uncultured Pseudomonadota bacterium, assembly GCA_903915625.1. GTDB lineage: Bacteria > Bdellovibrionota_B > Oligoflexia > Oligoflexales > CAIYRB01 > CAIYRB01. Next base: position 909 of record CAIWTN010000243.1, on the reverse strand, counting down.
GGGCAGGTGAAGAAGCCGTCAATCAGAGCGAATATCGGGGTCGGATCGCCAGAGCTAACGGGCACTGGACTGCCGGTGTTAGATTTTTTTGAGGTTTGCGTGGCTGGCGCCTGACTTCCGGCATCGCGGGTCGTTTTTGATGCGCTCGCTTGTGAACAGCCAATCGACAGTAAGATGGATGATGAAAAGGCACAGATGTATCGGCGCAGGGAATTTGCACGCATATTTGGTCCTGTCTAATCCGTATTCAAATTTCCCACTATGTTGCCCTTATCGGAAAGAATGTTTTTAAACTTAAAACTAACTATATTTATCTATAAATACAAAGCCTTGCATCTTTGTCCAGGTCCTCGCTCGAGCCTTCAAATAAACATGGAATATTTTGTGCAGTCTAATGCTTAGCACTGCTGATTCGCGGGCATTAATAATGGACTGTTGATCGAGGGACATCATGAGCAAGCATCTACTTTACTTCGGTCTTTTACTGGCTTCCTGTGGGCGTCATGGTGAAACGCCGCAGATGGCGGCCGAGCCCTCGGTAGGTGCAGTGGCCGCTGCGCCGACTTTACCTGTCAACGCTGTAGCGCCGATTAGTGAAGCGACAGCCAGTGCCCAGGAAAATTTTGGTAACTCATCCTTCGCTATTGCGGCAGCCTCATCAGTTCGTCTCGGTCAGAGAATACCTAACATGACGCCCTTCCCGAACTCACGGGGGTACTCTGCTACTTACAGTACAAAAGGATTTATCGATCTAGAAAACCCGTTCTTCAAATCTTTTGGAACTAATGGAAGAACCTGTGCCACTTGTCACTCGCCCTCTACTGGCTGGACCGTAAACCCAGCCGACATACAATCTCGTTTTCTAGCGACAAATGGCCTAGATCCGATCTTCAGAACCAATGACGGATC
>CAIWTN010000242.1 GCA_903915625.1 uncultured Pseudomonadota bacterium | reverse complement strand
GTGATAGCGTCAGAGGTTACGACTCCGCCTTTTGCCAGAACATTCTGTAGGGCGGTAGCATTACCCTCAACTAAAGCCAAACAAGTCTTAGTTATGTACCCAGATCTCAATGTATTGCTCGTGACCAGCATCTCGGCCTCAGCACTGCCAAAGAAAATGCTTCCGGAGTGGAAGGCCGTGGGTCCTGGGCATCCTGGGTCCATGTTCTGGTAACAAAGTCCACCAAGGACTGCTGGTTGGTTCCAGATATCGTTGGTAATGGTCGCCGCAATCGTAGCGTTAATCGCGCCGGCACCATCCGTCGCAAAGAGATAGGTCATGTGGTTTCGCAGCGCTTCACGATTTTGTAAAGGCATCGAGCGGTCATAGGCTTGCCGGTATGTCACAGTAGGTGGGCCGGTGCCGCTGATCAAGTTCGCTCTGATGTGACTCAGTGCAAAGGCGACCGCATCGATTTCATCGTTGTTGATGGTGATCGAACTCATAGTTACTTGGGAACCAAGTGCACGAGAGATCAAGGCTGTCGTCACGTTGCGCTTGGTGCTAGTCGCAACTGGGCCGTGACAAGCCTAACACTTAGAGGCGTAAAGGATTGCACCAATGTCAAACAATTCCAAATCGGTCCTGGACGTCGGGGTCGGTGTTGAAGTGGGAATAGGCGTTGGCGTTGGCGTTGGCGTTGGAGCTGGTGTTGGAGCTGGTGTTGGAGCTGGTGTTGAAGTTGGTGTGTTGCCGCCAAATTCACCGCGTGTATGGCTTAGAGCAAAAGCAATCGCCGCAATTTCGTCAACGTCCACCATTACATTGGCCATATAAATTATCTCAGTCAAGGCCGCACTAATCAGAGCCGCACTCTTGTTACGTTTGCGGCTTGTTTCAACCGGTCCGTGGCATGCGCCGCAATTGCCGTCGTACAGATTTTTGCCGAGATCGAACAGCGCGAGTCCGGCATTGGCTGTCGGTGTCGGAGTTGGTCCAGAAGTTGGGCCGCCTGTCGGTGCCACAACGTGGTTCAATGCAAAGGCGATAGACTCAACTTGCTTGTTGGTCAGAGAGAGATAAGTCATCGATGCTTGATCTGTCAAAGCCATTTTGATGTCTTCGAAACTGCGTCCAAGCTTCGCAGTGGTAGCTATAGGACCATGACAATTAGCGCAGTTGTCGGCGTACAAGATTTTACCAAGGGCCAAACGCTCCGAGTCGTTCGATACCGGGACATCGACTACCTCATCCGCTTTGGCGGATTGGAGAACCGAAACGACGGCAGCTTTCTGCGTTTCAGTGAGGATTATGCTCTTCATCTCCGAGATAGTCAGCAATGCAGCATTTAGACGCGGCAAATAGACATTATTAAATTTATTTACTGGGACAATACTTGCCCAATTTGTGGGTGAATATAAAGAGATTTAACGTCTAGCAGAAGAAATCCGCTCTCATCTCGTAGCTAATCCCAAACATCATGTTACAGCGAATTTGGAAACAGAACGACCGGGAAGTGTTAGCATTACTGGATACGGCTTTCCTCGAAGAGCTTGTGACCTTCAATGCGTTTTTGCAAAAATTGTTGCTGCTCGGAAACCGCAAAAGCCGTAGATTACCGCACTAGATTAAAACCAAAATACGCTCCAATAATATTTAGATTCACTGCCTTGCCGGAATCGTTTGAAGCGATTTCTGCAGCAAGGTCAGATGGATTGCCCTTTTTTTGTCCTGCTCCGGTCACAATGTGGGTGACGTTAGCGCCAGATCGGAGCTGAAGGCTTTCATTCAGATTCCAAGCAATACCCGCAGAAATGTCTCCTATTCTCCCGCCCCAAGCAGCTGTCTTATTTAAAGAAATATTTTTAGTTTTGGTAGTGTATGAAGTCTTTGCCGCACCAAGACTAGCTCCAATTTCAGCGTTCATGCTTTGATTTAAGGCTACCTGTCCACCCGCATGAAGCATGAGTCCATGTTTTAGGTGCAGAATGGCTTCGGAGTGAAAATCCCGATCTACAAAGCTTGCCATTCCAGAAATTCCGCGAAGCGTAATGACAAAGCAGCCTAATTCAGAAATTGACTTTCCTGCTCCGCCCTCAATTCCAATCAACCAACCACTTCTGGACGATTCTACGGTGGCTCCATTGGTACGGCCGATTAAGACATCCGTGCGAAGTACAGTTGACCAAACATCTGATGAGCACAGTTCAGCAGACATGGCTTCCGTGAAATTGAGGTTGATAAGAAGCGAGAAGATTATCGCAATAAACTTAAGGAACTTGGACTTTCTGTTCATTAAAATCCCTATACAAGAAATAGGTTTCAATCGTCGAGATAAGAGACGGAGGAATCTACTAAATGCCGCAACGTTCGACATTGCCTTTATAGCTGCCCGAAAAGACTAACGACCTATAGATGTCATTGGCGGATTGTAGATCTTCTTAGACTGACAGTGGGTACCGCCAGTTGGGTCAATCGCGCGGCCTGGTCGCTTAAGATTACACTTGCTCTTGTCGTTCGCATCGTTAATTCGGTAGAACTTATTGATTACATCTTGTTGCTGCTCATCGTTAAATGCGAAGGTCTGGCTGTTCATTATGTACTGGAATACTTGCCCTTGGTTGTCAACTAGCCACTTCCAATCTGCATCAGTGGTATCAGCCTCACATTCATTCCAAGTTTCTAACCGAATTTTCTGTAGAGCTGCGATTTTGGCAGGTGTGTCCATATTTTTGTTAATACTGATCAACTGGGCTTTCCCTCGGATCGTACCGGTGTAGCATCCGCGAGCAGATCCGTACTGACAGTAGTAGTGTATCAAAATGTCCGACCATTGCTCGGCAGAGTTACCAAGACAAGCTTCGATCGTACCTTTATCAATCGTGTTATTTGCTCCATGGTTCGCACCTTTAGGAGTACGCATGTGGAACTCTCTACGAATCATTTCCATGCCTTCGAGAACGGATTTGGAAGCCAAATCAATTGGAGTCGCAACGGGTGTATGCGGCTGACTCTGAACTTTTACATCGACAAGGTAGTTGTTTGGCAGCTTCACAGTCACAGCTCCTAGATCTAGGAATGTACTCGGATCTGGGCCTCCGTCAGCAGAAGCATTTTCGAACTCTTGCATACACGGGCCCATTTTCGACATTATTTTGCCAGCGCGCAAGAAGTAATTTCCGCGCAGGTCAGTCGCTTTGCAGTCTACGTCAAAAATAATTGGAGCTTTGCTCGCGAAAGACTTAGTGGTGTAACCTCAGGTAAACAAAAACGCTATCTTGCCTTTTGAGGCAGTGGAGC
>CAIWTN010000241.1 GCA_903915625.1 uncultured Pseudomonadota bacterium | reverse complement strand
GCCGTTTATAGTCCAAATACTTGGAACCATGCTGTGATGACCAAGGACTCCTCGAGTAATGTCACGCTCCATCTCAATGGTGCGCTAGTTGCCGGGCCAACAAACAATAACGGCGGACTCAGCCTAGCCACCGGTAACGATATGGTCGGAGCGGCATGGAACGGTAACGTGCGCATGTTTTTTCTAAACGGCAAGCTAGACGAAGTCGCGCTTTGGAACGGGACCGTACTGACAGCTGCCGACGTATCCGCGTTATTCCGCGCTGGCGGCGGCCAAATTTGGATCGCCGGCGACGACACGTCTGGTCGCACCTATTCAGATGGCACCTATGCTAGCAGTTGTTATGCATACCGCTCTAGTTCTTACTATAGAGGTGCAACTGGCGACGGAGTTTACTGGATCAAACCCACTGCTACTGCATTCAGAGCCTACTGCGACATGACCACTGATGGTGGTGGCTGGACCTTGATCGATAACGACGCATCCACAACTACTCAATTTACCAGCCGTCAGGCCGGCGCTAATGATTCCATTACTGTGACCCGTGGCTCCTATCTGCCGGCGTATGTTTGGAGTGCGTCGCCAGAGGTACTCGTAAAATCTTCGTACTATACGGGATCGGTGGGCTGGATCATATTTTATGCGCAGGATGCATATTCTAGGGAGTATCCGACACAAACTTCGATCACCAGTGCGAACGTCGGTACTTGGGCGGTGAAGACCCTAAACGGCAACACTAACAATGGGGTTTTGTCGTGGACTATGAATTTGTCCGGACGCTTCGGTTCGCTATATGTCGGTTCCGGCAGTGCAGCAACGGGTGCATGCAGCTACTACAATGGCAGCAATTACTATAGCGGAGTTGGTGGCGGAACAGTTGCCGCCGCATCCACTTGCTCCACCTGGGTACGCTAACGAACGGATCCACCAGACATCGATGCTTCAATTAGGCAATGGACAACTTGGCATGCTTAGCGAAGTGTCGAAAATCCGCATTCCGCGTGATTAGAGGCACATTGTGGTCAAGACATGATTGGGCAATGAGAGCATCACCAACACGAGCTTTTAACTTAAGTCCGAGCAATTTCGCGCGCACAGCTCCAGCGCGGATCCAGTATCCTGGATGAATGCTAAGCAATGGCAGTGCCTGCAAACGAGACTTTACTGCGGGGGGCAATTTCGGATCGCTTAGTATTTCGGTGAGCACAACAGGCGGCAAAAACAAAACCTGGGCAATAAGAGCTTGATCCATTTTAGCCGTATCATCGCCGTCTTCTCCAGCAAGGTAGGCGACGAGCGTACTCGTATCCACTGCTATCATGGCTCGTCGTCCTTTAGTTCTGCAACGGACTTGGAAAATTTAACCTTGCCGCGCAACGCTCGCAGATCTTTGAAGGCCTGGGATGCCGCCAATAACTGCAAGCCTCGCCTGACCGTTTCAGAAATGCCCTCGCCGGTCTGCGCCTGGGCTTCCCGCAAGAGCTCTTCAGGAACATCCACAGTAATTTTCTTAGCCGTTGTCATTTGAACCTCAAGGACCATATTGATCACCATATACCACTATGGTGATTTAAACCAGCTTTGTGGGTTCTTGCAAATGCAGTATTCACGATCACCCGAAGCCCCCCAATCTGACTAAACTTTTGTCAGATGTTTAGCTTTTGCTGCCCCATATGTCTCAAGCCATTGAGGAATTCGGAGGCGCGCGTCACAGCATCCCCTTAACCGCCCGATCACTATAGACGCCGTGTATTGGCACAACGCGTGCAGTAGGTATAGGGCGTCTGGGTTCCTCAGACGCCGGGTCGATTGGCTGTCTTTCCACATTGGTTTGTCTCCGAAAAAATTTACAAACTGTCGCTGTTGCTGTTCCCATTGCTCTCCGTTGCACGCTCCTACTCTCTCACCCCCCAACAGCCAATCGACCCGACCCCCCAATCTCATCGCGCCACCGCTTGTACTTTTCCCAATTCGGGGCAATGATCATTCAGACTAGAGGGTTGCCTCCGTTACATCGAATTGAGGGTCCATGCCGAGCAAGAAGAAATATCCAATTCGTAGGCAACCAGACGACATCACGTGCGGCCCGACTGGCTTACATTCCGTGTACGACTATCACGGTGACCCCATCGATTTAGAGACCGTCATCAGTGAAGTGACCATGCTGCGCGGCGGCGGCACTCTCGGGGCACTGCTTGGGCTACACGCCTTAAAGCGTGGTTATAAAGTCGCGATTTACTCCTATAACCTCGATGTGTTCGATCCGACCTGGTTCAAGCCCGCACGCTTGGACAAAAACGCCCTCGTCGCAAAATTAAAAGAACAAATGGCAGTGAAACGCGGCAAAAAGCTGCACGTTGCCATCCAAGCCTATCTTGAATTCATCGAGGCCGGCGGCGAGGTTCGCTTCGAGGACCTGACCGCCAATCTGCTACGCAACTTCTTGCTGGCAGGCAACCCGGTGCTAACTGGATTAAGCGCCACCTATCTGTACCGGGCCATCCGCGAATACGGCAAGTACCCCATAGGGGATGATCTCCGTGGGGAGCCGCAGGGACATTTTGTTGTCCTGACTAGCTTTGACGCCGAGCTCAACACCATCACGGTCGCCGATCCATACCATCCAGAGTCGCTAGACCATGGCCATGTGTATGGAATCAACGTCGACCACCTGGTTAATGCTATTCTATTAGGGGTGGTTACCTATGATGGTAACCTGATTGTGATCACCAAGCCGCAGGATTAGTGCCTGCAGCTTTTGCGGGAAGCAAGGATGCAAAGAATCATCATCGTCGACAGTCCAGCAGATTGGCCACTTAATCTGCCGGAGGTCCAAGTCGTTTCCGGGAAAGAATACCTCACCAGCGAACCATTCCGTAAGCAGCGGAATATTCGCGTGTTTAACATGTGTAAGTCGTACAAGTACCAAACGATTGGCTACTATGTATCGCTACTCGCTGAGGCTCGCGGCCACAAGCCGATGCCCTCCGTCTCAACGATCCAGGACATGAAGTCCCAGGCTATCGTTAAGCTAGCGGCAGACGAGATCGACGATCTGATCCAAAAGAGCCTGCACGACGTAAAGCCTGACGAGTTCGTACTGAGCATCTACTTTGGCAAGAACGTCGCAAAAAAATATGACCGCTTGAGCGCTCAGATTTACCGCATGTTCCATGCGCCCTTTGTGCGCGCCTATTTTCACCGTGAGGGTGGGAAGTGGCAGCTGCGTAAAGTCGGACCGATTGCGGCGAAAGAGATCCCCGAGACGCATCATGACGAAGTGGTGGGATTTGCCAAAGAATACTTCGAAGGCAGGCGCACCAGCCAGGCAAAACGCCCGGATATCCGCTACAGCATTGCCATTCTCATGAACAAAAATGAGGCGATGCCGCCGTCAAACGAGGGCTCGATCAAGCGCTTCATCCGCGCAGCTGAGAAGCTCCATATGGAGGCCGAAATCATCGACCGCGACGACTACTCGCGCCTGGGTGAATTTGACGCCTTGTTTATCCGCGAGACTACGGCAGTCAATCACCACACCTTTCGCTTTGCTAGACGCGCCGCGGCTGAGGGCCTTGTGGTGATCGATGATCCAGAGTCGATCTTGCGCTGCGGTAACAAAGTCTATTTGAACGAGCTGCTCGAAAAGAATCAGATTCCAGCACCGCGGACTCTGGTCGTGCATCGGGACAATACAGACGAGATTATTGAGAAGGTAGGCCTACCCTGCGTCTTGAAACAACCGGACAGCTCCTTCTCGCAAGGCGTGTCTAAAGCCGACGACAGAGAAAGCTTGGACCGGGAGCTAGAGCAGCTGTTTGAGAAATCGGACTTGATCATCGCTCAGGAATTCCTACCGACCGAATTTGATTGGCGTGTAGGCGTTTTCGACGGCAAGCCGATCTACCTCTGTAAGTACTTCATGGCTAAAAAGGATTGGAAAGTAATTTCCAAGGACAAGCAGGGCCGCACGCTTAATGGCCGCTCGGAAACGCTGCCAGTAGAGCTAGCCCCACGCAAACTGATCAATCTAGCCATCAAAGCTGCAAACCTGATTGGCGACGGACTTTACGGCCTCGACATCAAGCAAATTGGTAACAACTTTTGCGTGATCGAGATCAATGACAATCCTAATATCGACCATGGTTACGAAGATCTAGTGCTCAAGGACGACCTCTACTTACGGATTATGGAGGTTTTCCTACGCCGTATTACTGATGCCAAGGAAGGACGTAGCAATCAATGAGCCGCACGGACCATCTGCACTTGTTCGAAGGTTATGGCATCGAGATGGAGTTCATGATCGTCGACAAGACGACCTTGG
>CAIWTN010000240.1 GCA_903915625.1 uncultured Pseudomonadota bacterium | reverse complement strand
GGGTCTCTTGTAGCAGCTGGACGCCTGGACGATATCCTATGGGTCACCGGAGCAATCGCAGCTGTAGTAGCTTTGGGACTTCAACGCGCCATGTGGCGATACGCTAGGCCTGTCCCTACAGGTGCCGCGACTGCTGTGCTAATACATTTTACGGAGTCAGAGCCTCAGCAGCCGCTGTGAAATGCAAAGCCTGACAAACTTGCGTCAGCGGAGCACTCTTTCCGCTGTAAATGAGATAACTCTGTCGACATTTGGTATCGACATGGTTCTCGTAATAATGCAGCGATTTAAGTAAACCATCCTGGAAGGTGGCGCTGGTCTTCACTTCGATGGGCCGCAGGACCCGGGACACTTCGGTCAAGACATCGACCTCATTGCCGTGGCTATCTCGATAAAAGTACAAACCATGCTGTTGACCCATTGCCGCGCGCGCCTTCGCCAACTCAAGTATCACCATGTTTTCATACAGGTTGCCATACAGCGGATCCCGCTCCACCTGTTGCGGTGACTCGATACCCAAGAGGTAGCAGGCTAGCCCGACATCGACAAAGTAGACCTTAGGTGTTTTCACCAAGCGTTTACCAATATTTTTAAAATAGGGTGGAACGCGCATAACGATAAACGATGCCTCGAGTACAGATATCCACTCGCGAATGGTTTTGGCAGATACCCCCACATCAGAAGCTAAAGAATCAAAATTGATAAGCTGCCCTACTCGTCCCGCCAACAGCCGCAAAAAGCGATCGAATATGAAGAGATCCTTCACTTGAATCAACTGACGAACATCGCGTTCGACATACGTCTGCACGTAAGCCTGGTAAGTCCGTGTGGGATTGAGGCCAGCTCGATATATCTCGGGCATAAAGCCGCGATAGATCCACTCGCAGGGGCTGTCGGTGGCTCGTTCTGCCTGGGCCGCGATGATCTCGACAAAGCTCAAGGGGAGGAGAGTTAAAATACTGGTTCGTCCCGCCAAGGTCTGAGCAATCTGCTCTTGCAGCACCGGTTGGTGACTCCCCGTGAGGATATACTGACCTTTTTGATCAGGTCGGTCGTCGACGAGTCCCTGAATGTAGGAGAGGAGCTCTGGTACCCGCTGGACCTCATCGAATATGGCTGGGGCTGGAAAGCGAGAGAGGAAGGTGCGGGGGTCGCTCATCGCCAGTCTGCGGAGTTCTGGATCTTCAAGAGAAGCGTAGGAGTAGTTTTTGAACAGCTTTTTGGCGAGGGTAGTCTTACCTGATTGACGTGGACCAAGGATGGTAACGACGCGGAAAGCAGCGGCATCTAGAGCAAGCTGCCCTTCATAAACTCTTGAAATTTCAGTTGAATAAGTCATTGTGTGTAGATCCGGAGTTACAGCCCTGATCTACACAGTAGCTTCTTTCGCCGTGTTTAGTCAAGGCGGCGGCGAATGGCATCAGTTTTTGAACTGCTCCCATAAACTGGGGATCGAGTAATCTGATGTCGTTTCCTATTAGACTACTTATTTTTCAAAAATAGCCTTCAACTTCTTGATAAAATCAGGTTTGTTAATCGAAGGTGAGGCACCTGTTTTATTCACACCATCGGTATTTTCGGTGAGCATCAACGGAAAGTTTTCCGCGACTACTTCTTCCGCGTGAATATTATAGTCAGTATTGATGTTCATGATCTGGTCGTAGTTGGTCGTCGATGTCTCTATAAATTGAGCTTTGCCGTCGCTGCCGCGGACAATCTGCCACTGCGCGCCAGGTGCATCCACTAAGAGCAGCTTCGTCGTAATGTCCGCGAAAGTAGGCGTTACCCCGTTGGTAACCTTCAGCACAGTAGCGGGCATCACCCACTTTTTAACACCACTCTTCAGTGTCACCTGCAGCGCGCATGCGAATTCATGCGCATCAGGATTGGTGATGATCATACTACGAGTCTGCTCATCGATTACCAGTGGCGATCCTTTATAGACACAGCCTACTGCTTCATGGGAACGCCTACGCAGACTGGCATCAAAGCGAGAAATTACATGATACATCTCATGGGCAATCAGCTTAACACGGTCAGCGTGAGTGTGCTTTGCATCTTCAAATAGGTTACGCCCAAGGACGATGGCGTGTCCTCTGGTGTAATTTGCATCGAACTCTTCTTTCTGGGTACTTTTCACAAACACGATGTGGTCGGGTAAATGCAAAGGAATGCCACCGGCCGCCAATGATATCTCCGTGATGATGCGCCGAATCTCTGTCTTTTCCTCATCCCAGAAATCCTGCCCCTGAGCCGCGGCAAAGGTTAAAAATTCGGTCTTTGAAACAGTGTTCTGCGAGTTTGTGCGCAGCTTACGATCGTAGTCGGTGAGCGCCAAGGAAAACTCATCATTAGAACCGAGCGTAGCCGCTGCTACACTAGCGGACGCAATAGTGACTACTGCACCCTGAAGACTCGACTTATCACCGGTAGTCCAATTAGTGGCATCCCACTTCTTAACGGTAGAATTGGCCCTAAAGGAATCAGAAAATGAGGTATCTGCAGGCCGCTGGCCAGTCGCAGACGTGGGGACAGGATCGTGCTGGGGGGCCTTTACACCGGGTGCAGGCTGACTACAGGCTACGGCAAGCCCGATGGCGAAAAAAGGAACGTAGCACACTGTAGCTTTAGCTGTCATAGGACGACCTCATGCTTCGCACTAACCCAGCTTAAGCAATGCAAGACACTAGCCAAAGTCAGGGAGCAGAAACACGATGTGGTGCGACCCGCGAGAACATATTTTTTATTAATAAAAATAGTATCTTTGATAAATGCCAAAGATGCGTGAGTTCGACTCTGTGTGAGCGGCCGTTTTCAATTAAACACTGCCACTGACTAAACATTAGCCATGCGTATCGGCACTTCGAGCCTTCGAGATCGTCGCTAAGTCTACAAAACACCTGAAGGTCGAGATTAAGCACACAATTTATCGAAAGGTAGCGGATCTTTGCTTATGACACGATCAACGATGCCACGCCATTCGCTATCCGCCAGAATTGCGTCAGAGCTCAAAAACACTGGTATATCAGGACGGCGCGTCTTAATCATGCGTGCTATCTCCAATCCATTCAACGACCCTTCACCCAGATAATAGTCAGTCACAATACAACGAACATGATTCAAAAAATCCGGTTGTGCACTAATGCGTTGTGCCAGCTCCTGAGAGCTGGACAACAAATGGACCTTTGCCTGACCTTTCAAAGCAGCCGACCAAGCCTCAAGCACGAAGGGACTGTCGTCGATAATAATCACCACGTCTGATTCCCGCGGCCACACATAAGAAGTGTCGGCCTTAATTAACGTCGCGACCAAATTTGGCGAACTCGGAAGCAAGCTGGCTGAACTTGGGAGCAATTTGTCGCTAGACTGCAGAATAAGTCTGAATAGCTGGGCTGTGCCCATCGGCTTTGGCAAGTATAAATCCGCACCAACTATGGCGGCAATTTTATGATCCGAAGCGGCGATCCGGTTCGAGTGAACACAAACTACGGACTCCACGTGGCGCCCTCTCATTTGCTTTACGAGGTCGAATCCGCTGAGGGAAAAAACCCCTAAATCCACATCAGTAATAATCAGATCAAAGGTCTGACCTTTTACTATTTCGAGAGCGTCTTGTGCATTAAGCACCATTGTGATCGACACCGATTTTGTGAACCCAACCGAATTCTTACCTAGCGCAGCCAACCTATCAGCGTAAAACTTATCGTCATCAATAACCAGCACCCGTAAAGTCCGGCCCATAAGTTGCGACCGTTTGACCAACTCTGCCTCAAGAAAGCCGATAGTATCATCCCCGGACCTGTCGCTCGTGTGCTCTACGATCACCCCAGATTCCATAGCATTTCGGACATCCGCGCTAGTAGAGAACAAAATTTTCTGACTACGCGCTGGATGCCCCTTAGCTACGGGTACTGTGAAAAAGAACTCGACCTTACCATCCGGATACTCGTGAGATTTCGCCGATTCACACCGAATTTGACCGCCCTTTCCGGTAATCACCTTACGTGCGACTGCCAAACCAAGGCCCGTACCGTTGGCCTTACCACTGGTAAAATATGCATCAAAAATCTTCGTGATGTTCTCATCCGAAATATAGGAACCCGCATTACCGATACAGAATTCTACAAATGGCTCACCATTCACGATGACATCACGACTTTTAAACCAGGTATGCCCGTGGTAATGCATCGCCTGCACCGCATTCATATAAATATTTGTGAAAACTCGCATCATTTTCGCACGATTCGCAAAAAGCATCGTCGAGTGACGTAGATCGTAATCAATAGTGATGGAGGACTGGGGGTAAACTATAAATGCTTGCTTGATAGCGTCAGTAATTAAAGCCTCCGGATAAATGATGTCCTTAATGGAATGTTTATCAACAGAACCCATCTCCAAGATATCCAAAATCAACGCATCTGCATTGCCCGAAGCAGCATCAATTTCTGGAATCAGTTTTGCTAATGACTCTTGAACCTCTGCGTAATCCCTTGCCCTAGAGATAAAGTTAATCCCCATCCGCAGAATAGAGAATGGCCTACGAATATCGTGAGCAAGCATCTGGGCTACCCTGATGGTCGCCTCTTGATCCCGGGCCATGAGCTTCTCGTTGTCAATGAGCTGCTGGTTTTTCTGCCGAATCGCTTCGCTTTCCGCAGACTGCCGATCACGCACGTAAACCAGTCGATCTTCCAGAGAAATTGCGATCAGAATCAGCGCAATTGCAGCTGCTGATTGGTGAAAAATATTCTCCAAAAAAATGCCATGCGCAACACCAAAAAGAGCAAGGGCACGCATGATCGTCCCCAGCAAATAAGGTACAAATGCCAAAGCCATAAATATTGCAGCTCTGAATCCTTGCAAGAAAGATCGCAGTGAAGCAGCGACCATCAGCATTGTGACCAAAATCGTACCAACAAGTGTCAGATTAATCGCTACACCCTTAGTACCGCCTATTAGATAAGAAAGGCAAACGGGCACGATCAGGAATAGACAACTAAACCACTTAGCGATCTTGTAGATCAGTACAGTAAGCGAATCTGCGATTTGTCCGATACCAGACTCTACAGTTTTCACGGTAAAAAACATAAAGAGACCGGAAAACACCATCATCAAATACCGACTCCAATGCCCAACGCCAGGCCAAAGAAAGCTAACCCCAAATCCGTTGAGCGTCGAGAACATGAGTCCTGTAAAGACGGCAGTACCGAAAAAATAAACATATAGCATTTCTGTGCACACGAATGATCTGTATGCGCAGTAAATGATCAGACCAAAAATGATACCGAAAAACATACCGTTTAAATTATTATTCCGATATGAGCGAGAAATATAGCCTCTCGAAGTAGACAAATACGTCCGCAGATCTACGGGACCGTCTGTCACCGTATAGAACAAAAGCCGAACAGTTTCACCTTTAACAATCCGAGTATGGAAGACACTATCGGTCGAGTAGAACGCCAAGTCTTCTGTCTGCATTTCGATACCTGCTTTAGCATCTTCAGCGACAGCACCACGCATAATTTTAAACATACTTGCCGTCCAGAAATACTGGCGCGGCATTTCCAAATAAATAGTCATATCATTATCAGTGCGATTCTCGATTTCATAGGTAAACCAAAGAGGAGTATCCATGATGCCTATATCGAGCGTGGCAGGAACTTTCCGAAAATCAGCCATATAGTTAAGAATTGTTCTTGCCTCAGGGGGCCTCAACGACTCCAGCATGTATTTTTGGCCAGCTATATAGTGAATCTGATCAGTGATATCCAAATCACCGATTTCGTCACCAGAAATTACTACTTTCGCACTGACTGCCGACGACCAAGAAAATATTATAGCCAGCGTTGCATAGCCGATTGCTACGAAAAAACCTTCGATTTTTCGTCCTAAATTCATAACTACGCCAACCTCCTGACCTCACCGGAAACCTCTCGCGATAACTCCATCCGATACCTTGGCACTACCAACGTCGCGGTAGTGCCGCCCCCGAGGCGAGGTTTAAGAGAAATTTGAAAGCGATTTTCACGCGCTTCATGCCGCATACCAAGAGTACCGATACCGGCACGCGGGGAATTACTGGACTCAATCTTTTCCCCAGCATCAAAAGCGGCACTCAGCTCCTCACTAACACCGATTCCGTTATCATGGATCACGAGACAAACTGAGTCTTCGGTCACACTCACACTAATCTCAATGCGTCCTGAGAAAGTGGGTCCAGGGAACATTCGACGTGCCTCAGCAATTGCGCTTACAGCATTACGACTGATATCAAACAAGACAACTGCAATTGCGCCTGGAACGGCAAAGGCTCGAAAAGATTCCAAATCCTGTGGAGAACTATAGTCAACGGTAATGTTGTTCTTCTTGGCGTCATGTCGGATTATGGGCAGTGCTGTCTGCAACTCCTGAGCCACAGAAAGAACCTGCTTTTGATCAGACTGCACTTTTATTTTGGCCAGAAATGCTTCGATTCGTTTCCGGGCTAAGTCACTGGAAGTTTTTATTGTAGAATGGATAAAGCTAATTTCCTCTGGTTCAGAGAATTGGCTGTCGGAAATGATGTCGAGTGATAAAAGGATATTCTTAATCTCGTGCAAAAATAATCCCAAGTGATGCGCCAAATAGGCGTTTCTATCTGACTCAGCCAAGCGCGACTCAATGGATCCAATCTTAATTTCCAGCTTGGATATTTCATTGCGAATCAGTTGCTTGTTAGTTTGGAAGAGTTGGATTGCTTGATTAGTATGGATAAGTACCGTAAGTAAGGAGGCAACGAATGTCGTCAGAAAAACTGCGTATTCAAGAGTCAATTCACTCAGAGTTAAATTGCCTATTCCGTGCCAAATTAGTGCTGAACCGCCTAAGGAGAGTAGAGCATACTTGAAGAATTCATTTGGCAACCAAGGAAACAGTACTGCCGTGCACAAGATCTGGAGCACCTCCGTGCATGTTTCCAAAACAAAAAAGTCACGAGGCACCACGGAAACCATATAGGTCGTGCCGATAACGCTGGGTACACAGAGCAACAATTTACTGTGCACACCAAAAGGAACTTTCCCCCCTCTAATCGCCCAGACGTAAATCATGGTTGGCACTACCAAAAAAATTCGCAGCACCAAAAATTGCTTCCATAAATGAGGCAAGCAAATCATGTCGTAAAAGATAAATAGAGAATAAGCGATGCAGCCAATAGTCATGAAGGTCGGAATCGCCTGCTTCGCGTTACCGTGCGAGTGGCTAATGAACTCACCGCGATCTTCGGCGGAAAGAGCAGCAATAGGTCTAAAAAAATCCTTCATACCAAACCCCAAGAATCACCGGCACATGTTTGGGCACACTTTCGGCAGATCGGGCCTACAAGTTTAGATATTTGTTGAAATTTTCTTGCAAGTTATCGAAATAGCCAAGATTTATGGACAGTTCTTTTAGTCACAAATACTGCGCCCCTAGCCGCGCTGCCGAATGACACGTTGAGCAGCGCAAGCCAGCTTCAAGGCATACTTAAATAAGGAGACCCTGACGCTAAAAGCGCCAGGGTCTAACTTAGGCCGCAAAATGTGCGGCCTCGTCTTTTCAGGAGCAAGGATTCAAGGAATCAGGGAATCAGAACAGTATCGATCACATGAATGATGCCATTTGATGCTTTTATGTCTTTGATCACTACTTGCGCATTGTTGATATGCAGAACGCCGTTATTAGACCTGAAGTGAGCAAGGTGATGATTCGCCATCGTTGCTCCATCCAATTGGATGGCTGTGCCGGAGTCGACAGCGAAACCGTGAATCACGTGATAGAGTAGAACATTGGTCAGCTTAGTTTTGTTTGCTAAAAGGGCGTTGATAGTAGCTGCGCCCAGCTTAGCAAAAGCTGCGTCCGTCGGAGCAAACACTGTAAATTGGCCTGGACCAGCTAAAAGAGTATCAAGGTTGGCCGCACGCAGAGCAGTAGTTAGTGTCTGAAATTTGCCGTTGGCTTTAGCGATCGAGACGATATCCTGAGCCACTGGTGCAGCAGGACGGGGAATCAAGACTGTGTCAATCACATGGATGATGCCATTTGATGCTTTGATATCTTTCACTACGACCATCGAATCGTTGATGAGCAGTTTCCCATCCATCGCGCTGATTTGAACTGTGCCACCGTTTGCCATGCTAGCATTTTTCAGTGTGCTGGCCGTTTGCGAATCCACAGCATTGCCACTAACGACATGATAGAGAAGGATGTTAGAAAGTTGTGCCTTGTCCGCTAGTAGCTTGGTGATAGTGTCATTGCCTAACTTTGCAAATGCGTCGTTAGTCGGCGCGAAGACAGTGAACGGTCCGGCACCACTTAGGGTAGAAACTAGATCAGCTGCCTTAAGCGCGGTGACCAAAGTTGTGAAGCGACTGTCGTTGCTAGCTATTGAGACGATATCTTTGAGAGTATCAGCAGCGGCTGCATTGGCTGGGGGTAGAAGGACCGTGTCGAGAACGTGAATGATACCGTTAGATGCTTTGATATCTTTGATTATAACAGTCGAGTCGTTAATTTTAAGTATACCATTCGTTAGACTGATGCTGACTTTTGCACCATTCGCCATTGTAGCTTCGGTAAGTTGGCTAGCCTTTTCAGAGTCGACTTCCGCACCAGTAACTACGTGGTAGAGCAAGATATTGGATAGTTTTGCCTTATCAGCCAAGAGAGCGTTGATGGTGTCAGATCCGAGCTTGGCAAAGGCGTCATCGGTTGGCGCAAAGACGGTAAACGGCCCAGCTCCCTGTAAAGTAGCAACCAAGTCAGCAGCCTTTAATGCACTCACGAGGGTGCTAAATCGGCCGTCACCACTTGCGACGCCAACAATATCGTTAGACGACTCTACCGCAGGTGGCATCAGGACAGTATCAATGACGTGAACCATACCGTTGCTTGCGGGCATATTGGATTCGATGACGGCAGCACCGTTCACAAACTTCTTCCCATTACGCTCCGTAAAACTCACGCTGTCACCGTTGAGGGTTTTAACAGTCCCAGTTTTGACGGCTTTGTCTGCGTCCATAGCCCCTAACATGACGTGATACTGCAAGACGCGCTTTAACATGACAGGATTAGCGAGAAGGCCATCGACCATGTCGTCGCCAAGTTTAGCAAAGGCCTGGTCGTTCGGAGCCAATACGGTGAATGGGCCGTCACCTTTAAGGCTTTCCACTAAGCCGGCAGAGGACATCGCAGAGGACAGCATCTTAAATTGGCCCTTCAACTCTAACATCTTTAGGGCATCGCTCCCCTTTTTTGCGCTACCACTACGATTGTCTTGGCTACTCTGTAATTGCGGCCCGCACGCTGTTAGCAGTGTCAGCAGCCAGCAAAAGACGGTTCCGAGTCGCATGTTTCTCATAAGCTTGTTGCTCCGTTTAAGTAAGCAGTTGGTCGATTTTTTTAGTCCCCGAATTCAACTCACAATCCCCTTATCGGCGCATACAGGAAAAAACTTTAATTCAAAACGTTAGTACAATTAAAAACAGTAACTTACAGAAGTATTTTTTATCGCAATTCTGGAATTTAATAGTTACACAAGCAAACAAATATTTGTCGCCAAGTACTCCAAATTCGCACATATCGTCTGGCGCTTTGCGCTTGTCTATCCAAAGAGAGTCACCAAAATGTAATAAAATTCAGTAATATTGGCGACAAAGACGTTTGCTCAAGTTTTTTCAAAATCTTACCGATAAATCAGTCGGAACAAAGGTGGAGATACTCATGGGTAGACGTCCCAAAGGTCAAATGGCGAGGCTTGCTATCTTGCGAGAGACGGCGGCCGAAATGCAGCCTTCCAGCTACCTGGATCTTGGCAGCTATTTGGCGAGCGTTTACCAGCGTAGCAAGAGTCGACTTGAGCAGTATTCGTACAAAGAATTTAGCTTAGACCTGGGCCTAGGCCTCGGGAATAGCTCTTGGCTGATCATAAAAGGTAGGAGGTTGCCAAATCTTCAGAGCGTTGAGCGGATGGCGACCGCCCTGGACTTGGCTGCTTCTGAGCGCAAGGCGTTCGTGCTACTCGCCCAATACAGCGAAGAGCGCAATCCGCACGAGCGGGAGCAATTGCTTAGCGACTTACTGTCTTGCAAACGGCAAAGTCTCGGTGACGTCGAAGCACAGATGGAGCTCGATTTTTACCGAGAATGGCACCGTGCTATTATCTTCGAAATGGTCGGGCTGCAAAATTTCACATCTGATACAGCTTGGATCGCCCAGCATTTGAATGCTGCGATTACCGAAAAAGAGATTAAAGAGAGCCTTGAAATATTGGAGAAGCTAGGATGCATCCGCTTTGACCCTGAACTAGGGAGGCACGTTAAAGTCGTCAAAGACTTTGAAAGCAAAAGTGAAGTCCCGGGTATCGGTATCATTCGTTTCCATCAGAAGATGATCGATCTCGGCAAAGAATCGATTGAAACCGTTCCATACCAGGAGAGAGAAATCGGTGCCTTGACTCTCGCGGTGACAACCGAGGGTATGGATATCATCAAAAAATCTATTCAGTCGTTTCGCAGCTACCTTATGTTTCTTGCCGCTAGTCACGCGACGGGCGCTGATACCGTGATGCAACTCAATATGCAAATGTTTCCGATTGCGCGCTCTACTGATAAAAAACAAAAATCAAATCAGGAATCATAAGGAAACGGCCGTGATTAAACGTCTATACACGTCCCAATCTATCCTCTGCACACTATGGTTGCTGTTCGGCTTGTCAATCGATGGTTGTGGAGTAAATTCCGGTAACCCAACAGGCAAAACGCCGACTACGGCGTCTATTTATTTACAAACAGCCACTATGACGTCGATAAAAAGCCTGTCAATTAGGGTACGTGGACTACAACTGATTAATAACGATAAAATGAACAAGCCTGAGAATACTGGCTCTGAGACTATCATCTTCGATTCAGTCAAAGACATCGATCTGACTGATCGTAGTCGCGGTGATCTCGTCACGTTGGTAGAAAACCAGCCGATCGCCTCCCGCGACTATAGGCAAGTTCGTCTCTTACTCGACCCAAATCAGGCTGGCACGGCGTTACTACCGTCAGGTGAGACAAAAACAGTTCTCGCCTTACCGCTCGACCTTTTTGTCGTAGATCAAGGCAACGCAGCACCATCAGGCGGGCGGCAAACAGACCAGCTAGCCATGGTAAGTGCGGGAAGCATGATGCGTGCAGCAACGTCCAACAAGCTTTCGATAGGACTCGACTGGTCTCAGGTCATGGTTGGACCACAGACACTTAGCTCAAGCCTTTCTAGTTATTTCCTGAAGGAGAAGGGCCTAAACCAGCAGCAACTCGATCAAGCGATGTTCATCCAGCCGATGCAAGCTAACAAACCTTCGATCAACTCAATCAACAATCTTAGAATTAAGGACTAAGGATTACCTTTTATGCCGGACCAATAGATTTGTGGTAAGATCCGGTTTATGAATTTCAATTCGCTCAGATTATGGAAAATCGGCGTGCTACGCAGCCTTGCCGTAGGCCTAGGCTGCGCCGTGACTAGTAGCTCCGCATTCGCCTCGGATATCATTTTTCCGGGCATCCAGGCCAAAGCCTCTGCAGGTGCGGGTCAAACGGTATCGCGTGGCGCTACTGCATTATTCTTTAATCCTGCCAACCTGCTGCTGTCAGAACGCATACAGCCTGAAGCTGACCTTTCTATCGCGAATGTCACTTATGCCTACCAGAACAGTGACACCGAAACCTTTGACTCAGCAGTCCTCAACATAAAGACGCCGATGGCTAGTGCCGGCATCGCCTGGCGGCCCAGACCTGATCTGGCTTTTGGTATGGCAGCAGTTCCGTATGGTACTGGCTCAGCCCAAATTGACTACGGCGTACCAATTGAGCTAACTCCGGGAATATTTCAAGCACTGGATGTGTCAAAAAAACAGGTTCTGGGTCGGCTGGCTACCGGCGTCGCCTGGCAACTCTTCGACAATGTAGAAGCAGGTGCTGGTATCATTTACGCCAGTGAGAGAACATCCATCTCAACAAAAAACGCCGGCACTGACCGCACGATCATTGAGGCCAGCTACGCCGGCAAATCGGCGCAATTAAATATCGGATTGCGCGGCAACATTGGTTCTGCAACCAATATAGCCGCAAGTTATAAGACCGCGGCAAAGAGAGGCTACACAGGCACTCTCGCCGTAAATGTGGCTCCGAGAAATAGTCCAGACTCGCTGGAATTGCAGCCATTCAATGGCAGGGGATATGACCCCGCAACCTTGGGACTAGGTTTTGAAACACGCTTTGGGCCCGTAGGGGTATTTCTAGATTACGTACGGGAGATATGGGCAGCAGGCCGCGGTGTGCTAAAAAACGGACTCGGCACTGACGCACCGACCATCGATCTTAAGAGCACTAACAATATCGCGATTGGAATCAAATACTGGTTGCGGCACAGTCACATGTTGCAGATCTCAGCCGCAAAAAATGACGGCAATATGGGCAACGGCGACGCAGTGCCTGCCGATCAAGCGCCACGCCAGGTTGGAGGTGTTCAGCTCGGCCAACTGGAGGCTATCCCGCGCATGATTTTTGCCGCAGGATACAGCTATCAACTTGGGTCAGGGCGCCAGATCCAAGTAGCCGCAATGTCACTCAACGGCACCAAAGACATTCCGCCGGGGTATGCCCAGTCCGGTACATTCCAACTGACCGAGACTGCCCTAACTGTAGGCGCAAATTTCGCGTTTTGACGCCGACTAATGACTAAACACGATCTATTTGCTACACGCAGAGTGATCGAGTAACATAATAAAAAAATTACACAAAGGTGGAGTCCATGACTCATAGCCGTCTGTTGCAACTCGCCACAAATGACGAGGGGTTCTGTTTTGATCCGCGCACGGGTGAGACCTATCAACTCAATGACACGGCGCGACTAGTTCTGACGGAATTGAAAAAGGGACAATCAGAAGACGCGGCAGCACGCACGCTTGCCGCAACCTATGAGATCCCACTACATGAAGCTGAAACGGATACTCAGGAATTCATGCAAATGTTACGCATCAACGGAGTGATATAACCGTGCATGTAGGCATTTCAGGTATGAACGCGACCGACAATCCTGGACCTGGGGTTCCCGTCGCCCGTAGTTTAAGAGAATCCGGAGCGGCTAGCCGCATTATCGGGCTGACCTATGATGCCCATGATCCCGGCAATTACATGGACTTTATGATCGATCACGTGCATCGCATGCCGTATCCGACTAAAGGGTGGAATGCTCTAAGCGAAGCACTTGCTCATGTGAAAAAAATCCACGAAATAGAAGCTGTAATCCCGTGCTTAGATGTCGAGCTCCCACTCTATATCAAACATCAGAATCAACTGAGTGAGCTGGGCATTAAAACCTTCCTCCCGACCGAGGATCAGTTTTCTTTGCGAAGCAAGGAGAAGCTCATCAAACTTTGTGCTGATATAGATATTAAATACCCAGAAACAGCCCTCGTTAATTCGATAGATGAACTACAGGAATTCGCTGACCAAGACCCGGATTGGCCGATTTTTGTGAAGGGACGCTATTACAAGGCGAGCGCGGCCTATAACTTGCAGGATGCAGTCCACAAATTCATCGAGATATCTGCTGACTGGGGCCTGCCGATTCTTCTGCAAAAGCCGGTATCAGGTATCGAAATTAATTTGGTCGGACTGGGCGATGGTGAGGGCGGACTGTGTGGCAGTGTCGCTATCAAGAAACTGATGACCACTTCGATTGGTAAAATCTGGACAGGCGTGACGATTGATCATCCAGCGTTAAACGATTTAGCGGAACGCTTTGTCAGCCATACAAAATGGCGCGGCCCTTTTGAGCTTGAGTGCATTCAAAATAGTGAGGACATTTTTCTAATTGAGATCAATCCGCGCTTCCCTGCTTGGGTCTACTTCGCTACTGGCGTTGGCATTAACCTCCCGGAGCGATTGCTACGCCTCATGCAAGGTATAGACGTAGGGCGAACGTCGGAATATCCGGTTGGAAAATACTTCGTCCGCTATACCTATGAAATCGTTACCGATATCAATAAGTTCTTTAAATTAGCGAGCTCGGTTTAAGCATGTTTCGGTTGCTAGTTTCTTCGCTCACTTAATCCTTGGACGATGACTTATGAAACAGACCAAAAAATTAACTCGGCCATATTCCAAACCGTCCATGGTAAAGCTAGGCGGACCGCTATACGCAAAGCACGGCGCTGCGTCAAATAATTCTGTGCCCGTTCGAACCTCGATCAGCAAAGTCCCCGTATCTGAACTAGCGCAAAAGTTTGGCTCTCCACTTTTTGTCTTCTCTGAAGACGCTATTAGGAATGCCTTCACAAATTACACCGAAGTATTTAAGCGATTTTACCCAAAGATGGTCTTCGGTTGGAGCTACAAAACTAACTATCTAAAAGCCATCTGCGCTATCTTTCACGAAGAAGGTGCGATTGCTGAAGTGGTTAGTGACTTTGAGTACGAAAAGGCGCGCGCCCTTGGAGTCCCTGGGGAACAAATCATATTCAATGGTCCGTATAAACCTAAAGCTGCTTTGAAGCGCGCGATCGAAGAGGGAGCTGTCATCCATGTAGACAGCATGGACGAAATCTATCAGATCGAGTCGATCGCGACTGAGATCAAGCTGACAGCAAGGGTAGGCCTGCGCGTCAATATGAACACGGGCGTTTATCCGCAGTGGAGTAGATTTGGCCTCAACATCGAAAGCGGACAGGCTATGGATGCTGCACGCCGCCTTGCCAAGGCTCCTGGCATCGATTTCGAAGGTATCCACTGCCATATAGGTACCTTCATGCTGTCCGTACAGGCGTACGAAATCGCCGCGGAAAAAATGGCGAACTTATTTCTGGAGATCGAAAGTGACACTGGTATCCGCCTAAAATACATTGATATGGGCGGCGGATTTCCGTCTAAGAGCCACTTAAAAGGCGTTTACCAGTCTCCAGAAGTCGCTGTGCCCAACATTTCCGAATACGCGATCGCGATCACTAGCTGCCTAAAAAGGATTTTCGCTGATTCGGAACTCCCGACCTTAGTTTTGGAAGCTGGGCGGCATTTAATCGACGAAGCCGGATTTCTCATTACCTCGGTAATTTCGCGCAAGCTGCTACCGGATGCAAGACGTGCTTATGTACTAGATGCCGGTGTCAACCTGCTCTACACGTCGACTTGGTATCGTCCGGTTTTTGAACTGGATGGTGACGAAGGCTCCTTTCTCGAACCCGCCGTCCTCTTTGGCCCTCTCTGTATGAACATTGACGTAGTCGACAACAGCTTGATGCTCCCTCCATTAAGAGTAGGGAAGCGTCTCGTACTGTCGCCAGTCGGTGCTTACAACGTGACGCAATGGATGCAGTTCATCCAGTACAGGCCGGCCGTAGTTTTGGTCAGAAAAAACGGCAAAGTAGACCTGATCCGCCATAAAGAGAGTCTCGAAGCCGTCGAAAACCTGGAAGTATTGCCGGAAGATCTCCAGCAAAAACAGGCAACAGTTTTAGGCTTTAAGAGTCGCAACGTTTCCTGATCGGTTTTATGGGGGCCTTCGTGGGTGTCGGTAGGTTTAAGTTGCCAGCGATGCGTTCCTTGACTGTATCTGTGCAACAACTATTCAGTGCCTATGCACAGATTTTCGTCGTCGATGACTGGAAATTCGGTGGTGTAGTTGCAGCGCTAACCTTCATTCACCCAAATGTAGGTCTGTCAGGGCTACTTTCGCTTTTTATAGCTTTAGCTTTTGGCTTTGGCCTCGGCATCCGCAAGGCATATCAGTGGAATAACACCTATCTCAGGAATGTGATTCTAATTGGTTTGTCCGTTGGATATGTATTCAGGCTGCAGTGGAGCACCCTCCCCCTACTCACGGCAGTATCCATCGGGACATTGCTCCTAACCATTACCATCACTCGAGTGGCCACCCCCTTACAGCTGCCGGTGATGTCTCTGCCTTTTGCTTTAGCGAATATTTTTCTCTCACTTGCGACGCTTCGTTACGATCATATTTATCAAATGACCATATTCCACCAGGCCGATGCCTATTGGGGACCTGGCGGTGTACCTGAGCTGATCAAAGGCTTTTGCTTCGCCATGGCGTATGTGGTTTTTCAGAGTAATTTTTGGATCGGAGCTGGTCTCGCCCTGATTATTTTGGCCTACTCACGCCTACTATTTCTATCTATGTTTCTAAGCTTTCTTCTAGGGGTATCTCTGCAGTTTCTAAAGTCGGGAATATGGCACGATGCAGTGGCCAATCCTGAGTCCTACAACTATATCTTCGCTGGAACTCTCATTTCGACGGTGTTTCTCACTCCATCCATTACGTCCATACTAATAGGTGCCCTGGCCGTAATTTTAACGGTGCTGTTTTATGACGGACTAAGTCAGTCTCTGTCCATGTTCGGCGCCCGACCCTCTGCCGCACCATTCAACATCGTGGTGATCGGGCTGATGCAAGCGCTGATTTATTACCAATCGAAATGGCGCAATTTATTCATTGGACGTACTCCGGAAGAATCCTACGAAAGACTCAGCGCTCGCCGTGACCGCTTCGGCTACCCAGATCATGCGATCGAATTGCCGTTCGATGGCAGTTGGAAAGTCACGCAGGGTTTCGCGGGTAACGAGACCCACCAAGGACCCTGGCAGTATGCAATGGATTTTGTCAAGGTTGGCACTGACGGGCGCCAATTTGAAGAGTCGGGACTGGAGTTAAGACATTACCACGGGTTCGGAGCTGAAGTGTTGGCACCGTGCTCAGGTTACATAGTAGCTGTGGAACAGACACAAGATGACAACCTGATTGGCGGCCTAAACGAAACCCGAAATTGGGGCAATTTCATTATCATTCGCAGCGATGCGGGCTGCCATGTATCGCTTTGCCATCTTAAGAAGGATTCCGTCTGCGTTAACATTGGCGACTACGTATCTGGACGGCAGCTGCTAGCACAGTGTGGCAATAGCGGCTACTCAGCCCAACCTCATCTGCATGTACAGGTTCAACTCTCTCCTTATTTTGCCTCACAGACCCTGCCATTTCGCATCGCTAGCTATCTGGCAGACGGTCATTTAAGCTATCACGCGGTACCACCTAAAGACGCAGTTATAGAGCCGTTCAGGAGAAACCGGGCTCTGGATTATGCCTTTGTATGGCCCTCCGGTCGGCGCTTCTTATTTAGCCGCCTAAGCAAAGATGGAAAGACTACGGGCGAGCTACTTGCTCTAACTTCGGCAAAAGATCCTCTCTCGGGCCGAAGTTATCTCTGCGATGGGAATGGATCCCGTCTATATTTTTGGATCCAAGAAAGTGTCTTCTATTTTTACGACTTTGACGGGAACATGAAGTCCATTCTAGCCAAGATTTTTGCCTGTATTCCCCGAGTACCACTCACATACTCCCATGAGCTCACCTTCACAGACAATTACCCAATAGACCTTGCCTGGAGGGGACCATACCGCTGGGTCCTGGAAATTGGACGTATTTTTGGCGTTAAGGCGACTCCCAAAGGGAGTTATAAACTAGATATGTCGGGGACTACAGTGTCGGGACAGGTCAGGTTCAATGGCAAGAAATTTACGAGCGAGGCAAAACTCGACCCGATCCTCGGGATTAAGTCTATACGGATCGGCGATGAGGCTTACTGCCAAATTTAAGAAGTAGTTAATCGTAACGTCGATACCAAAAATATTTTCTGAAACTATGATTTAATAAACGTCACGAATGTTAACATTGATAAGGATTCCGACCATGAGATGCTCGAGGTCTGTGCTGCTCGCATGTCGCCTAATCCCAATAAGTATCGGTTTTGTCTTGGGCGGCAGCGTTTATGCTCGCTCAATGACTGAGTCTGAAAAAAAGTCCTCGATCGCTCGAGCAAAGAAGGAGATCGAGCGCGATCACTGCGTCGAAGCTATGCTTGACCTCGCTGGCGTGGCAAAGAGTGGCGGACCCGAGGCCGATACCGCGAATTTCTATATCGCGCAATGTCAGGACAAACTAGGCGACTATGCCCTAAGCTACGAGACGGCTAGTAGGATCAATCCTAGGTCCTTGCCAACTAACCAAGGTGCGACACTGAAAGCCCTAATCGAAAGACTTTCCACCGTTCCTGAACCTAAGCCATGGAGCATTAGTGCTGTCGCCGGCAGTCTAACGTTCTCTGGTGACCAAAATTTGAAGGACGGGTATTTTTACGACTTGATGGCCAGCTACAACACTGCGTCTACCTCCGTTACTGTCGACTACGAACCCGCTTCCATCAAGCTAGTCGATGGCTCCGACTATAGCCAAACTCAGATGCTTATAGTTGCTGAGCAAAGGTTCATCGATGCGATCGGTGTTAAACTCGGGTACCGTACGCAATCATCATCAGCGTCGACGCTAAGTGGTGCTTACAATATCATTGCGGGAGCCCGTTGGTTCCACGACATGACTCAGGTTGGCATGACGTATGCAATGAGCAAATATCCAAAATATTATCCTGCTAATCTTGATGTAAATCAGATTACCGGAAATTTTTCCACAGCCTTTGGTAATGCCTTTGATTGGGGCCTACTTGGTCTTGACCTGAAGTATCACAACATCGCCCCACAAATGACCTTTAGTAAGTCTAAATATCCAAACGTTACAGCTTTCAAATCAGCCTATACATCTACGGAGATCGGGCTTCGTTATACTTTATCTCCAATCTCTCTCGCTCTATCAACCTGGTCTGGCGAGCAGGTTTTTGCCGTCCTAGGCGATGGCCTAGTGGTCTGGAGTAATTCTACTGTACATAAAGGTGGACAAAAGCTGTCCCTAGATTACTTCTACGAGACTAGCGCTACCATTGGATTATTTTATGCCAAGGATAGTCTTGAGAATACCTCGACCAATTCTACGGCTAGTGTGACTGCACTCGGACTTAACGGCACTTTTTTCTTTTAGGAGTGATCGCAGATGAAATCATTTTTTCTTAGCTTAGCTCTTCTATCTCCAGTTTCGGCACAGGCCGCATCATACGTTGATGTCGCGGATGAACTTAGCGAGTCGTACAAGTTTGAGCAAAGGCACAACTACAAAGACGCCGTCGCTGTGATCGCGAAGGCTCAGAAAAGACAGCCAGATTCATACATTCTGAATCTACGTTTAGGTTATCTGTTCCTTAGTTCCGGCATCACGGCCAATGCACTAGAACATTATACGAGAGCAACAGAAGCAGAGCCCAAGTCAGTGGAAGCACTACTCGGCCTGATGAATGTCTATGTAGCTAAGGCTCGCTGGAGCGATGTAGCTAGCGTATCAGAAAAGATTCTCTCAATTTCACCGGATCATTACGCTGCCAGCTGGAACCAGATTCGCGCGGACATCATGCTTGGAAAGTTTGATGATGGACTAGAAACCGCAAAGAAAATGCTTAAGCTATATCCCAGTGATCAAACTTTCTTAGTGCAGAAGGCATTTTGCCTAGGCTATTTGAAGAAAAATACCGAGGCAAAATCTGCGTATCACAACGTACTTGCAGTCTATCCCAATGACCCCACAGCTAAGGCAGCTCTTGAATTATTGAAGTAAGCATTAGCTAGGTTATCGGAATTTTATTTCCTTTTCGGCGTCTGTTTAGAGGCGGACGCCGCATCGTTTACTTACTAAAAATGAGCTGGAGTACCCACATGTTACGCCAAGTCATCGCTTTCACGTTACTATCCCAGGGCTGCGTCACGGCATCGACGAAAGAATTCAAAGAGTCTCGCGTCATCGAAAGAATTGCTAACAAAAGCGAGACCCCAGCATGGGCGGATGGCTCTATAGCAATGGCCGAGGAATCAAGCGATGTCATCTTCGTTTCTCAGGTAAGCATGGGAGCAAATAGTCGGACAGAAGCTTGTTTGAAAGCGGCAGAATTAGATGGCCGTTCCTCTATGGCGCGCTATATCAAGGAGCACATCTCAACGAGCGGCCAGGTCAACGAGAGAGATGCGGCGAGCGATCCTGGCTACGAGGCCCTCACTGCATTCCTGAGCCAGTCAAAGCTCAGCGGTGTTAAGACTACCCAGCGCTACTGGGAAAAAGTCGAGCAAAGCGACGAATCTGGGGAACGTGTGTTGAAGCTTCGTTGTGTCGCAAAGTTGGCCATCAATAAAGCGGAACTCCAGCGCCAACTTCGTGAGGCGACGACAGCCAACGGCGGTAACGCGCAGATCCGCGCCTCACTGCTAAATGCCCAGAGCTCATTTTTCGAAGGCCTCGCTCACGAGAATGATCAGGGAGCTCGTTAAAACGATAGGCCAAAGCCGAAATAAGATAGCAGGGAAAAATCGCCCAGCGAGACGGCGCTGTCTTCGGGTAGCTTGAACTGTCCAATGTATCCAACATTGATCAGTGAGATTTTGACCATATCAAAAGTCCACGTGACGAGCGAAAACTCCCCAAGGATTGCACCAGGCAATGCGTAACTGGTCTTTCCTTGGGTTTGTTCTTTTTGGAGAGATATGCTCAGATTGGGCATATAAGAGAGCCTCAAATCGAACCATCTGGTAAAGCTTCGATCGGATGGGTTTTGAACCTGATTCCACTGGGTGAAGAGCGAGTAATTTAGGCCTAAGGTTGCCCCCTGAAACTCGACATTGTAGCGGGACCTTAGCGCCTCATAGGTTTTAGGTTCGTAGTACATATGGCACACCTGGTAGCGCCCACTTAGGTAGCCTATGTTGATGCCAAAATTATCGGTCAGATTCTTCGCTAGTATAAAACGGCCAGTGTCTCCCTCGCTTGGGTCACCACTCTCCCGGCAGTCCTCAAATTTGTATTCCGCACCAGAACTCTTTTCTATGAACTTTAGGTCATCCATTGAGCCGATTTCGATCATCGTCGAAAAGGAGCGGTAGCTCTTTCTTTTGATCTTTTCTTCTTCAGACACTATCGGCGTAAGCTTGGCAACAATCGGACTTATCGAGCTTTTTTGGACTATAGTTGTATCTTCCCAAGCTTCATCGGCTGTGGAAATCCTTACTCGACGTGATCCGGCTCGAACCTCGTAGGTTCCCGGAGTCTTACCCACGAGAATGCCGTCAATTTCGATATTAGCTTTGACGGGTTCGCCCTGAGAACTACGAGCAGATATTTCAATACCGCCAATTTTAGGCTTCATCGCACATGTCACTTTTGAATTATCACCGACTCTTACCGAGATTTTTTGTGTGTTCTTGAAGTATTCGGGATGCTCAAACTCAAGAACATAACTACCTGGAGCCAGCTTCATGACTGAGTCAGAGGTATTTCCGTACTTATTGCCATCGATGTTAACCGATGTCGCAACAGGACAATCAGCGAAGGCTATCCGTCCGATGTTTTCTTTGAGTTCAAAGCCGAATGAATCATGACGAGAATCGACACTAATAGTGCCCGATAGCCGACTATAATCCTGCTTCCAAAGTCCGATGGCATGAGACCCATCAAGAACTTCCAGTTTGCACGGCGTCACACACGCGTTCTCGACTCCGTCAAAGGTAACAACCGCTCCTTGAGGCTTGGAGGTGATTTCAATCACCTCTTTTTTGATGGCGTTGGAGCGCCAAACTTCCTGGACCTCTTTTTCTACTGGAATGATCCTCTTTTCATTCGCATGCGCTAGGTGCTTCAGATTTTCGTTCACATCTTTAATAGCCCATTGATAGAGGTTTGGGGACTCCGTCCGACGTAAACCCTGCCAATCAATGACTGAACTCTTGGCCTCAAGGTTGAGCTCCTGGGTGAATTCGACCTCTCGGTTATCTTCCCTGGTGCTTGATTTAACCGTAATTTCCGCGAAAAAACACAGAAGCGCCTTCTTCTTAGCCTCAAGCAGGTTTGCCGCCGGGATAAAGTATTTGTCGCCTTTGTCGTAACAATCGGCCTCAATACCATATGCTTTGCCCGTAAGGGACAGAGCAAAAATTAGCAATGGCACGAAATCATTTCGATTCATGAGTTCGGTTACTCGAAGCTATTTGGTAATTCACAATACTCACCTGCTTTTACTTGCAGGCCTTTCTCGTTTCGGCAAATCCAAGCGTAACTTAAGTCGGTTCTTGAATTTGACCATAAACTTATAAAATTCTTAATAGCGTCGCGTACTTCATTCTGTTAGTCCGTAGGATAATGGCCGGCTGGGCATGTCCGCTGGATCGAGGTGACCTGTCTATGAGCGACAAGACCCCACCTGATTACTTTCTCAGCATGAAAGATGCTCTCGAGAAAAAGTCAAAAAATCTCTCATACAAAATTAGTGATCTAATCGACTGCGATCATGAGCCAATAGCATTCTGCGGCGCAATCCAAAGTTGCGGCCTGATCATCATCGCAAACGAGGATTCCCTGATTGTCGAAGCAGTAAGCAAAAACTTTGAGGAAGTCCTAAATATTGAGACAGCTGAGAGTCTGATTGGGCGACATATCTATGACCTGATCAACATCGGAGACCGTAGTCAATTTGATACATGTGATAAATTCTGTGCATTAATATCAACACACCATGTTTTTGCGAAGCTTCCGGATCAAATGATGGGGCGGGTCAGTTCCGCGAAATGTCATCGCCAAATGTCAAAGCTAATTTTAGAATTTGAGATTGATGCTGAAACAGTTGAAGACACTTCGCTTCGGCTGATTAAAAATGTAATACCGAGACTCAATGAATCGGCGTCGATCGAGGACGCCTGTAAAGCTACTGCTGATGAATTATTTGCACATTCCGGATTTGGTCGAATCTTAATCTACCGCTTCGACCAAGGGTGGAATGGCGAAGTCATCGCTGAAGCAAAGCAAAAGGAAATGCCCGAGTTTCTCCACCTAAAATATCCAGCATCAGACATCCCAGCACCCACAAGGGCTATCCTATTTAAAAATCAATGCCGCATTATCGCCGATAGCCAGGCTGAGTCTGTACCTTTAGTGAGCAAATCCATATCATCTCAGGATCTCGATCTCAGCATGAGTATCCTTCGCGCTGTTTCCCCGATACACCTCCAATACCTCGAAAACATGGGCGTCCGATCAACATTGTCGCTCCCGATACGAGTTAATGACCTATTTTGGGGCTTAATTTCGTTTCATCAAGTCAGGGAGCCCAAGCATCCCGACCGGGAAAGTCGGGAGGTTTTTGATTTAGTCGCCCGCATGCTGGCGGCAAAATTGGCCGAACTTAGTGAAAGAAGAAAATTAAGGGTTCGCAACGACACGTTGCTTTTTATGCAATCATTTTTGAACGATCTAGCTCTCGGTAAAGAAGTAGATTTCAATCTGAAAGAATCAGGGCCGCGACTCTTGAGCATGACTTCTAGTCCTACGGTGATTGTAAAGGTAGGTGATAAAAAGGCAATATTCGGCGCATCCATGAACCCAAAAACATTGGCAATCTTGGAAAATCACCTACACTCCCAAAATTCTCTAGTTGCATGGAAAAGCGACTGCCTTAAGCAAGACTTAGATCTCGCGGAGGCAGACCCAAATGCTGCTGGAGCACTAGCAGTCCCACTGCTACGTAACTTTGAAGACTTCGTCATATGGGTACGCCCCGAAGAGGCGAAGGAAGTACGTTGGGGCGGTCAGCCCAATACTTTAACTGTACCCCCTAGTGGAGCCATTGAAAAGATGACTCCACGCGCATCTTTTGCTGAGTGGATAGAGAAGGTTAGGTTTTTCTCTCGGCCTTGGAGCGAAGAAGACGAAGAGGTCGCCCACTATTTTTTATCTGCATTCGTCCAGGAAACATTTTCACGAATGCAGATTTTATCTGAATCCTATCAGAATTTAGAAAGAGAGGATAAAGCGAAGGACGCATTTTTAAGTAATGCGTCGCACGAACTTAGAACACCTCTTAGCATTATCATTGGGTGGATTGATTTATTGCGCGACAACCCGGATCAGAATCCAGAGGTCAAAAACGCTATTGAAATCATAGATCGCAACGCCAAACTGCAAGTCGCTATGATCGATGATCTATTAGACACTTTCCGAATCATCTCAGGGAAGATGCGGATAGATATCAAAAATAATATTGATGTGAACGCTCTCGTCCAAAAGGTAGTCGAAGGCATGAATCCGACTGCAACAGCAAAAAATATCACTGTTGAGTTACAGCCTTGTGAGCAATTCACTCTGTCAGCAGATCCCGATCGCCTTCATCAAATAGTATGGAATGTGCTAAGCAATGCGATAAAGTTCACACCCTCCGCAGGTGAGATTCGAGTTAGACTGGCAAAGTCACAGTCAGAATGTACTATCGAAGTCGAAGACACTGGCGTCGGTATCGATCCAGCAAAATTAGATAAAATATTTGACCGATTTGTCCAAGAAAACAGCGCGGCGACTAAGGCCGGAGGGCTAGGAATCGGATTGTCTATAGTGAAAAGCCTCACGGAAATGCACGGTGGCCACATCAGCGCATATAGCCAAGGACCAGGTCACGGGAGTCGTTTTCTCATCACTCTCCCCATCCAGCAGATACAATCGCATGAGCCTAATCCACCTAAAGAAACGAAATTAAAAAATGAAGCCAAAAACCTGCTAAATGGTCTTCGTATATTGATCGCTGAAGACGAACCCGACGCCTTAAATGCTCTCCAATTAATCTGCTCTAGAAATGGCGCATCTGTCACCACAGCAACCAATGGCGAGGAGGCCCTTGAAAAACTTCGCTGCCAGAAATTTGACCTGATGGTGTCCGACATTGCAATGCCACGCCTAAATGGCTACGACCTGATCCGCCTCTGGCGCGAAGAGGAGAAGCAACGACAACTAAGCCCCATCCCTGCCATAGCCCTAAGCGCCTACGCCTCGACAAAAGACAAGAGCAAGGGGCTAGACGCTGGCTTCAGCTTTTATTTAACAAAACCTATTTACCGGGAAGCACTATTTGCCGCGTTTAAGGCAGTAAGCCTGCCATGTATCGAATAGAAGGGAATGGAATCTTATGCATGAATTGCAGACACTAAGTCCTTCTAGCATCCCAGCTAATCCCTCGCTCTTCGAATTTTTAAAATCCGAAACTGCCGACCTACATCTATCCATAGAATCCGTCATGCCGCTGCTCAGGGCAGATCTCACCCTTGCTGAATATCGCTCACACCTCATCAAAATGCTGGGTTTTTATACTCCGCTAGAGGCTAGACTGAGCCAGTATGTTCAAGAATTCGGCGATGGACTGAGTATTGCGCGACGTTTTAAAACTCAGTGGATTCATGCGGATCTGATCGCATTAGGAGAATCGACGATAGATCTCGCAGAGTCACCTAAGAATGCCGGGATTTCCAAAATCTCTAGCCTGCCCAAGTGTGTCGGAATCCTATATGTGATTGAAGGAGCGACTTTAGGTGCGCAGGTGATTAGGCGATCTCTTTTAAATAATTTAAACTTGGATGACACGAGGATGCATTTTTACAATGGCTATGGAAGCGAGACTCTCACCATGTGGCAGTCACTCCGTTCACAAGCGCAGAATGCCGTCAAAGACAGCGAATATAGTGAATCTGGAGCAAGTGCCCGCGAAACATTTCGGCTGTTGCTGGAATGGCTACGGGCAAGTTAAGATTCCTCAAATCAAAAGGGGATCCACTAGCATGTGTAGTGATACGTACGCAATACAGCCGATGCCTTCCAGTGTTAAACATTGGTGTAAAAACGTATTTCAATTAGGCCATTCATTATTATTGTGTCTGGCAGCAGCACTGCCGTATACCCCGGCTGATGCCTGCACCACAGCAGCTTGGACAGCCGTCGCCACCGCATCTCAAGCTCCACTGATGTGGAAAAATCGCGATACCGATGATCTGTCTAACAGAGTGGTTTATGTCGACGCAAAGCCGCACAAATATATCGGACTCGCCGACCACACAGAGACAACTGGGCGCACTGTGTTTGCTGGCATTAATGACCAAGGATTTGGTATTTTTAATTCCGTTGCCTACAATCTTCCGCTAGATCCGAAGGAAGCAAAGGACCAGGAAGGGGCCATCATGGCAGAGGCCCTGAGGACGATCGCCAGCATTGGCGATTTTGAAAAGTTTCTGCAGCAAAAACTGGGTCCTAATCTAGGTGCACAAACCAATTTTGTAGTCACGGATGCTTCTGGCGAGGTTTCCATCTTTGAACTGCACAATCACGGATTTAAAAAACTGTCGGTGAATGAGTCACCTAAACACTACCTGGTTAATACGAACTTCTCTCGCAGCGGCGCAGTCGGAGAAGGCGTTGGTTATTTGCGCTTTGAACGCGCGACTAGCTTAATCGAACAGCAGAGGACGGCAGTCGATGTCGATTTTATTTTTAACCGCCTAGCGCGCGATTTTGGCCATACTTTGCTCCAGGTGCCGAGCTTAGAAGACCTGGCGACAAAAACATCCCAAAGCGCCGAATGGTACGCTAGCGTCGACACGATCAATCGTGACTCTACGGCCTCGGCAGTGGTGATCGAGGGCAAGATACCAGGCAATCCAAACTCACTAGCGACCCTGTGGGTGTTGCTCGGCGAGCCTGCTACTTCTCTTGCCGTGCCAATATGGGTCGAAGCTGGCAAAGTACCGCTGGCACTTAGTGACGGCCTTACCGTCCCAATGCAGGCAGAGTCTCTTCGCCTTAAAAGACTGCTGAGACCGATGCCTGAGCAAGAGATGAGTAAATACATGAACCTCGTGGTGCTGCACAATCGCGAGGGCACGGGCATCCTCCCGCCGATCCTCGCAGCACAGCGAGAGATCATAGCCCGAACGCAGGAGTTTCTGAGAACGAAGCCGAGCACCGAGGCCATGGCTAGTTTCCAAGAGCAAATAGCTGAGGAGGCTTTAGAGATACTTAAAAGTCTGGGCTAATTTAAGAAGAGAGAGAGAAAGAGAGATGGTAGCGGCACCCGGGGTCGAACCGGGACGTCCTTGCGGACACTGGATTTTGAGTCCAGCACGTCTGCCAATTCCGCCATGCCGCCATGATGGAGAAACAACGGTATACCAAAGGCAGATGTATCTTTGAAGCGGAAATCGTCAGACACAGATTATTTGCAGGTCAGCCAATCAAAGTCAAAATTCCAGTAGTAGCCCCAGACCACAGACGTCAGGAAGCCACCTCTATTTAACCAATGATATCAACTATTTAAACAAAACCTTGAGGCGCTTCGCAATCCCTACCCAGCCGTATTACTAATCAGCTGAATGTAAAACCGGACAGCATCGGCGTATCCCTCAACACTGATACGCTCATTGGTACCATGGAAGCGTTTTTGATCCTCTGCCCCCCACCGCACCGGCAAAAATCTGTACACGTTCGGCGAAATTGCGGCGTAATGCGCGGCGTCCGTCGCGGCTACTGTAGAAAACGGAGCGACAATAGCATCGGGAAACAC
The DNA here is from genome assembly GCA_903915625.1 of uncultured Pseudomonadota bacterium. Classification (GTDB taxonomy): domain Bacteria; phylum Bdellovibrionota_B; class Oligoflexia; order Oligoflexales; family CAIYRB01; genus CAIYRB01. Next base: position 11,556 of record CAIWTN010000240.1, on the reverse strand, counting down.
CTGCTGAATCGTATCTGACAGTGCGATAAAACTGCCTGCCTTGGGATCCGATTCTGGAGCCGGCTCACGGCCGTGAGCGAGCGTCCGAATCTTCACTTCAGGATCATCGATCGCCGCTTCAACGCGCTGCATTGCCTTGGCAATCGAATCGCCGGGAATAAGACGCAAATTGACCACTGCCTTTGCAATACCTGGCAGGACATTATTCTTAATACCGGCCTGGAATATCGTTGGCGCTAGCGTCGTGTGCATGCCGGCTCGCGTTGAATCCGAAGTGGCCAGCATTTTGCTGATCACCGGAGAAAACAGCCATAAATTGGCCACAGCAAGACGGCGCCCAAACCCCATCGCCGGCGCCAAAGCTTGCAAAGACTCCGCTAAGGTCGAGCCGATGCGAAGAGGTTCCTGATTCGCCTCGAGGCGAGTGATGGCACGCGCTAGCCGACCAATATTGGTGGTCCTGGGCGGCATAGATGAGTGACCTCCGGGATCTTGCGCTGTCAGCTCGATGCTGACTACTCCCTTCTCGGTGACACCTACAAGCGCAGCCGGCCGAGCGATACCGCTTATAATTCCTTCGCCCACCATGCCACCTTCATCGAGGATATACTCCGCTCGGGTACCGCGATCAGCCAACAAAGTGGCCATAGCTTTTGCGCCACTGCCACCGACCTCTTCGTCATGGCCGAAGGCCAAGATTACGCTACGCCTCGGCTTTACCCCCTGGAGCAATAGATGTTCCACAGCCTCAAGCAGACCAAACACGCCACTTTTATCATCGAGAGTGCCCCGGCCCCAGATAAAGCCCTGGTCAATGACACCAGAAAAAGCCGGGTGCAGCCAATCGCCCTCGGTACCAGGCGACACCGGCACCACATCTTGGTGGCTCAGAAGTAGTACGGGCGGAAGCGACGGATCACTACCCTGCCACGTCATCAGCAAGCTGCCGCCCGCGATCACTTCCGTCTTGAGTGCGCTAAACGTACGGGGAAATGAACTACGCATCAACTCATGCAGCGCCTGAAAAGGTATCAGTTCATTAGGCTCAGGTGGCTCGTGAGCAATAGTCTGAATCTGTAGCGCTTTAGCCAATCGCCCGGCCAATAATGACGCATTGAGATCAGCCTTCACAGCGGCCGCTGGTGCAGTCGATGACCCCGTTAAACGCCACGTCCGCCCCACTAAAACAGCGACCAAAACGCAAAGAGCCAGACCTAGGGCCACCGCGAACTTTTTCATATCTACCGGCCTTTGAGAGCGAGTCCTCAGCCCGAGATAGGCCTTCGACTTTGTCTCATTTATACCGGGAACTGACCGATACCACTAGGCAGTTTTTTCGCAGCAGCACCGAACACTCGGCTTATGGCCTCTTTGAATGCATGAGGTTCGTGAGTCTCCGCTAGCTGTATAATCTCCTCGCGATCGAAGAAAACACCACCACATTTTTCGCAACCATCTCCCTTAAGTCCGAGGACGGTCTCTTCTTTGAGCGCAGCACCACATTTCGGACATTTCATCCAATAAGCCTGTGCCAAACTCACGGTCGCGAGTTCCTGCCGCTGCTTGTCTAACTCGCGCCGATTCCGCTCAATCAGCTCGCGGTTCATTTGATAAAAATATTCTTCTTCACGATCGTAGCCAGCATGATGAAATTGCTGTGGCAGAGTTTTGGTGGTGTCTCCCATGACTAACTCCCCCTAATATTTATTCTGAGGAACGAGAGCAAACAGACGACGAAGCGACGCAACATCCTTGCCTTCTCCCACCATTTTCACCTTGCAAGTTAAGTGCCGTCAGAAAAGTGTGAAAAGCGCCACAGTAAAATTGGCCGGCTGGTCAGTGTTTGCTTTGGACCGATCCAAGCGGGTCCCCCCCCTCACTCGTTTCAATCCCAAAAATCAAAAAGAACGTTTAGTTGATCACTGCGTGCAATTTTTTTATGAAAGCTCTTTCCCGGCCGACGAGACCCCTCAACCACCAGTAATTAAACAACTTATTAATATAAACCGACAAACAGCTAATCACCGAAGACAGAGCTAGCTAGGTCGCCTTAGAAACTTCAATAAGCGAGCATGTTAGTCAATCATTTCAGCCGCATACGCCAAGAAATCAGGTAGGCACATTTTGACTAGCAATATAGGCAAATATTGCTGGGTATTGCAGATATTTCAGATGCAGCCAACTTCCGACTCAAGGTCCCCTAACATTGTGCCGACGTATCGCCATGGACAGATGCGTTTCCGCTTCTGTTGGCTCTGAACGAGGACTCCGGCACATGGCGCTTGAATTCTCCAAAGTGACCAACTCTTCGCTTTCCGAGGCGAAGCTGGAATCCTTTTGTCGCAATCGTTCCGACGCTAAACAACGTTCGCAACTAATGGGAGGAACTCGATGCGTAGTGTAGTGCGCATATCATTTCTCCTGTTTACGTTGGTCTTTGCCGCCAAAGCAGCGATCGCTCAGTCTACTTTAGACTTCGTGCTCAGCGGGCGGCTGACTGAAACTAGTGGCAAACCAGTCGCTGGACCTGTCGCACTAGAGATTTCTTTTTTCCATGACGGCCAAGGTAGCGCGCCAGTCCTGGCAGTTACAAACGGATTCGAAAGTGTGAACCTACAGGAAGGGATCTTCCAGGTCCGAGTGACACTGAGCGCTGCTGATTACGCTAAAGTATTCCCTGATGTTTCACAGCCAGTCTGGTTCCAAATCACAGACCTGACCCATGCCAGCGCACCATATCCTCTACAACAGGTCGTTACTGTTCCTTATGCAGCAAGAGTGCCGGTCGATGGCAAGACTGTCGATTTTAATACCGATGGTAAACTTAGTGTCGGTCCATCTACAGCCCCAGCAGCTAACCAGTTTTTGACTAAAGATGCGAATGGCAAGTTTGTTTGGAGAAGTCCGACGCCAAACGCGAGTGCGATACAAGGAACGAACATCAGCGGTGCTGCCCCCGTGGCAGGACAAGTTCTAAGTTACGATGGTGTGATGTGGTCTCCTGCGACTACGACTGTAACGGCAACACCGCCACTTGCGGTCACGATGACCGGTACGACCCCAACTGTGTCTATAGTCGCTGCCACAAGTGTCAGCGATGGTTACCTTAGTACGGCAGATTGGCTGGCTTTCAACACTAAACAAACAGCAATTACTGCAGACTCCATTCTTACCGCGGGTTCCATCTCCACTGCGATGCAAGCCGGCGTTGAGCTTAAAGCCTATAGTACCGGAGCTGGACAGACCGGCGAACTCAGATTCGGCAGCCTTTCCGGCTCAAACTATGTCGGTCTGAAGGCACCGGACGATGTTCCAAGTGACATAGTCTGGACGCTGCCATCCGCAGATGGAGCGACCGGTCAGATACTCCAGACTGATGGTTCAGGCCGACTCAGCTGGGGATCTTTTCCGCAGGTGCCGGTGACCTCCGTTGCGGGCAAAACCGGAAACATCAGCCTGACCACAAGCGATGTGAGCGAGGGCAGTAATCTCTACTATACCGATGCCCGTGCTCAATCGGCTGCTAAAAGAGCCATTTCAGCCACCGCGCCTGTCTCCTATGATTCGACAAATGGTCGGATTTCGCTGGGTCAAGCCTCATCCGTATCGTCCGGCTATCTTTCCGTGGTCGATTGGCTCACCTTTAACAACAAGATTGGGAGCGTAACAGCGGGCAGCGGCATAGTTGTGACTACTGTTGGCAACTCGGCGATCATCGGCCTTCCAAACACAGGCGTCCCTGGCGGCTATACTAAAATAAGCACAGACGCACAGGGCCGCGTGACCTCGGGTACCACCCTGTCACCGGGAGACATACCGAGCTTATCAGCTTCGATCATTACCAGCGGCACGCTACCAACCTCATTGGGCGGTACTGGCGTTAATTCATCGGCCACCTTTCCGACCTCGGGGGTTGTGGTAACCCGCGATGCAACTGAAACGCTACGCAATAAGACAATGGAGTCTCCTCTGCTCAACGGAGGCACCATTAGCGGCGCAGCACTGATCACCGGATCGACATCAATCGACACCACTGGAACCGTAAAATCTGGCAGCACCACTGTCACTGGTGACGTCACTATCAAAGCCGCGAGCGGAGCCGCGAGCAAACTAATTTTGACTGATAAAAATGCTATAAATGCAATTTCACTAAAAGCTCCAGACACACTCGCAGGCCTAGTAACTTGGACGTTGCCTGGTGCAGATGGAACCCCTAATCAGCTGCTCTTTACCGATGGCTCAGGAAACCTAAGCTGGGTATCCGGTGCTAGCCCAACCGGTGCCGCCGGTGGCGACCTCACCGGCATTTATCCTAACCCGACGCTGACGACCACCGGTGTCCAACCTGGCATATATCCCAAAGTTACAGTGGATGCCAAAGGCCGAGTCAGTGCCGGCACTACACTAAACATCGCCGACATACCTTCACTCCCGGCATCGAAGATCGATACTGGCATCATCGGAGTACCACGAGGCGGCACGGGAGTTGGGTCCCTTACCGCAAATGGTGTCTTACTAGGAAACGGAACTGACGGAATCAACGCAACTGCACCGGGCACAGCCTACCAAAGCCTGACAATCCCAAGTGATGGCAGTGCACCTAGCTTCAGCTCAATCGACCTTTCACAGCTGCCAGCAACGACAGGCATACTGCCGCGGACACGGGGCGGTATCGGAATAAGTTCCACCGCTACATTCCCGGCTGATGGCATAGTCGCCACACGAGATGCAACTGAGACTTTGAATAACAAGACCATCACGAACCCGGTAATCAGCACAATTACGAACGTTGGAACGCTCAGCCTCCCAACCAGCACTGACACTTTGGTAGGACGTAACACAACTGACAACTTAACCAATAAGACATTAATTTCTCCAGTGATTACCTCCGGGACAGTCGCAGGAAATTCCAGGATCACAGGCCAGACCACGATCGATATCAGCGGAACACTGAGTGCCGGCACCACCAATATTGATGGAGACATCTCCATTAAAGGAAATACCAATACAGCAAACAAGTTAATGTTTAACGACAAGGGAACTACTTATTCGGTGGCCTTAAAGGCACCGGATGTGCTCACCTCATCAGTCATCTATACCTTGCCCGGTAGCGACGGCGCCGATGGCCAAGTCCTCACTACCGACGGTGCCGGCAGTATGCGCTGGATCACCGGCACCGCCCCGAACGGGAATGCAGGCGGCGATTTGGCTGGGCAATACCCAAACCCAATTTTGGCACCGTCAGGAGTAACCCCGGGCATCTATCAGAAAGTCACCGTCGATGTGAAAGGTCGAGTCACAGCCGGTGGTACGTTGATTGCTAGCGACATCCCCAGCCTAAATGCATCAGTGATAGGCAGTGGCGTGCTAGGGGTAGTGAACGGCGGTACCGGAGCATCTAGCTTCAACAATAACGGTGTAGTCATCGGGAAAGTCACTGGCGGCCTCGTATCTACAACAACAGGCACCGCTTATCAAACGCTGACCATTCCAAGCGATGGCGGCGCTCCCTCGTTTGGTGCACTGAATCTTTCCGAATCGGCTGCCGTCAGCGGCATACTACCGACCGGACGCGGCGGTATCGGCGTCATGTCAACCGCCGTATTCCCAAGCTTCGGAGTTGTTGTCACGGAGGCAGCACCAGCTACACTCACGAATAAAACACTAACAACGCCAGTCATTAGTTCCATCTCCAATAACGGACTACTAATCCTGCCAAGCGGGAATGATACCGTAGTGGCCCGTGATAGCGTTGACACACTCACAAATAAAACCTTAGTTTCACCAAAAATTAGCTCGATTACCAACACTGGCACTCTGACACTGCCAACAACGACTGATATTTTAGTAGGCCGCAATACCGCTGACACGTTGACCAATAAATCTTTAACTAACGCTCTATTGAACGGTGGCACGGTAACCGGAGCGGCATTAATTAGCGGTTCAACGGTAATCAACACAACGGGAACTATCAGCTCTGGGGCGACCACCGTCACTGGTGACGTCAACATTCGCGGTAACAACACCACCGCCAATGCACTGGTTTTGAACGACCGTGGCACCACTAATTCGGTGGCTCTGAAGGCGCCAAATAATTTAACTGGATCCGTCGTTCTGACGCTGCCTGGCAGCACTGGTAACAGCGGTGAGCTCCTGATGACTGACGGAGCAGGCATGCTGAGCTGGGTAGCTGGCGCCGCTCCTACCGGCAATGCTGGCGGTGATCTTGCTGGTGTTTATCCGAACCCTACTTTAAAAGCCACAGGCGTTAGCCCTGGTACCTACTTCAAAGTCGCCGTCGACGATAAAGGCCGCGTCTTGCAGGGAACGAGTTTGAGTGTTGGAGACTTACCAAGTTTGCCAGCCTCTCAGATTGGTAGCGGAGTCCTGGGAGTAAACCGAGGTGGTACGGGATCATCCAGCTTTAGCACTAACGGTGTCGTATTAGGTAACGCAACTGGCAACTTGTTCTCGACAGCACCAGGTACGGCTTACCAAAGCTTGACGATTCCAAGTGGCGGAGGGACTCCGTACTTCAGCGCAATTGACTTAGGACAATCAGCCGCAGTCACTGGAATTCTACCTAGAACTCTCGGTGGTACCGGCATCACTTCAAATGCTACCTTCCCGAGCACGGGCGTCATTGTCACTGAGGCTGCACCTGCAAGTCTTACGAATAAGACGCTGATTCAACCCACAATCAGTACGATTGCCAACGGTGGAGTTCTAACTCTGCCTACGACTAGCGACACATTGGTTGGCCGAGATACCACAGATACGCTAACCAATAAGACCTTAACTGAGCCCGTCATTAGCGCCATTGTAAACGGTGGAACACTAAATCTCCCAACTACAAACGACACTCTAGTTGGACGCAATACAACCGACACACTAGCGAATAAAACCTTAGCAAGTCCGATCCTAACCAACGGCACCATTACGGGCACCACAGTAATAGTTGGCGCATCCAGCATCGACACTGTCGGCACGATTAAAGCTGGTGCAACAACTATCACTGGCAATGTGAAAATCCAAGGTAACAACACTACTGCCAATAGTTTAATACTGAACGATAAAGGGGCAGTGAATGCGGTATCGTTGAAGGCACCAGATACTCTCGACGCATCCGTGACCTTAACGCTGCCAAGCAGTGGCGGAATTAACGGCCAGATTCTTGCGACAGACGGCAACGGAGTCCTAAACTGGGTGACGGGTGCAGCACCTTCTGGTGCCGCTGGTGGCGACCTATTTGGTTACTATCCAAACCCGATACTTATGGCGACCGGCGTCACTGCAGGGACTTATCAAAAAGTCCAAGTTGATGCAAAAGGTCGGGTACTTTTTGGTACGAGTCTTACTGTCAGTGACATCCCCAAATTGCCAGCCTCTAGCATCGGCTCGGGCATGCTGCCGGTTGTCAATGGCGGTACCGGTGCCTCCAGCTTTGCTAGTAACGGTGTCATCCTTGGCAACAATGCAGGTAACCTGTTCTCTACGGGCGCCGGCACCGAGTATCAAAGCTTAACGGTTCCGGCCGGTGGTGGCGTACCTACATTTGGTGCCATAAACCTATCGCAAGGCGCAGCCGTCACGGGCATCCTACCGCAAAGCTTAGGCGGTACTGGGGTCAAATCAGACGCTGTGTTCCCGACAACGGGGACGGTAGTTACCAGAACAGCGTCAGAAACACTCAGCAATAAAACCTTACTTAACCCAGTCATTAGTGCGATTTCTAATACTGGGGTATTGGTTCTGCCGACGACTAGCGACACTTTAGTCGGTCGCGCTACTGTTGACACTTTAAGTAACAAAACACTGACTAGTCCGGTTATTAATAGCGGTAACATCACAGGCAACTCCGTCATCGGTGGCGCTACCGTCATCAACACCACTGGCACAGTGCAAACTGGTGCAGCAACAGTAGTCGGTGACGTAACTATTCGCGGCAATGCGACAACAGCTAATAGACTCGTGTTCAATGATAAAGGCACCGCTAACTCGGTCTCTTTGAAAGCGCCAGACACGCTGTATGGATCCGTCGAATTGACACTACCAAACACCATTGGCAGTGCCGGTCAAATGCTTGCCACCGACGGTGCTGGCGTTCTAACCTGGCAGTCTGGAGTTACTCCAGCCGGTCCAGCCGGCGGCGACCTTACAGGCTCCTTCCCTAACCCGATACTTGCGCCTACAGGTGTCACACCAGGCACTTACTTCCGGGTTTCGGTAGACGAGAAGGGCCGTGTACTTGGCGGCTCTGACCTGCTTGTTTCGGATATCCCAAGCCTGCCAGCCTCGATCATAAGCTCGGGAATCATTCCGGTGACAAGAGGTGGTACCGGCACAAGTGGGTTTAGTGCAAAAGGTGTCGTGGTTGGTAGCTCTGACGGGAATTTAACGTCTACGGCTGCCGGTTCCGCATATCAAAGCTTGATTGTGCCAAGCGATGGCGGATCACCTTATTTCGCTCCCGTAGACCTGACTCAATCAGCAGCAATCACGGGTATATTGCCCACTCGAGCTGGTGGTACAGGAATTAACTCAGTTGCCGTATTCCCGCCATCGGGCGTTATCGTTACTGAAGACGCCACCACTACGTTAACCAATAAAACGTTGGTGGCCCCCGTCATTAGCACGATCAGCAATACAGGTTTGTTGACACTACCGACTGCTACCGACACCTTGGTAGGTCGAAATACCACCGATAATTTGACCAATAAAACTCTACTCGCCCCATCCATTACAAATGGCACGATCGCCGGGACATCGGTGATCACCGGATCGACAGAAATCGATACCGCTGGCGCAATCAAAGCTCGCGCTGCAACTGTGGTTGGCAACGTAACCATTCAAGGTAACAACACAACAGCAAACTCATTAGTGTTTAACGACAGGGGAACGACAAATGGTGTGTCTTTAAAAGCACCAGATAATCTAGCTTCCTCGCTCACTTTGACACTGCCGTCTAGCATAGGTGATAACGGTCAGATTTTAACGTCTGATGGTACAGGTGCTATGACCTGGGTTAGCGGCTCTATGCCGTCTGGTCCTGCTACCGGTGACTTAGTCGGCTCGTATCCGAATCCACAACTCGCAGCCACTGGGGTATATGCCGGTGCGTATCCAAAGGTGAATGTTGACACTAAAGGTCGTGTCGTTTCCGGCACCACATTAAATGCGTCCGATATTCCTGGATTAGACGCAAGCATTATCAAATCGGGAATGGTTTCTGTCGCCAATGGTGGTACTGGTACCAATAACTTCTCCAGTAACGGAGTCATCATTGGCAACCAGACTGGCAATCTGTTCTCGACTGCTGCTGGGTCACCATTCCAAACTCTGGTAATTTCTGCGAATGGTGGTGCTCCAGCCTTCGGTGCATTGAACCTTGCACAGCCGGCCGCAGTAACGGGATTGTTGCCTACCTCCCTGGGTGGTACAGGTATCAATTCATCAGCAACCTTCCCAGTTACAGGTGTGGTGGTTACAGAAGCAGGCTCTGCCACACTAACCAACAAAGTTCTAAGTGGCGGGATCGTTACTGCAAGCACGATCACCGGCGCATCATTAATTAACGGATCTACGAACATCAATACCAGCGGATCGGTTAAGGCTAGCACAGCGACACTGGCCGGCAATGTAACCATTCAAGGCCAAGGTACCTATTCTAACAAGTTGGTGTTGAACGATCGCGGTACGACTAATTCAGTAGCACTTAAGGCGCCCGACAGTCTAACAGGCTCCGTCACTTTCACACTTCCCGCAACTGAGGGTAGCAGTGGCCAGCTCCTTACTACCACGGGCTCTGGAGAATTAACTTGGGTTACGGGCGCGACACCAAGTGGCAATGCTGGCGGCGATTTAACTGGAGCCTTCCCTAATCCAGTTTTGACCACAACAGGTGTGCAAGCTGGCAGCTACACCAAAGTCACTGTCGACGCCAAAGGTCGCGTCACAGCAGGCACCAGCTTAGTTGTGGCAGATATCCCCAATCTATCTACCGTCAATATCACGTCAGGAGTCTTTGGCGTAAGCAGAGGTGGCACAGGCGCTACTAGCTTTACCAACAATGGGGTCATTCTTGGTAACGACAGTGGTAATTTACTTTCCACGGGAGCTGGAGCTGCGTTCCAAACCCTGGTGGTACCAAGTGATGGTGGGACGCCTTCATTTGGCGCGATAAATTTATCTCAAAGCGCTGCGGTGACAGGAATTTTACCGACTAGTCGGGGTGGTATTGGGCTGAGCTCGACTGCAACCTTCCCAAGTTCTGGTGTCGTAGTCACACAAACCGCTTCAGAAACTCTGACTAACAAAACATTGACCAGCCCGCTGATTACAGCCGGCACCATAAACGGTGCGTCGGTCATAACCGGCTCGACGACTATTAACACGACCGGCGCTATTAGCGCTGCTTCGGCAGTAGTGTCAGGCAATGTGTCCATCCGCGGTAACAACACCAACTCCAATAGATTGGTGCTCAACGACAAAGGTTCGAACTTCGGCGTGTCGCTACGCGCACCAGATACTATGGCATCTTCGATTGGCTACGTTTTGCCAGGAACTGACGGTGGCTCCGGTAATATTCTTAGTACAAACGGAGCTGGAGTTCTGAGTTGGGTATCCTCTGCACCACCTTCTGGGGTGGCAGGTGGGGACTTAACGGGTTTATACCCTAACCCTACGCTTGCACCATCTGGCGTCGTTGCCGGCAACTACACAAAGCTGACCGTCGATAGCAAAGGCCGCGTAATTGAAGGCGCTAGTTTGTCGATGGAGGATATTCCTCGTTTACCAGCTTCAATCATCAATGATGGTCAACTTCCAGTCATGTATGGCGGTACCGGTGCTTCAGCCTTTTATACCAATGGCGTTATCCTCGGTAACTCTTACGGACCACTTAGCTCCACCGCAGCAGGTGGGCGCTTCCAAAGCTTAACTGTGCCCGCGGACGGCGGCACTCCCTACTTCAGCGCGGTTGACCTTAGCCAATCCGAGTCTGTAACTGGCATCTTGCCAACCGACCGTGGTGGTATTGGAGTCAATTCAACGGCCACATTCCCAACGTCAGGCGTGGTCGTCACCGACACTTCGATCCAAACTCTAAGCGGAAAAACTTTGACCGCACCTATGATAAACGATGGCACGATTTCCGGGACAACTCTAATCACTGGCGCGACTACAATAGATACAACAAGTAGCATTAGTGCAAACGGCATAGCTTCCACTGGCAACATCGTTATCAAAGGGAATAGCACGACCGCAAATCGCTTGGTTCTCAATGATCGTGGCTCAATCAATTCATATGCGTTGAAGGCCCCCGATGAGATGAATGGGTCCATCGTCTGGACTCTACCGAGTACCAACGGCACTAATGGTCAACTGCTGACCATCAACGGATCCGGCACCCTGGGCTGGGTTTCCGGAGCTGCGCCTACTGGAAGCGCCGGTGGTGACTTAACTGGCGCTTATCCGAATCCAGTGCTAACAGCCACGGGAGTCCCAGCTGGCACCTATTTCCGTGTCACTGTCGATGAAAAAGGTCGAGTGACAGCG
>CAIWTN010000239.1 GCA_903915625.1 uncultured Pseudomonadota bacterium | reverse complement strand
TACGGCGGTGGAACCTCGGCAAGTGGCAGTATAGCCCCGACCAATGGCTTAATCGTACAAGGCAACGTTGGCATCGGGACGACGTCGCCAGTATCACAGTTAGATGTCGGCGGTAGTAAGTCAGCTGCTCCTAGCCTAACTGGTGCCTATCTAGGATTCTCTAGCCCAACCTTCACCGATAGTGCCACCGGGTCAAATTCGACCACTGGGAACATGGCATTCAATGCAATAGGCGCCCCAGTCTTGGCTTCGACAAATGCTGCAGTGACCACGACGAATGCATACACGGCTTACGTCGCTGGCGCACCGAGAAAGGGCAGCAACAATACTGTTACCAACGCAGTGGCTCTCGGCATTGGCGCTACAGCTGTCGGTGCTCAGACTAATAGCTACGGCCTTTATGTGAATGCACAGACTGGTGCGAACTCTAATTACGCCGCAGTGTTCCAGGGCGGCAATGTTGGTATCGGTACGACTGCTCCAGCGGCGGCCTTGGACGTCAATGGCCACGTCGGCAACTCAAGCACAGCTGCACCGACTCTAAGCAATTGTGGAGCAAGTCCTGTGATTGTTGGTAACGACACTCGTGGCACAGTCACCTTCGGTACTAGCGCGCCGTCTGAGTGTACGATCAACTTTGCATCCGCTTACGCAAATACCCCGGTGTGCGTCGTCACTGTGACCGGTGACAGCAACATCAACACTGGCAGCTTGAACGTTCGGATTAGTGCAGCCACATCGCTTGCATTCACCATAAGTCTAGCGTCCGGCCAGAGTTCGATTTCCTTTAACTACATCTGTATGCAGTAATATGGTCCGGGTCGCTTAGGTTCCTGTTTCCAGGATGTCGTGCTCCCGTCTTTCTAGTTCAAGTAGCTCGGACGGTGACTTCAGATTAAAGCCAAACCGACTTAATTTCGCTGAGTAGACGCCGTGACGTTCGCGAAGCTGACGCAGCGTTTGACGGTATGCCGCAGTGACAATTTCGGTGCGAATTTTGTAACGCATAGGCATGCCGGCCATGAGCTGGGCACATTCCTCATCCGGTTGAAACACTAAGAAATCGACGTCAGGATAGCGCTCAGTGAGGTGCGTAAGAGTTTGGTGAAAGCGTGTGTGCACTAGAGCCTTGATGGTCTGTAGTACCGCAAATACGCCGCCTTTTTTATCAACGGACCCAGGAATCATGGTAGCCAGCGGTTTCATTGGGTCGATAATGACGATGAGGCGACATTGGCGCTGCACTAGGAGTTCTAGATTGCACGTCTTCGTGACCTGTCCGTCAATAAACCATCTGCCGTTTATTTGGGCGGGTGTGAAGAAGGGGGGGAGGGCGCAGGATGCGCGCATGGCATCAGATACGGTGATGTTTCTCCACGGAGTCTTGCCGAAGGTGACGTGTTCAAACGTGTCCTGGTCGGTGGCCCCTATGTATAGCTCTGAGCTCAAATTTTCAAAAGAATCTTCATGGCCGTAGGTTAGGATCGCATCTCGCATGTAAGCCTTGAGAGTCTCACCCTTGAATATTCCTGTGGGGATAGCTCTCATCATTTTGCGCACCCAGCGGGTTGGATCTATGCCGGTGGCAGTGAGTGCAGTTTTAACCAGTCTTTTACCGATATTGGTGGCGGCTAAGTCAAACATGATGCTGCCGTGCAAAGGTGGGAGCACGTCGGACTTGCCGTGCATTGCTCTGATCACCTCAGCAGTGGGCACGTTGCCCGCCATCAGCGAGGCGCAGATAGAGCCGCTGCTGATTCCGGAATAAGCATCGACACTGCGAAGTGGCCTACCGATAGTACTTTTGTCCAAGGCATGAAGAACGCCCACCTGATACAAAAACCCCTCGAGACCGCCGCCGCTAAGAGCCATGCCGACTCGGTCACTGCGGACTAAACTTTGGGTCAGTACGCGTTTTAACCAACGTAAGATATTTGCCGTGTTTTGCGGTGCCACATAAACGTCGCGCACTTGCACGCGACCTAGTTCGAAAGCGCGCTGAGCTTCGTTGCGGTCGTCGCCAAGGATGGCGACAACGCGACTCATAGGGAAGATGAAGTCTGGTCCCCATAGCTCACCAAAGGCCATCGTGTCGGTTTGAATTTTGTGTAAAGCCGCCCGCGCCTCAATGCCCCCCTGGCGCTCATCATAAATCAGGAGGTCCACTGGATTGCGACGTAGATGCGGTGTGATAGCGTCTAAGTTTGAGATCAAATGGACGTTAAGTGTGATGTGCTCAAGATAGACATTTTGTAAATGGAAAGCCTCGGACAGATTATTAGGTGTGCCAATAGGTACGGCATGAACCCGCGCCAAAGCAAGTTTGGTCAAGCGGATCTGCTCGGGTGAGGCGACGAACAATACGTGATGTAACACTGATGACCTCACCTAGTGCTTGATAAACTTAAGTAGCTCACTCATCAAGGTCGTCTCATTGACGTATCCGGTGATAGCAGATTTTTGGCTTAGATCTGCATTCGTCGGCAGCAATACAAAAGTTGGTAAGCTCTGTACTGCATATTTCTGCTGTAGGTCATCTGATGCGGTTGATGTTTCCGTAAAGTCTAGCTTAAGTAAGATCCACCGCTCACGAAGCGCGGCGACCACTTTTGGATCAGCGAGAGTCGTGACGTCCATCTTCTTGCAGGCCTCACACCACTCGGCCCACATGTCGACAAAAATTGGTTTACCAGTGCGAGTAGCGGCGGCGTAAGCGCTGGCCTCGTCGTGATACCAGTCAAGATCGGGGGCGGCACTCGCCTGATCCGACTTTGAAGTGGCCCACTGCGAAAGAGCAAATAGGCCAAATCCCAGAGCCATCGTGGGGACAATGAGGGCGCTTTTAGCCTGATGCAGTCGTGGCATAGCAAGGATGGCCGCAGACAGCGTTAAACCAACGGCTATGCCGCCGGTAGCGAGATTGACCCAGTATGGCCGCATGCTTTGTGCGAGCTCGTAGAAGGGCACCCGCAGGTAGTAAAAGCTCAGACCAAACATGGTTCCGGCAAACAGTAATTTTACCGCCAATTGTGCGAGAGGATGTACTCGCCATTTACTCACCTTGCTGGCAGCTGCGCCAAGGGCGATGTAGGGTAGGGAAAAGCCGATGCTGTAGGTGGCTAGCAAGGCCGTCGACACCCCAATGCTTGTCGCATTGCGTGCGGTATACGCTAACAGAGCTGCGAGAATAGGGCCGGTGCAGGGAGCTGCCACAAGTCCGGCTCCGACACCCATGAGGATGGTATTTCGCGGTGATGGTTTACCGCTGCCTAGCTGACTACCGAGTCGTTGCAGCACAGACAGATCGCCAAAACCAAGCATAGTGACGCCTAAGATCATCATCACCAGGGCGAAGCTGATGTTAAAGCCTTTACTTGCCAGTAAGCTGCCAAATAATCCGCCGCTCAGAGCTGCGACTAAACCTAAAGAAGAGTAGCTGAAGATAATTCCGAGCGCATAATAACAGGCGTTCAAGTAATGATTGTGTCCCTGTCTTGCCAGCAGACGCACCGTGATGGGCACCATTGGTGCCACGCACGGGGTTAGATTTGAGAGTAGTCCCCCGAGAAAAACGATGGCAAACAGAGTGACCAGCGATGTTGCTCCGTTGCTTAGCGATGCCGCTAGAGTGACTTGCAGATCCTCATCGGGCAAGGCTGGTGGCTCGCCGTCCGGTGGTGTCGCGGCATTCTGTACGGCCGAGTTAGGCGGTGGCACCATAGCCACATCGACTGTCTGGCTGTACGGGAACAGGCATATTACATTCGTGCAGCCCACATAGGTGATTGTGATCGGAAAAGTGCTTTGTCGCCATGCCGGCGCACCTTGCAGATTTATGGTGAACTCGCCGCCCTCGTAGACTTCGGTTTCATGGTTCTCAATCGGATCCATGATGGTGCGAGTCGGTGGAGCGCTGATCTTATTGATGATGTATCCGCTAGGACCGCTGAACTTCAGGTTCTTGACGTATACCTTCCAGCCCTGAGTCGAGGTCATTCGCAGTGCCGCGTCGATGCTTCCATCGGCCGCAGTGACGGCTTGAAATGCCTCCCACGTGATCACGTCCTGTGGGCGGATGTCCTGCGCCTTGCCCGGAGCCAGGTCGCCAAAATCAGCCGCAAGTACCGATTCTTCATGGGGTATTAGAACCGAGAGGCTGGCGAGCCCCAGGACTACAGCCAAGTGGCGGTGACGTAGGCGACTAAGGAACATAAGGATAACCCTCATCTTTTTTGATGCAAGTCATTGATATCATAAAGGAAGCTTAGTAGCTATAGGCAAGGCCAGCGCCGCGAGAGAAAAAATTGCTCTCAAGTGCGCTGCGACCTTGACCGCTGCCGCAACTTCCTCTAGAAGGGAGGCTTCGCGTCCTGGACTAAAGTAATGATTAGGTGGGTTCTTCGCAATGCAGACCAAGAAATTCAAACAACACGATCCTAAGTCCGAGTTCAAGAGCAAGCTGCGCAAAGGCGATGAGGTCGTCGTTCTGGCTGGTAAGTCGAAGGGCGAGACTGCTAAGATCGAGACCCTCGATAAGAAGCGCAACCGCGTGTTTTTGGCCGGCAAAAATACTAATAAAAAACATCAGAAGCCAGATATGAACAACCAAGACGGCGGCATTGTCGACGTTCCTATGGGCATTCATATCAGCAAAGTGGCTTTGCTCGACAGCAAGACCAAAAAAGCAACTCGTTTGGGCTACAAAGTAGAAGGCGGCCGCAAAGTCCGCTTCGCTAAGAGCTCGGGCGCAGTTGTAGAGTAACGAACGATACCGGCTGATCCTCAGGCTCTCTCGCGAGAGCCGACGGTCTAGTCGGAGTTTCGTACTTCAAGGGGCGAGTAACCCAATCCTCCACACCTGAGGACGGTTCCCGCCCTATGACTATTTTCCACGAGCATATTCGCCTTCTCGCCGAAAAATCCCTCCATCTTCTGCAAATAAGTTTGAGCCCTGGACCTTAGGCTAGGCACTACATTAATACTGCCAATCTCGCTGCGGCGCGGCATGGGATGAGGCTATGGGGCTATGGGGTCGGGCACTGGCGCTAAGCTAATGAAAGCCATAGATCTTTTGTAGTCATGTTTTGTGGTGTTCTAATGGTGTCGATGAGTTGCTAGCAGTGCCCGACCCCAAGAAGTCTACAGCTGCTCGATAATCACAGTGCCGGAGCCACCGTTACCGCCAGAGGCGCCTCCGCAACCAGCGCCCCCACCGCCGCCGCCGTAAAATGCTGCTGCCGAATATCCAGACGCGCTCGAGGCGCCACCGGTGCCTGCGTTAGTACCGCCCGATTGGCCCCCTGCGGCACCTGCGGTACCATCACCGCCACCACCCCCTCCTGAGCCGTAACCGCTAAAATACGGCGCCACACCGCTTCCGACCCCAGGAAGTACATAGGCGTTATTACAGGCACCAGATGTGCCGCCAGAGCCGCCTGCTCCAGTGCCGCCACTGTGTGCTCCACATCCTCCGCCGGAGCCGCCTGCCCCGCCGTTACGGCTTCTGTCGAGGCCGCCTGCGGTTGATCCACCGCCATAGCCACCGTTTGCCGTCACCAAACCACTGACACCACCAGCTCCGCCGTTGCCACCGTAATTACTACCCGATCCGCCTGCCCCGCCCGCCCCGACGGTCACCGTGTAGGTGGTGCCGACGGTAAGTGCGTAGGTTGCACGGCTATAATATCCACCGCCCCCACCACCTGTGTAGCACACGCCTGTACCACCTGCTCCGCCACCACCGCCACCAACGGCAAAAATGGCGACACTAGAAACGGGAGCCGTCCAACTGAAAGATCCAACGGATACATTGAAGGTCCACTTGCATTTGCTTCCCACTAACGTCGCGGAGTAACCCGTCCCCGACACGCAGTTACTCAGATATCCGCTGACTAGAGCCCAATTGCTGCCGTCACTCGCTAGTTGCACACTCTGGTACGGAGAGACAACTGTTCCGTTGACGTTGCCATCAATGGTTTGAGAGCTAGTAGTAGAAATGGTCACGGCATTGGCCGATGAATCTGTTTTCTTAATGGTATACATCCGACCAGCAATGCCTACTGCCGTCGGGAGAGTCAGCGTGAAAGCTCCAGCACTAGCGTTGGCAAGAATAATGCTGTCGGAGACATCCAGCGTGTAGCTTGAAGTTTTCACCGCCAGTGCGGTCGCCAGTGCACCATTGACCTGGAGGGTGGAGTTTGGGGTTGTGACTCCAATCCCGACGTTGCCGCCACTATTGATCACCATTCTCACGGCGGATGCAGTTTCATCGGAAATGGAGAAGCCAACGCCGTTGCGGCTGCCGAATACATATGTTCGTCCGCTAGCTCCTGAATCGACTGAAAAAATAGACGCAGCGCTCCAACTTGCCGAAGAATCCCCTTTTGCCTGTATCGTACCCGCTACATCTAACTTGGTGGCCGGCGATGTAGTCCCAATCCCGACATTCC
>CAIWTN010000238.1 GCA_903915625.1 uncultured Pseudomonadota bacterium | reverse complement strand
GTGTGGTCACCACTACAGCCACGGATCTGGGTACCCGCGACGTTGATAAAACTAGAAAACTTTGCATTATAATTTAGATTCGGCGTTAAACTATTAGTGCTATCGCCATCAAAAATATTTGCATCTGTCCAATAAGCACTATCATAAGTTAGCGTAGTGTCATTGGCCATGCGCATGATTAGAGTCCAACCAGGGCTCGCCGCAGTCATGTCGCAAAATGCTTTGTACGGGGCGGTGCCTGTAGTCAGCCAATAGACGCCACTGCCCCGCGATGCGCCTGCATTGTAAATCTCAAGGCACGAGGTTGCGGGACTTTCAGCACTTTGCCCGAGTATCAACTGCTGGCCATGCATCATGATCAACATCGGATTGCCTTGTGCCATCGCTCCAATCATCAGAACGATGCCAGCGATGAACGTAGTGCATTTTGATCGCCATAGGATCATTATTTGACCCACATCAGTTGTGAAATGGCATTTCCAACCGACGTTGTGGCTGCACCCGCAGTTGAATAATTACCCCATCCCTGGCCCACATGATTACCTGTGGCTGAATTATAGGCGTTCACCCGTTGGCCAAAGCGCGCGCCTCCGTTCCAGTCGCAAAAACCACCTCCGGGTAGCATCGCGGTCCCTAAGTAAGCGAGCTGATTGATGCCGATATTTACGTAAGTCGTACAACCCCATTGCTGATTGTTGGCCGGTGCCCTGGAATTCCAGTAACTAGAAAGGGTCGTGCTTAGCTGAATGCCGCTGGCATTGCTAAAAAGACTCTGTACTGAAGTTTGACTGCCAACGCTCGCTGTGTAGTTAGACGTCGACCAGTTCGTGGTGTCGGATGAGCGTAGACTCGTGAAAGGAACGTAGAGATAAGCCTGATATTTTGAGACGCCAGCCGTGGTAAAGTCAAAAACAGTTTCATTACTCAATGTGGTGTCAGTCCACAACGCGTTAGCATAAGCCAAATTTGAACTCACCGACCGCATCACCAAAGTCCAACCTGGATTGCCAACTGTCATGTCACAGTACGCGAGATACGAGGCGGACCCTGCCTTTAGCCAATATTGACCATTACCCCGCGCTGCACCGGCGGTCACGATCGCATTACAAGATATGGCAGGATTTTCAGCACTCTGACCAAGTATCAGTTGCTGGCCTTGTAGCAGTAGCAACATTGGATTCGCCGAAAGATGCTCCGCTGCCAGCAGCATTGACGCGCTAAGCACAAAAACATTCGTCAAATATGCTCTTTGTCCATGCATCTTATACCTTCGGAAAAATTAAACTAACGAAAGACTACTTGTAGTTTTGTCCAGCAGCGCCGAAATAATAAGTACCATCATAAAAGAATGTAATTAGATCCATCGCATCACTGGTGGTCGAAATAGTGGGCGCCGTACCATTTGGCCATTTCACACTAGAAGGCCAAACGATATTATATGGGGTTGCGCCCTGAACTACTTTGATCGCAAGCGCGGCACCAGCAACAGCATTAGTAAAGGTTAGAGTGACGTTACTGGTAGCGCTTGCAAGGCTCAACACTTGAATATTGCCGCTAGACCAATCGATAGTCTGGGCGGTAGTGGTCGGTGTTAGTGAGCTAGGCAAAGTGGTTACTATCTGGCCAGTGACTTGAAGTTTAGCGGTCGGGGACGTAAGTCCGATACCGACGTTGCCGGCTGGGGAAACAATCATCCTAGTTGCGCCCACAGTTTGGTCCCAAAACGTGAGGTATCCTGATCCATATGAGTGAGCAGAACCCGTTACCGCAAGCTGATATTGATGAGTACCCGAGCTATTGCCGAGAGTCATGATAGTTGCATCAGTTGATGCGGATTCGACATCGAGCGTTGCACTTGGCGCCGTCGTACCAATCCCGACGTTGCCAGACGGGTTAATCACTACTGGAGTGCTCGTAACCGTGCCGCCGGAATTTGCAAACACGAAGTTAAAGCCTCCAGTACCTGATCCAGGAAAGTTAATAAAATCGGTCTCCCCGTGCGTATCGCTTTGTCCATTCCATCCGATCAACAGCCCACCAGTACCAACTCCGCTCCCGAAAGTTGGATAGGAACCGTGGAAGTTCTTCATAAATCGCGCTGTACCGCTGACATCTAGCGTTGCACCCGGACTGGTAAGACCTATCCCGACGTTACCACCGTTAGGGTTCAATAAGAGATTTAGGTTTGTCGCCAGATTCGTGTAATAGCGAGGCTGAATCCAGGCTGAACCAGTCGCGATCATGCCCCAATCCAACGTCGCGCCACCGTCGGATCTGAGACGCATTATTGCATTGGGC
>CAIWTN010000237.1 GCA_903915625.1 uncultured Pseudomonadota bacterium | reverse complement strand
TGTGGTTGCAGCAGCTGGAGCAGCTGTGGTTGCAGCAGCTGGAGCAGCCGTAGTGGCAGCAGCTGGAGCAGCCGTAGTGGCAGCAGCTGGAGCAGCCGTAGTGGCACTGGCAGCAGCCTTGGTGTCAGCAGCGTGAAGTGGCGATGCCAGCATCACGCTCGAGATAAGTAAGCCCTTGATGGACGAAAAGTTGCGCATAGGTCGCTCCCCTAGCTCATAGCAGTGTTTGGTACCGTTAAGTACGATCTTAAACCGCAAGGCCAAGGAGCGACAACGTTGAATTTTGAAGAACTACCCCTTTTGCTTCAGCTTGCTGCTTAGTAAAGCACCAAAACTGCCTAGGCGAGCCGATTGGTCGACTGGCTCAACCTGTTTAGCCTTCTGCTCGGCCGCTAGATACTCATCGTAATTCTTACGATCGGCGTCTTCTTCTTCAATATCAGCGAGCGTCAGTAGTACCTTCCGCTCATCCGCATCGAGCTTGACGACGCGCACTTCGAGTTCTTTGCCTGGCGTCGCGGCCTGCCTGAAGGCCTCGCCAAACTTGCGCTTGAGCACAGCCAGGGGTAGCAGGGCAGTCAGCCCAGGTGCCAATTCAACCAGGGCACCAAACGGCTTAAGTTTGTCGACCTTGGCGTTACGGACAGCCCCTTCCGGGAATTTCGTCGTCGCAGCGTACCAAGGATCGTCCTCGGGCTGTTTCATAGTTAGAGAGATGCGCTTATTTACAGTATCGATGTCCTTGATTGCCACGCTTACGGTCTCACCGATCTTGAGGACTTCCGAAGGATGATGGACCCGTTTCGTCCAGGAAAGTTCAGAAATGTGCAGAAGCCCCTCAATACCCGGATGGACCTGAACAAAGGCGCCAAACGGCATAAGATTGACGACACGGCCTTGGTACACCTTGCCGCCGGATACGAGATCGTGGATCCGCTCCCAAGGGTCTTCAGCCGCAGCCTTCATGCTCAGGGAGATTTTCGGACGCCCCTTGTCGTCGCGGTCAATCTTAAGGACCTTGACCTGTACCTTATCGCCAACTTTTACCACTTCGCTCGGATGGGCAACTCGGGCGTGACTGAGGGCCGAGATATGGACCAGACCATCAACCCCGCCAATATCGACAAATGCACCAAAATCACGCAACTCTGTCACAGTACCGACCAACACCGACTCGGGCGTTAGACTGCTCAGAAGCTCTTTTGTCCGCTGCTCTGCCTGTTTACGTAGGAGAGCCACGCGTGAAACGACAATATTCCGGCCGCGCTCCTCGACTTTTTCCACGAGGAACTCGTACTCTTTGCCGACGTGCTCCTCACCACCTTCAGTGAAGCGCGTATCGATCTGGGACACGGGACAGAATGCCGTCTTCCCTAGGACGCTGATCTCAAATCCGCCCTTGACCACCTTCATCACCCGCCCACGCACTGAAATGCCCTGGGACTGTGCCTTTTCCAGGTCGTCAGCCGACTTCAGCGAATGACTCATGGAATAGCTCAGCTGTACTTCACCGCCACGCTTAGCGACCACGTAAAGCTCGACTGCGTCGCCGACTTTAAATTTCAGCTGACCGTTCTCGTCCTGGATCTCGATCTTTTCGATGACACCAGTGCTCTTGCCAGTGCCAAGCTCCACCATGACATCGTTGCCCTGGCCGATCTGAGAAATCACGCCGCGGACCTTTTCACCAACCGTCAGCCGTTGGCCACGCGGTGCTTCTTCCTTCAACAAATGTGCAAACTCATCTGCAGCCTGCGCCTTTGCTTGAACGGATGCCTCCGTGTCGAAGTCAGAATCCGCATCTTCCCAATTAATTTGAGGACCTTTTGCCTTTGTCATATATCACCTATAGCTCACCGACTGGGTTGAGAGCGGCACCGTATCACGGCCGTGGGCGGCAGCCCAACTTGATTGTCACCGGTCGCATCGAAAACTGAGCTTAATCTTACTTGGCAGACAGCGACGAAAGGACGATGATTAGACAGCGCAAATCAGCGCTCCATACCGCGCGTAACCGTCGCCAGCAAGCCGCCAAGGAGACCAGCAATGTGTGTCATTTGCCTTGAATTCCAGCGCTCGAAGGACCTTGCGGACGCCCGCCAGATGCTTGCAGCAGCACGCCGCGAACCAAATACCATTCCCAGCTCTCATCTCGATGAAGTCGAACAACAGTTAGCCAAAGCCGGTAAAGATGAGGGTGGCCAAGGAGCTCCATGAACGACGACTCAAGTAGCGACTCGAAAAAGTTGACGGCGAAAGAAAAGGCGCGCGCCTTCCGCAAAGAAGCCTACCAAAAGGCGAAAGCACGTCATAAAGAGCGGGCTGCAGCCATCGCTGCATCGCCAGCTGGCCTGGAGCGCGCAAAACAGCAGAAGGCTCTGCGCAAGGCCGCCTACAGCAAGGCTAAGACCCGGCTAAAGAACACAAAATCAGTCGAGCAAGAGTCGGCTCTGCATGAGCAAGAGTTAGCGGCCGCGGCAGAGGCTGCCGAACGCGAAGCCGAGCTGCGCCAAATGATTACGACCGCCGACCAGATTAAGCCAGCTCGGCCGCGCCTGACCTTGGTGACTTAGGGATCGGGGACGGAAGCCGGCACAGCCACGGGAGCCGGCGTTGCCACGTGAGTGACACCGAGGTTACCCACGTAAATAGCCAAAGCGCTCGGCAGCAGGAAGCCGAGGTACTGCACGTAGTGAAACAAGACGCCGCCAATCATGCCGCCACTAATAAAGCCCAAGATCGTGGCGAATCTAATAGCGCCTCGATAAAGTTCCTTAGATCTAATCTCCGGCCGATGGCGCGCCGACATAGCACGCACTAACCCCATACCTAGGTCCGTAGTGGTCCCTGTTAAATGGGTGGCCCTGACGATCCCGCCCGAAGCAGTGGTCAATACTGCATTTTGCAGACCACTGGCGGCACTCAGCATGATGAGGAGCGGATAATCTGCGCGCAATTGAAACGGCGATTCAAACGGTGTGAAGTAGCCAAAATGACCGAGTAAACCGGCCGAGGCTAGAAGGCACGATGCCACAAGCATCACGACACGAAAATGTGGCTTCCTACCATTAAGAATGGCTGCATCAGTAAAAACTGCGGCCACCATGACCCCCATGACAAAGTATAGGGGAACACTGAGCATACCCATTGCCAGACGAAATTG
>CAIWTN010000236.1 GCA_903915625.1 uncultured Pseudomonadota bacterium | reverse complement strand
CGTCGCCGCGTCTGCCGGCAGCGGCAAGACCTTTCAACTCAGTCAGCGCTTTCTCCATCTCATCAGTGCCGGCGCTCAGCCCGGCTCGGTGCTGACAGTGACGTTCACGAAAAAAGCCGCCGGCGAAATGCGCGCCCGCATCCTTGGTGAGGCGGCGCAGCTCCTGGCGGATCCGAAAAAGCAGCGGGCTTTTGACCAGCAGATGCAGCTCTTCCATGCCAGAACCCAGGGCCAGCGGCGACCGCCACCAATCCCGGCGCGCGACCTCGCTCCTCAGCTACTGGCTGCGTCGCAGCTGTTAAAAATCTCAACAATCGATAGTTTATTCTTCGAGTGGGTGAGCAAGTTCCCGTTCGAAGCTAGACCAAGTAAAGGCGAGGGCGGTGAGGGCGAGCGGCTGTCCGGATCTGCTAATCTTCTAGACCCGCTCAGTACACGGCGCCTGCAGGCACAGGCCTGGCGAGCCACCGGGCAACTTCTAACGCGGGCGCTAGGCCGCAGCGAGAGTTGGGCTGACGACCTGCTGTCGAGCCTTCCCAAGGGCGGCATCCTGGCACTGGAGCGTTATCTAGACGCCCTTGACCGCCAAGACACCTACGTCTGGTACAGCGAGAAGCTGGCACCCGAACGTTCTGCCGTCTTGCCTTGGCCCCATGTCACAGGGGAGCCAAGCGCTAGCGATTTGATGGCTTCCATTGATGACTCCATGCGGGCGATCGTCGGCAACGTCAGCAATGACGAGCGCCGGGACCGTGCGCTAGCAGCCCTTGCAGCGGCAGACTTTGATGCTCTTTTGGCCACTGAACTCTTAACTCGTGCCGACCTAAAAATTAGTGGACGCTACATCAGGGGCGCCAAACGCGACGGACTTCTCACTGAGATTCTTGCGGTTGAAGCCGACATTCGCCGCTTTATAGATACGCAGCAGCTGCTGCGCCTTAACCGCATCGGACAGAGTCACTACCAACTGTTTAGGCTATATCGGGCGCTCCGCGATGCCCTCAAGACCCAGTCCGGAGCATTGGAGTTTCGTGACCTGGTCAAAGGTGGCTTTGAAATTTTGTACGGTCCGGCAAGCGCCGGAGCTCGGTTCCTTTTGGGACGCACCGTGCAGCATGTTTTACTCGATGAGTTCCAGGACACTAGTCGGCTGCAATGGTCAGTATTTGAAGCGCTGATCTCACCGATGCTGGCAGGCGACGGCATGGAAGAGCCCAGTGGCATCGCCCCTACGGTTTTTATCGTCGGCGACAGCAAGCAATCGATCTACGGCTTCCGCGAAGCCGACCCCGCGGTCATGACCGACGCCCGCGCCCGCCTTGGCGACTACCTGCGCGACGCACCGCTAACGGCCAGCTTTCGCACGTCGCAGGTCGTGCTGGACTACGTCAACGCTGTCTTTCGCGATGATCCTGACTTTCCGATGCATCATACGGCTCAACTCGGGGGGCAAGCCTACGTTCCTGACACTGGGCGCGTGTTGGTACTGCCGCTGATCCAGCCTCCGGGCAAAGACGAGGACGGCGCCGATCCAGCCGAGACCGAAGCCGAAATGCTAGCCGCCGCCCTGGCTGAGATGCTTGCCAGGCCCACATTGAGTCCAGTTTATGATAAAAATACGGGAACTTACAGACCCCTCCGTCCAAGCGACTGCTGTATCCTTTACCGTTCGACCACCAATGCGGCGATCGTCGAGGCAGCTCTGCGCCGCTGCGGCATTGCCTGCCAGCGCGAGGAAGAGCGCGGATTTTTCAACCGCACTGAAATACTCGACGCCCTAGCGTTGCTGCGCTTTCTCGCCTACCCGAATGATTTGGTAGCACTGGCCACCGTCCTACGCAGCCCGCTCGGAGGGATCGACGACGCGACGATGCTGCCGCTATTTGCCGAAGCACGAGGAAACCGAGGCCAGGACGATCCGGCAGAAACAGTGCTGTGTGGTCTTGAGGCGTCGGCTCCTGAGCTAGCCACTAAACTTAAAGACCTGCGTCGACTGAGCGGGCGCCTGGTCCCTCACACTCTTTTGCTGCACGGCCTCAGGATTTTTAAGGCCTTTGCCGCCTACAGCCATCCGAGCATATACCGCAGTGAAGATGCCGACCTCGCCCGGCGCAACCTGGCGCGGTTGGTTGAGCTCGTGATGAATCTAGAGGACAAGGACCTCATAAACTTAGCTCCTTTAGTTGAACGCTTAGCCGACATGGCTAAAAGTGATGAATTTGGTAATGCTGCCGGCGCCCGCAGCGGCGTGACTCTGATGACTATCCACAAGGCCAAAGGCCTGGAGTTCTCGCTAGTGGCCGTTATGGACACTGGGCGTCCGTGGGGTAAACGTGATGTTTACTGGGCCCAAGGTCAAGACGACGACGAACGACCTGGCCTCTATTATATTGGAACTAGCTCCGAACAACCGCAGGCAGATACGACGTTTAATCATTTGGTTGCCTCGGCAGAGGAGCAAATAGCAAGCGAATGCCAGAGGCTACTGTATGTCGCCTTAACCCGTGCTCGGCAGTACCTGATCATCAGTGGCCATGAAGCAAAAAGGCGAGTGGGCCTCGCCACTACGATCGTATATCCCGCCTTGGCCAGCGCCATGAACTTTCCACCCTCAGGCCGCAGCACTACCACATACCGCTGGACCGCCGAGGCAAACGCCGCAGGAGCGAATACGAATAACGCCATCGAAGCGGCCGCGGCGATGCTCGCTTACCACGAATCGCTAACTTGGGCGGCCGTCCCAGATTCCATCAAGGTCGTGGCAGAACAGTCAGCTAAGGCCAATGATGCCGTAGGCGATATGAGTGTGAAGGCGGCTCCTGGAGATTTCAACGTGCAATCCGCGCGAACCGATGTCCCGCGCGAACTCCAGATCACCGCACCCTCGAAACATGAGGATGAGGATGCTCCGACGGGAGCCAAGTCCATGGCTCTTAAATCCGCAATAAGCCCGCGGCTAGCTGCAGCTATTGGTACTTTCGTACATAGGGCCTTGGAGGCGTTCATGCAGCGCCAGGAGTTTCATGACGACCAAGTTTGGCGTGCACTGGTCACTCCTAGTGCAGACTCTGAGCGCTGGCGGCTAGAGGTCCTGAGTGAGCTAGTCGAACTTCGCCAAGATAATTGGTTAATCCAGCTGCGCGATTCAGCTAGGCGCATCGAGACAGAATTGCCAATTGTCTTTCAACGCGACGATGAGCTCGTGCTTGGGTCGCTCGACCTTTTAGTTGAGCAGCCTGACGGACAGCTTCTGATCATCGATTATAAAACTACGCGGTTTACCGCCGCAGCCAAGAGTCTGAGTGATGCAGAGCTTAAGCGTTTCTGCCGCGAACGGCATTACGATCAGCAGCTTGCCGACTACTGCGAGGCCATTGCGGCGATTTATCCAGAGCGAACAGTAACAGCCGCCGTGTACTTTACGCACCTTCGGCGGCTGATTTACTGATCGTATGTCGCATAATCAACGAACCTAGTCATCATCGCGGTCTTTATGGCCGTGATGTTCATGCTCGTCATCGTCATCGTCATGACCGCCTCTAGTCGGGATGCGTCCTTTGGCTGCCTGATCTTTTAGATAACTAATGACCAACTGCCCTTCCGCACTACTGCGCCACTCGCTTTCGCCTGGTGGCATTTTGCCGCTTTCAATGGTTGCCAGCGAGGAAGCCCCGTGGCGTAGCAAGTCCGCTTCGGAGTCGAGTACGACACCGTCTTTATGCTTGCCGTTTTGGTGACAAGCGCCACAAGCTGAGGCTACGGCCGCGCTCACCTTACTGTATTCAAGGGATGCTTGCGGAGCTGGGACGGGCTGCGGGTTTGGCATTGGTTGACTAGCTGGTACCTCAGGCTGGGTTTGGCCGTCACGCAGGCAGTTATCGGGATCAAAACCGACGCGAAAAGCTTGCCGCAGGTTATGACTTAAATCAAGCATCTGCGTGCAGGCGATAGGATTGGCGTGAATATCAATATATCCTAAATTCTTGTTTAGTCCGAAAAGCGGCGCGAAATCATGAATATTATTTCGCGACACATCAATCACCAAGGCTTCGGTAAAGACTTCCATTCCCTGCAGCGACTGTATATCTAGATTGAAACAAGGAATTTCCTTAACATCGGCTAGGAATTCATAGTGCTGCTCGGCAGCGTATGTCTTAATACAGGCCTCTAACTTTTTGTCAGTCATGCTGAGATCCGCGACTCGTTCGGATGCATAGGCCAGCGCACTTTGCGACGTCACTAAAACCAGCGCACAAAAGATATTAATAAGTCTCATCGTCAACTCTGCTCCATAGTCAGTAGATATCGGGACACATTCAATTCATCGTCTATTTACAGAAGGAGTTTTTCCTCGGTCACTAATGTGCCGTTGCGGCAAAAAACTGGCACTTGAATCTGAGCTAATGTCTGGCCACTATTACTTAGCAACGCCAGCTGCAATAGACTCTTTGTACAGCCGCCCGTAAGCCGCAGCTTGATATCAGCTTGAGCACTCTTACCCTGGACTACAAAATCACCTGTGTTGGCTTTTAATTGAAGACCCGCAGGATTCGCGGCTACGACTTTAAATTCCCTTAAGTCTTCGAAAGAAATAGCAGCGTGTGCAACTTGGCTCTGCGCCGGCGCGCCAGCACTTTGCCAATCCTGCAACAGTTTTAAATCTGCTTTCGACAATGGCGTCAAACCCGGTCTATTAGGCGGCATCTGCGCGATACCGTTGGCTGCAGGCTCCGGCGAGACGCTACCAACCAGGACGGCCGCTAGCTGTGCAAGCGACTTAACTTCCGGGCGTTCATCTGTGTTTAGGGACTCTAAAAAGCGGGGCCACCCATCCTTCTTCGAAAGATAAGGCCAGACTTTGGCATGGCAGCCAAAACACGAGCCGTACTCTTTGCGCGCTAAAACCTCACTCACTTGGTCATACCCAACCAAGGCCGCTTTAGCTTGGCCAGATGTCTCGATGCGAATGGTAACTGACTGCCAATCGGCTGAAGACCTTGTTGCATCCGGCGCGCCAGCAGGCCCAGAAGTACTAGGGCGAGCAGCAGGCTGCTCTATTGTGGGCGAACTTGGCGTGCGTCGGGCGCTTTCGGAGTCTTGCCGATCCGGTGCTTTGCCGCAGGATAAGGCCGAGAGCATCAGTGTGGAAAAAGCAAAATACTGTGACAACTTGGACACGGGTCTGACTCCTTTTCTGCAGAGCAGAAAAACACAAAATTCCGGAATGTTAATGTCGCCCGCTGGACGACTGAGTCAGACTAACCTTGATGATCTTGATTCTCAAGATCAATCTCACGATATAAGTGCTGTGCAATAAGCTGACCTTGAGACTGTGAGACAATTTAGACGCTAGGCCGATCTGATAGCGACGCGCTGAACAGATATCTAACAAGCTCAGATGGTTAGCTGCAGTGCCTGACCCCTACTTGAGCTGAAATAAAAGTGGCAACACATAGGTCCGCAAACCTAAACCATAAGTTGTCGGAGCGGGAAAAGGCGCACTCGCCTCTATGATATTCAGCGCGGCCTCGTCCAAAACGGCAATTCCCGATGAATTCTTTACGGCGACGCTGCCTAGGTTGCCGTCATGTAACACCGTGAACAGTACTAAGACCTCGCCCTGCAATCGCCGTAGGCGGGCTGTGCGTGGATAATATTCATGCTGTCTAATCCGCTCCAAGAGCAGCGTCTCGTAAGGACCAAGATTACCCTGACTGACAGCTGAACCAAGATCGATAGG
>CAIWTN010000235.1 GCA_903915625.1 uncultured Pseudomonadota bacterium | reverse complement strand
TGCAGCAGAAGATGTAGATGCTCGCTCACTCCCAATTTGGAATGCCGCAACGGTACACCAAGAAATCAGTCGCCTGGCTAATGGCGACGGACTGCGCGCCACACCGCTTGCTGCTTACCCGACAAGTTACGTGGCCATGACTGCAGCTCGCGACCGTGAGCGTTGCCAAGGCTCTCTTAAAATCACGGATCGTCGGAGCAGGTTGATTGGTGACCTTCTCGCTGATTTGATGAGCCGCTGGTTAGTCCTTTCGGTCGAGGACTGTAAATCTGGTAGCACAGAGGCTTTAGGGATTTGTGGCTCTGTATCTCGCACGGTGCAGAATAAGTTAGGGACGCTCGAGAGTGCGCTCGATATGACCGCGGTATACTTGAGTTCACACATGGCTACTGCGATTGTTGCTGTCGCCTACGATGACCAATTCTGGGAGCAAGAGTTCCCGGAATCTACGCACTGCCTGAGTCATCCTTGCTCACCATCCGTTTGGAAAAGTCGTGCTGATTTCTTGAAGCGGTATAAACCGTACTACGATCTCAACAACAAGTTTCTCGCTGCCAACCTCACCACCGTTGCTGAGTCTCTACAAAAAGCGTGCTTAATTCACGGCCCAGCCTTTTCGATCGGCGCTAAAATACTGGAACGTTTGCCACTAGAAAATTTGTTTAAGAGTATCCGAGACGAAACGTTCAGCGCCGCACTTGCCACACTTGCAGTCATCAACCCAGATACTCATCCCATGCTTCGTGACGTCGGCGGTAAGTACGTCACCCAATTTGATGAGTTTAAAATCTGGGAGACACCACCGCAGTCGCTAGTGAGAGCAGAGAGAAACTCCAGAGCGCTGCTGGCCAATTCGTTACTGAGAGGTGGTCTAGGGTTGCTTGGGTCTAAGTCTGCGGCTGAGTTAGAGCATAGCCCAGCGTGTAGGGACTAAAGCCAACATTTCCGCTGCGAGAAATTCCCCCTCCTATTGATCGCGCTATGAGTATGGCTTATGGCGGCCATAATCAGATGATTTTTATTGGTTTTGGTGGTTTAGCGCCAGTGCCTGACCCGAATGGCATAGCGGCTTACGCCATTCGTAGGTCGAAGTCGCTTTCCGACTGTCTTACATTCAATTCGTTGTGTTCAAGGACCTTGGTCGCGAAACCGGGTTCAGCAAGTTCGCCCTTTAAAATGTTCAGCAAGAATCTTACGGCCAATGGCTTCAGTGTCTGACCATCAGCCCCATTTAAAACCTTGCTTACTTGCGAAGGCGAAAGCTGGACCATGCTAGAAAGATCCGCTGCCCGTATTCCACAAACAAGCATGATCCCGTGAATCTCGTTCGCCGTTAGTTGGTATCTGCGGATGTGGTTTCCATCATGATCAGTCCGGCAATAATCGCGGAGCCACTTCTTTGCGAGAATCCTCCCAGTTTTTACGATCACTTCAGGGGAAAGATAATAGTCGTCTTTCTCGGGGGCGAAGGTCTTAGGGTTAACGCTTTCGTCAACCGATACCGGGACATTTAAAAAAATGTGGCTCCCTAACTTTGACTCGATGCTTAGGTACCTCGCTGTGATTGTCTTTAGCATCTCGAAACCTCCCTGAAAGCGCTGATCACCACAATTAAATCACCAGATTCGTCAGTATCGAAAACAACCGCCAATTCACAATTACGGTCCAGATCATCCTTACATTGCCAGACAAACGAGTCTGGCGCTGGATTGCCAACGTGGTTTAGTTTGAGGTGTCCCTTGCCCACAACCAATGAATACACCTCAAATACAGTGAATTTGCGCTCAGGGTGATCTCTGTGAGCATGCGGCTTGATGCGGATTCTCCCTGAACTCCTCAGGGTATCGAACAGTTGTCGTGCCACGCTCAGGTTCAAAGTCACCCTCCGCCACAGCGGTATAATACGCTCGTCGGAAGTTTCATAGTGAAACTTTAACAAAACAAATAAATACTCTCAAATACCTGAAAGTATTGTATAATTCATATACAAAGCCAGCATAGATCACGATTAATTGAAGGTTAGCGCTTATCGGCACAATCGACAGGCCCACTCAACTCGGCCTCCCATTTTGGATTTTTGACCGTAGCTGAGGCAATAGGGGACTCGGGCCTGAGTATGGCCGAGAGCAAACTGATTCGCGCATCAGCAGCATCATCGTCAACAAGCATGAGTTTAAAGACTGCATCGTTCTTTGGGTCGAGTAGCTCCACCTTATACCTCCTGGCATATGCATACGCAGGATGAAATGGTGGCGAGTAAAATGCCAAAGACATCGCTGGACATGGGCGTCAGACGTGGCAAATCAAGAAAGAGCGCGATGAGATGTGTGAATTCGGGTTTAGTCACACGTCGGCGAATTCGGCATTCACACGCCACCGAATGCCAATGAATTCCAATGGCTTTTGTGGGTTAGCGCCAGTGCTTGACCCCTAAAGCCATATGCTTTTCAGCTTCAGCCACATAGCTATAAATGGACGGACGACACCGTCGACGGTGGTGAACGAGCCCCCTGCGTAGAGGTTGCCAGCGGAATCGAAGGCAAGGGCAGTAACATACCCCGAGCTCATGCCTGCCCCCAGTGCCGACCAAGCGCTGCCGTTCCACTTGCCAATACGGTTAACCGTAGTGCCGCCCGCACTGGCAAAGCCTCCGCCTGCGTAGGCGTTACCCGAGGAATCAACGGCGATGACGGCGACATTATGACTGGGGCCAGTACTGAGCGCCGACCAATTGCTGCCGTTCCACTTGGCAATACGGTTAACCGCAGTGCCGCCCGCATTGTTAAAGTATCCCCCTGCATAGACGTTGCCAGATGAATCGACGGCGATAGTGTTAACATAAGGAGTGTCCCCAGCGTAAGTCATGCCGGTGCCCAGCGCCGACCAAGTGCTCCCGTTCCATTTCGCTACGCAGTTGACAGTACTGCCGCCCGCCTGGGTAAAGTATCCCCCCGCGTAGAGATTGTTAGAAGAGTCAATGGCGAGAGTATTAACTCTGCCGTTCATGCCGGTACCCAGCGCCGACCAAGCGCTACCGTTCCATTTAGCCACGCTGTTAGCGGAAATTCCGCCCGCCGTGTTAAATCCTCCACCAGCATAGACGTTGCCGGCGGAATCAATGGCGAGGCCCCAAATAGTGCCATTCATGCCCGTACCCAGCGCCGACCACGTGCTGCCGTTCCACTTAGCAATGTAGTTAGCCGCATTGCCGCCCGCTGTGGTAAATCCTCCACCAGCATAGACGTTGCCAGCGGCATCGATGGCTATGGCCCAAACATTACCATTCATGCCGGTACCCAGCGCCTGCCAAGTGCTGCCGTTCCATTTAGCGATGTAGCTGGTATTTGGAACTCCGCCAGCAATGGTGAAATATCCCCCGGCGTAAATGTTGCCGGCGGCGTCCATGGCCAAAGCGCTGATCTGGCCATTCATTCCAGTACCGAGCGCCGACCAAGCACTGCCGCTCCACTTAGCGGCGTAATTAGCAGGAATCCCGCCCGCTGTGGTGAAGTTTCCACCGGCATATAAATTTCCTGAGGAGTCGACAGAAAGGGCAGAAACAGTAGTACTTGTGCCCGTACCGAGCGCCGACCAAGCACTGCCGTTCCACTTAGCCACATAATTAGCTGCACTCCCGCCCGCTGTGGTGAAGTTTCCACCGGCATATAAATTTCCTGAGGAGTCGACAGCAAGGGCAGAAACATAGGTACTTGTGCCCGTACCCAGGGCCGACCAAGCACTGCCGTTCCACTTGGCGACGCGATTAGCCGAAATTCCGCCCGCTGTGGTAAACAGGCCGCCGACATAGAGATTTCCCGAGGAGTCCATGGCTAGGGCGTAAACACCACTGTTCACGCCAGTACCTAGCGCCGACCAAGCGCTACCGTTCCATAAAGCTATGCTACTAGCAGCAACCCCGCCCGCAGTGGTAAAGCCACCACCGGCGTAGACGTTCCCCGATGAGTTGACAGCAAGCGCAAGTACTGCGCCATCCATTCCCGTACCGAGCGCCGACCAGGCACTGCCGTTCCACTTCGCTATGTAATTAGTAGCAACACCACCGGCTGTAGTAAAACTTCCACTTGCATAAATATTTCCAGAGGAGTCGACCGCGAGTGCGGATACCGTGTTATTCATGCCCGTACCGAGCGCCGACCAGGCACTGCCGTTCCACTTGGCGACGCGATTAACAGAAACTCCGCCCGCCGTGGTAAAGCTGCCGCCTGCATAAATATTCCCTGAGGAGTCGATGGCAAGGGCGTTAACATAACCATCCATTCCCGTACCGAGCGCCGACCAGGCACTGCCGTTCCACTTCGCTATGTAATTAGCAGCGACCGCGCCTGCTGCAGTAAACTGACCACCAGCATAAGTATTCCCCGAAGAGTCGACGACATAGGCTGACACGCTACTTGATAGCCCCGGCATCGATACTGAGGGAGCTTCCAATCCACCACCAAACATATCGCTGCTAAAGCCATGTGCCTTTGTCGACAGAGGCAACAAAACTATAGTTATCAATATGAGCAATGCTTTGTTCATATTAATATCCTCTTTGCATCTTCACGAACACATCAGCACCAGCGACGATGAAGTTGAAAATCGTGTAGGTGCCAGATGCTGTCACTAGGGTGGATTGCGTCCTGAAATTTAGACCTGCTTGGGAAAAGGTGCATGTGCCGGAGGTCGTGGATTTAACAATTAGCGTGTAAACACCGCCATCGTTCATGTTAGTGAAGGTAAAAGCACCACAGGTGGCTGACGTGTACTGAATGTTGCCATTATTCCAGTTGAAGGCTGTGGCGGAAGTCGCGTTGTAAACGATGCTGCGGATTTGGCCTTGGACATCAAGTGCGGTTGCTGGGGCTGTTGTGCCGATACCGACGTTGCCGTTTGGATCTATCCGTACTCGCTCCACCGCCGTATTAGAATTGGCTGGATTTGTTAAAAATCTAAACGCACTGCCGCCGAGCATTCCGTTTTGTTGGCCGAGAGCTACGATATCTGCCACGCGCTGGGCATTACTCGCAGTGATCTGAGTGTGATTGAACAGCAAGCCCTCGCCGTTAGCTCCTACTGTGTAACCAATGAGCGAGGTTTGTAAGGGTTCAGTACCCAACTGCAATATGGCCGTCGGGCTAGTTGTCCCTATCCCGACGTTGCCCCCATTGACTGTCATGGTTGTTCCAAGGGTTGTTGAGAAATCAAGTCGATTATTGTCGGAGTTTACAATTCGAACATTATGATCCTGGTTCAATCCATTGCCGTAATGGAAGTCTATGTATGGCGTAGTCGATGATCCCGAACTGTTACCTATTTCAATACCACTTGATCCACTCATCGACGGGCCGACAAGAAGCCAATCGGCTGCGGCGACGCCAGCGACCTGTAAGTTGTATCCTGGATTTGTAGTCCCAATCCCGACGTTGCCATTTGCTAATACAAGCTGATTTGTGCCGGCAACAAGACCATTAGATGGAAGTGTTATGGCGCCGCTCATAGTGTCGCCAGCTTTATTAATCGGTGCAAATCCAAGTGCTGACGTAACATCACTGCCAGCCAACGTGGAGCCAGCAGTAACGCGGCCGTAAGCGTCAGTGGTAACTTTCGCATACGTACCAACAGTACCTGCTGTCGCAAGATTAACCGTGGCAATGTTACCCGTAGTAGAGACAGAGACTCCGGTACCTGACGTGACGCCGGCGACTTTCGCGCTGAAGGTGTTGTAGTCGGAGTTTGAGATCAATCCCGCAGTAACACTTGCTATTGATGCTAGCGGGATATTGAGTGTGTGTGCGTTTGCAGCGGAAGACCAAGCCGGTGCCGTGCCGCTCGCGCCAGGGGTGGCGAGTGTTTGCGTGTTTCCTGTTTGGCCGTTCAAACTCCCGAGACCTGATCCTGCTACACTAAGTGCAAATACAGTAGATCCATCCCAGTATTTGATCTGATTGCTTGTGGAGTTAAACCAAGTCTTACCTTTGTCGCCACTAACAAGGCCAGTTGGGTCAGCGGTGTTTCCACTTAAGGCGAAGGTTTTTGAAGCCGCCATTTGGATATTGCCGGCACTCAGTATATCGTTAGATCCCAGATTTAGGGCGCCGCTCATGGTGTCGCCGGCTTTGTTTATCGGCGTGAATCCAAGAGATGAGGTGATATCACTGCTTTCTAGAGTGGTGCCGGCAGAAACACGGCCGTAGGCATCCGTCGTGACTTTGGCGTAAGTACCGGCTGTACCCGCTGTTGGTAACAGAGCCGAATCTAAAGTTCCGCTGGTGATCAGCGACGCCGATATAGGTGGAATATCGCTCGCACTTAGAG
>CAIWTN010000234.1 GCA_903915625.1 uncultured Pseudomonadota bacterium | reverse complement strand
TGAAAATCACTCGCCGTATCATTGATGCGATCTTGGATGGCTCTCTGGAAAAAGCGAACTTCGAGACATTCCCAGTGTTTGGCTTTCAGATCCCTACTGCGTTGCATGACGTTGACAGTGCTGTGCTAAATCCGCGCACGACTTGGGCCGATAAACATGCCTATGACGAGACGTTGAGAAAACTTGCCGCAATGTTTGTGGAGCGCTTCCAGCGCTTCACCGATACCGAGGCTGGTAAGGCATTAGTCCAATTTGGGCCTCATTTGTAAGAAGCGAAGTGTCACCACTAGGTTCAAGCTCACCGGATGACGAAGGCTCGAGGCAGCCTTCGTCTACTGCCCCGCAACGGCGGGGCTGGCTTGGGCCGTCTTTGACCCGCCCACGTGTCTGCAAGCGCTCGAAGTTTGCGCGGGTATCGCTGCGCCTGCTGGTCTGGGGAGGCGTACTGAGTGCCGGACTCGTGGCCATCTTGTTGATGGTCATCAATGTCGCCGCCACGCCTACTAGGATCAAAAAAGTACTGATCGCCCTTGCCGCTGAACAAACCGGCGGAACTCTGGAAGTCGGGCAAGTTGAGTTTGATTTGTTCACCGGCATCAGGCTGCACCAGGTTAGCTTGTATCCGCCAGTTGCCGGCGATACACGGGGTAGTTTGAATGATGGTGCAGTAGCAACTGTGCCGCTACTTCAAGCGAAACTAATTCGCTTTGAATACAGCACGCGGCAGCTGCTGGCCGGCTATATACACCTATGTGCCCTGCAGCTTATTGAGCCGACCTTGCTCCTGCGTAAAGAAGACGGACATTTCAACTTCGAGCCGATTCTTGCATACCGTGCTGAACACTTCCCCAAAAAGGCTGCGGAGCCACCTCCGCCCAAAGAGCCTCCAGTGGATAAAAAAGGCGCCGCTCTGCTACCGCTAGATCCCTCGACGCTGAGTTTACCGATCAGGTTGCTTGTGGAAAACGTGGGGATAAAGGATCTGACCGTCAAGATGGATGTTGCCACAGATCGTAAGAATGCCACGGTGGCGCAACAAACTTTGATCCAAGGATTGTCCATCGATCTGGGAGTGCATTGGCATGGTCGGGAGAGTTCCATATGGGTCTCGTCCCTAAGTCCTTACGGAAAGTCTCTCAAGATTAAGGTGCAGAAGGCCACAGCCTTAGGCGGGGCTCTCAAAAAAGCGTTAACTGTTGAGGCGCCGCTCAGCTTTCGCCTGGAAGTGGTCAACTTAAAACTTTTGAACATCGACCTAGCGACTCGACTGCTCGAACTCTTCACGCCAGTGGCTTCGTACAAAGATCTACTGACAAATTTGACGGTGCGCTTAGCCCTCGCCGATGATCTTAAAGGTATAAAAATCGACGGAATAAACTTGGAGCTTGCCGATGCCCTGGCCTACGAGCTTGCCGGCGCGATCGGGATCTCTGATGCCAGTTTTTCCTCATTCAATTTGAAGCTGCGGCAAAAGCTCGAGTTGGATCTGGCTGCGGCAGCGATGCTCGCGCGGCCTTTTGTTCCTGGCTTGCGGGCCCAGGGGGACATCGCGCTTGAGGATTTCCATATCGACGGGACCGTTGAGCCGGCGACTGTGGCGAAGGCCGCTGCGGAAGGTGTGGGGCTCCCGGTGGTTGCCTTTAAACTCGGATTGCATGATGTGGCTGGGGGACTGCCAGGTTTAGACTTAGACATGGCACCTATAAATGGAGAGGTCTCCCTTGCAGTTGGTCCTTCGACCGTAGGCAAGGGCTCTCAGATCGATGTGGGAGTCGACTTTCGGGCACCGAAAATTTTGACGAAAAGAAACACGCCAGTTGGTGAAATTAAGGCCGGCATGTACGGGTTTACTACTAAGGTGATCGCCAGGGCCTTGTGGCCAGAGAAGGTCGCTCCCGTCTTTAAGGTAAATATTGAGGCCGATCGAGTCGTTGCGAGTGGTTCCCACATCGCGCCGGTTGATGTGCCGCTCAGCATCGATGTGGATGCTCAAGGTCGGCAGGATTTATCGCAGTTCGCAGTGGCAGCGCGTGCAGAGTTAAAGGGGTTGACCAATTTCGCTGCGATGATCGATTGCCAAAATTTTTGTGACCATCTGCTATCGAGCGTCGAAGCTCACGTAGAGTCATTGGCAAAAGTTCATGCCATTGCACTTCCGCTCGCTGACATAATGAATCTTGGTCCATTCATGCCGACCCAATTAGCCGGTAAAATTGATTATAAAGGCAGTGCTCGAGGTAAGTTGCCAAATCCACTAAAGACACCTACCCCCGAGCTGATTAAGCAGGCCGATATTCACTTCGATTCGAATCTAGAGATCGCCAAAATTAGTGTCAAAGTGCCTTTTGATCAGTTGCAATTAAATGGTGCTGAGACACGGCTACTTGTGTCTGGGTCGCTTAAAGATCAGACGATCGGCTTTAGACAAAAATTTGTTGGCCTGAAACTGGATCACGCGAAGCCTGACGCTCCAGCCATGCCTATCTCAGTGCGTCAGTTTGCCTTTGAAACGAATATTAAAAACCATATTGAGGGCCCACTAGATATCAGCGAAGTGCCTGCCTTGCTGCAGCACCTGCGGACAGATGTAGATACTAAATTGGTGGTCGGCCAGATTGCGGTCGATGGCGCTTTGCCGCGACCGATTACAGACTTTCAATTCAATGCAGCCTTGCGGCAAGAGGGACTCAGCGCATTCAAGCTTAAGGATTTGAGGGTCAAAGTTTCTGAGATAGGCGCCACAGTCGGTCTTAAAGGGTCCACTACAGTTGATAAAGACTACTTACCTCAGCGCATAGATTTGACATTAACTAGCCAGATGTCTCACGCCGGCGGCGGCGGAGAGCTACCTGGCGGCATTAAGACATCTGGTAAGGCAGCATTTGACCTAGCACTTTCCAGTGAGGATATGCGTGAATTATCCGTAAACGGACAAGCAAGGTTTGATCACTTTAACGTCACGATACCAGGCAAGGAGATCGGCCAGCGACCTACACTCGTAGTTGAGGATATAGACGGCGAGATTCCATTCAAACAGAAGCTGCGGCTGCCTGATCTTAAAAAGATGAAGCAGAGTTCCCTGGCGAAAGCTGAGCCACTGAAGACGGATGTCCCTGTCAATGCCGATCAAAAGAATGCAACGGCTGTACCAACTGTCCCGGTCATCGAAGTGAGCGAGGCGAGTTCTGATGCGAACGGCAGGTCTAATGCCGGTGCTCAGTCTCTAGGTCGCTCCATGGATCAGTTTTTAAAGAAAAATGATAGTAAGCTGCCGGTCGATACTAACATTGTCGCCATGGTGGACTATTCTTCCATAAGGCCTTTTTATCCCGACCGGAGGCCGTTATCGATTAAGCGTGTAGACGTCGCCAATCTAGAGCTGACCAACTTGGAATTTGACATGGAACTTCGACAGAGCTTTTTCTCGCTCAACCAGTTCCTCATCGACTTTCTTGGCGGCAAGATCGAAGGAGACTTCAAGTTATCCTTCGACTCGACCGCAGCTGATCCAACAAAGATTCCGAAAAAGATTTGGACATCGCTGCATCTCACGCGCCTAGATACTCGTAAATTAATTGAGCGGTTTCCTAATCTTAAGGGCAAAGCCTCGTCCTGGGATTTGTTGTCCAATCCATATATAGACGCCACAGTTCATATTCTTTTTGACGTGGGCTCGAGTGATATTTCCGGAAATGTTGAGATATCGTCGATCGGCAAAGAGCAATTGAAAATGATGCTTTTTTATGTCGATCCCTATGAACAAAATCCAACTATAGCCGACATCCGGGGTGCTCTTAATCTAGGTGAGGTGCGACGCGTGTCTATACCACTACGCAATGGCGAAGTTGGTCTAGTTGTGGATGTTCGAGTACTGGCAGCACCTATCCCAACACCGAAGCTGACGCGCTTCCCAATTAGACAAATTTTGCAGAATTTTAAAGACCAAAGCAATAAAGACCAAAGCAAAGCAGGCTGACGACGATGCAACACTGGTTAGGTTACTTAGCGCGGATTTCAGGCGTTATCTTGCTCACGGGTTGTACGTTTAACTTTGATGTCACAGGGCAGAGAACGGCCCTGGAGAATCAGGTGATGGGCTCGTACCGTGAACTCGATGACGACCTTATTCTGGCATCGTCTGTGCGCGCGGTTACAGCAAACAAAAAGATTATGTCGACGAGTCGTCAGAAAGGTGTGGATGCTAAACTCAATCAGCAGTTCAATCAGGACGATCTAGCCGAGCTTGAGGACTTAGAGATTCTTGGTGAGAGTTCCAATGGAGCTGTTGTCCTGCTACCAACGACGGTGAGCCATAAACTGGCCTCGACCAAGGCACAGCTTGAGTTAGCCAAACAAATTATGGATGAAGAGAATCGAGATCGCGCTAATATTTGGCAGCGCATCATCGAGTCGAATCCAAATCTAGCTGCAAAAGATTTACCTCAAGTTCGCAAGACATATGCAAACCTGCGTCGGCAGACACTCACAAATGGGCAGTGGTATCAGGACGATTCTGGGACCTGGGTGAGGAAGGTGCAAGCAGCGGGTACAGGCCTATGAGCTCAAACAATACGACGTCATGGGGAAGAGTCTTTGCGATCGCACTAATTATTGATGGATTGGGCGGCTGCCGGGGCAATACATTCACAGAATCTGTGAAAGCGGAGTCGACAGACCCTGCTTCAGCCTTCCAGATGCCTTTACAAGTGACTGCTGGTAACGAGTCGAATTTTGCTCCCGATTTAACACCGACCGGCAGCTACGTTTTCTATACCTCAGATCGTAACGGAAATAAGGAGATTTGGCTCAAGCGG
The DNA here is from genome assembly GCA_903915625.1 of uncultured Pseudomonadota bacterium. Lineage (GTDB taxonomy): Bacteria > Bdellovibrionota_B > Oligoflexia > Oligoflexales > CAIYRB01 > CAIYRB01. The sequence goes on along the minus strand of CAIWTN010000234.1, from coordinate 113 downwards.
ACTATAGGTGGGTTTGGTAAGCAGGTGACTCATCATCCTGCTGACGATTTCGCCCCTGTACTAAGTCCAAATGGGAAGCGGTTGGCTTTTATATCTAGACGACATGACGCCGC
>CAIWTN010000233.1 GCA_903915625.1 uncultured Pseudomonadota bacterium | reverse complement strand
GAGCGGATTCTCCAAATCACAGGCATTGATGGCGTCAACACCAAGCAACAAAGAGACAAGCTAATAGCAGGATCATGCATCCGGTATGATGCACCCTACGGCTCACTTGCCGTCGGGTCATCCTACAGAGGACACCTACTGCTAACCGGCAAGAAAACCCCAATTGGTTGGCGAGTTATAGATTGCCTGACGCAGATATAGTGAATTTCGCTATTCTGGCAGCAATTCCACTTTGGTGCGCTGGCGCTGCTCCGACAGCCAGTGACGAGTTTGCTCGACCAGTTCCTGATTGCGCAACTCGCTCTCTAACTGTCTTTTTTTGCTGATAAAATCTCGACTACCGGCAAATTTTTTGTCGTCCAAAAGAAAAATATGAAAACCTAGAGATGTCTGGACTGGCAGTGAAAACTGACCAATCTCAAGTGGCTCAACAGCACTCCTTATAACACCTATCAAATCCTTTGCTCGAACAGGAGGCATTAAGCCGCCACTTTCTCTTCCTTGGGTATCGTCTGAGTAGATCTTCACAGCCTCCTGGAATGCCATGCCATCAGCGATCTTTTGGTGCACCTCGGCAGCGAGTCTGCGTTTGGCCTCAGTCACAGCTGGTGCCGCCCCGGCAGGCACACTTATCAAAATCTGCCGCAAAATTAGCTCAAGTAAATCAGCCGCAGCTCCAGCTCGCTTCAAATAGTACGTTTCCACGTCTTTATCTGTGAGTTTAATTAGCGGCGCTATAACTCGTCCCTGGAATTTGCGGAGGATCATTTGATCCTTAAAATCCTTTTTGTAGTCCTCGAAGGTCATACCTGTTTGCTTTAGATGCTCGAGCAAACCATCCCGAGTCAAATTCCGAGTCTCCAAAAATGCTTTGATATCCTCATTTACCTCATCATCTCGCACATCAATTTCGAGCTCCTTAGCCCGGCTAAGCACGAGTTGGAAATTGATAGCATCTTGCAGTGCACGATCGTAAGGTGCTGCCGCCTCATCCAGCGGGAACTCGGAGACAACCACAAGTGGTCCTTTGTCTACCTTGGTCTTTATATCGCTGTAAAGAATGGGCCTACCCGCGACAACGCCGGCAACCTTATCCAACAGGATCTCGGGCGCACCCACCGAAGTAGGTGGCGCTGTTTCAGCCACTAATTCAGTAGCAATAAGGAAAACTACACTACAAAGAAATTGCCTCAGCGCCATCGTAGCTCCTCTACAGACTCATCGCATAGAGCACTCAAGATAGTTGGCCTGCTGAGCTGAAGCAAGGAGAGGCTTGGAGCAGTCACCAAACAGCCTTTGGGGTTGTCACATTTATAGCCGCCAGCGCTTTTTCCACCCACTTACTGAAGTGCTCTTCTTGTTTCACTTTTCTGAGTGTTGCAGCAATTTTTGAGCGGACCTCAGGGTATGCTAGTTGCTGCTTAGGGTAATGCTGCAACAGCATAATAAGATGGTATCCATAGTTGGATTTCAATGTTTCGCTGATCTCACCAGGCTTAAGGTGAAACGCCACCTCAAAAACCGCCGGCATGCTACCCTTGACAAAGGGGCCCAAAATGCCCCCGCTACTACCTTCAGGCGCTATGGAATGCTCCCGCGCCAAACTCTCAAAGTTGTGCTGATTAGCCTGAGCGCGAAGCGTCTTCGCCGCGCTTTCATTGGCTGCAAGAATATGCCTTATGCGAACCCGTTCGGGGGTTTTAAAATCGCTAAGGTGATTTTTATAGTATTCTCGAAGCTCTCGCTCCTCCAGTCGGACATCCGCAAAAAGGCGCTCCGCCATATACTGCGATATGATGCTGCGCTCACATAAGCTCGCTTTCATACGTTCGCGATTGGCTTTATCAGTAGTTGGTTCGAGGGAGCTCATAGCCTGTTGCCACTGGGACATACAAACTGTGTAGCGAGAAGGCTTGTCGAAATCAAAGGCGTGATCTTGTTGTAGATAAATATACAAAATCTTGCGCTCGATCATACTTCCAATCAATGCTCGCCGGAGTGACACCAACTCTTGATTATAGCGGTCACCTAAATCAGGAATCGGAGTGAGCACCTCGTGATCAACGGTGCTATTAATATGCTGACGAAACTCCCAGTCGACGTCGTCTTGGGTGATAGTTTCATTACCCACACGAATCATGGCGGCGTTCGCTAAGCCGCTTCCGTCTGGCGTTGATACGGCGGCATCCGCAGGTAGTGTTGGCGGTGCCTCGGTAGCTACAGCCACTCCGGACGACTTAAGGCGCCAAGCATAAGCACCAATACCGAAACAGCACAAATAAGACAATATGTACGGCAACTTACGCATTGACGGACAACCTCATTCACGACGGACTAGTAGTGCTCAGATTTTAACACACGAATCCCCGAACCTAGGCAAGCTGGGCGAATGAGTCGACTAATGGAGCAACGAGTCCAGACAAGGTTGTTAGCATGGCCTCTTGCTCAGCCAAAGATGGCTTAGCTGGGGTTTCCAAGAAAAGTAACAGGCGGTTATCGGGGGCTAACTTGTATAAACCAGGCTGCCGAGCCATCACCGCTAAAATTCGATCAATCATGGAATCAGCAAGTGGAGCAAATCGGATCTCGCACACACCTTTCCCCGAAGTCAGACGTAAGGCGCTAATTTGTTTTAATTGCTGCTTTAAACGCGCGACTTTGAACAACAAACCGACTTCATCGGGCAGCCCTCCGAAACGGTCCTCCATCTCTTGCCGCAACGCCCTTAGCTCGCCATCACTCTCAGATGCAAATAGACGTTTATAGAGCTGAAGACGCTGACTTTCAGCCGGCACATATGTCGGGGCGATAAAGGCCGATAGGGGTAACTTGATCTCAGTATCTAGACGCTCCTGCACCGGTTCACCCCGGAGCGAGTGAATAGCATCTTCTAGCATCTCTGTATAAAGCTCCAAGCCGACTGCTGAGGCGTGTCCGGACTGCTCACCACCGAGGAGATTACCAGCCCCACGCAGCTCTAGGTCGTGACTAGCAATCTGGAACCCTGCACCCAGCTCCTGATGGGCTGCAAGCACATCTAAGCGCTTACGCCCCTCGTCAGATAAGCGATCCTCGGCAGGGGTCAAAAAGTAAGCGAATGCCTGCTGATTAGAACGACCAACCCTCCCCTTAAGCTGATAAAGCTGAGATAAACCAAAGCGATCAGCATGATCAACTAGCAAGGTATTAACATTCGGCATATCGATGCCGGATTCAATGATGGTCGTGCAGAGCAGAACCTGGAACTTTTGCTCAATAAAATCGACGATTACTCGCTCCAACTGATGTTCCGGCATCTGCCCATGCCCAACGCGAACTTCTGCAAAAGGAACCAGCGCCTTCAGAAAAAGACGCATTTCATCAATGTCCTCGACCCGGTTGTGAACAAAGAATACTTGGCCACCGCGTCTCACCTCATGCTCGATGGCCTCTTTGATCAGAGTTTCGTCAAAACGAGCTATGTATGTCTTGATCGACATGCGATCTGGTGGAGGAGTGGCAATGATCGAGATATCTCGCATTCCGACCATCGCCATATGTAAAGTCCTGGGAATCGGTGTAGCCGTGAGAGTAAGTACATGAGCACCTGCACGAACTTCTTTGAGCTTTTCTTTATGAGTGACACCAAAGCGCTGCTCTTCGTCAACCACCAATAATCCCAGTCGACGCGGTTTAATATCTTTAGAAAGCAGACGATGAGTGCCGATCAAAACATCAACGTCACCCTTGGCCAATCCCTCCGCAGCTTCCTTTATGGCTGCAGCTGAGACGAATCTATTAACTTGCGACACGCGTACGCCGTGATTCTCCAAGCGCTGTTTGAAGGTCCGATAATGCTGGTAACAAAGTACCGTTGTCGGCACCAGGACCAGCACCTGTGAGCCCTCAAGCACGGTGCGCATCGTCGCTCGCAAGGCTACTTCCGTCTTGCCAAAGCCAACATCGCCACACACCAACCGATCCATCGGCTTACCAGCGCGCAAATCAGACTCCACGTCATGGATGGCGCGGAGCTGATCATCTGTTTCATCGTAAGGAAATTCTGCCTCAAACTTGAGATAATCATCATCCGGCAAAGTATATGGACGAAGCGTCGCGATACTGCGCTGAGCATGCAGCTTTAATAGTTGATCCGCCATATCCTGGATCGCACCCTTGGCTTTTGCCTTACGCCGCTCCCAGCCTAGACCGCCCAGCTTATCGAGAGCATGATGTCCGCCGCTCTCAGTGCCACTGTTGTAGCGCTGAAGTAAACTCAATCGGTCAACCGGGAGATAGACCTTATCTCCACCGGCATACTCAATCAGCAGGAAGTCACTCGCTAATCCAGCCACAACCAAACTAGTCAACCCAGTATAACGTCCGATTCCATGCTGGACGTGGACAACTAAGTCACCAACCTTTAGGTCAGCGAAGGAATTCAGAAAGTTCTGTAGTTTTTGCGAGGCAGGCTTCGGCTTGCGTGGCGGCGTACCGAAGAGCGCTTGCTCCGGCACTAAAAGCAAAACCTTGTCCTCGAACCACGCATGGGACGACAAATTTCCGCGACCAACATATATTGAGCCATTTTTCAGTTGGTCCCGAGAAATCTTAAAGAGCAAATCTGGATCAACCTGCGGTTTAAAGCCTCGATGCTTTAGGAGATTGACGATGCGCTCACATTGCTCTTCATGCTGAGCTAAAAGAGCGACGGTTCCGTCTTTCTGCCGGGTAACTTCATCAAATAACTGTATCCATTTATCAAACAACTCAGCGCCGGGGGACTGGGCCATAGGTGCGCCCGGAATGACAAACCTAGCCTCTGTCCGCAAGAAGCTGGCGCGCTCACTTGCAAAGGGATTACCAAACTCAATAACTCGCACTCGCGCGTCAAGTAAAGCGGTCAAGGATGCCGTCGGCACAAAATGTGAAGCTGGTGGCAAAACCGGCCGCTGTCTCGCTTGATCCTGCTGATACGCCAAATCGATTGCGGCTACATGACTAGCATAGGCCTCAAAACACGCTGTGATCGATTGGGGGAACAAAAAGACTACTGACTCTGGAAATGTCGCCAACGTCGCTAATGATGAGGGCCGAAAAATCGGCGCCAACATATCAAAACCATTAAACTTCAATCCTTGCTGAAACTGACCCACCATACCGTCGCGATCAGCTGGAGGGACGCTCTGCTCAAGCAAAGTATTAAACAATTGCTGCGCTTGATCCTTACGCGAAGAGGCCGGAGTGATGGCCTCATAGGCTGGAGCGACTCGCAGATTCTCTAAAGCCCCCCGGGACTTCTGATCCGTCGCATTAAAGACACGCATTGATGAAACGGTATCACCAATAAATTCGATGCGAACAGGTTCGTCACGTTGGATGGAAAAGACGTCAATAATACCACCACGAACACTATAAGTACCTTCTTCGGCAACCGTTGCAGCAGGCGTGTATCCTAAATCTTCCAGCTCACTGATAAGCCGATCTTGATCAATCTCGTCACCAACTCGCAACTGAACACACGCACGCCGCAAATCGACTGAGGGTATCGTTGTCTGTCCCAAAGCCTGAAGAGTGGTGACGACCACCACGTTACTTTGAGGCTCCCGCAGCCTTTCCAAAGCATATAGTCGGTGCCGACGCGCAAGACTGTGATTGATAAATCGGTCGTTTCCGAATGAGGAGTAAAACGGCAACAATGCGCCAGCGAATTGCGGCATAGCCGCATGCATCCCGAGGGTGGCTGCACTCAAAAAGTTTAGCCAGGCCGATATGTCCTTTGCAGTCGGGACTATGAGCACAAGTGGGCGAGGGGTTTCCTGTTGCTCACAGACCAGACGCAAGAGGACCAGCTCTGCAAGCGTAGGCGAGATACCAGCAACCTGAACACGCCGCCCCGATGCCATCTCGCTGCGAATAGCATCTATCAGGCCACCGTATCCATAAACAGATGTCATGATTCTGACTTAATCGATGTAATTACCGTTCTTAATCTTCTCAATGATGATTTTTTCCATCATTTGGGGGTCCCTAGGGTCAACAGAGATAAAGGACTGTTGCTCGCATCGACGCTTATTTTTAACCAACCAATCGAGAATTGCCTTCAACTCTTTATTCTTCTTGTCTTTAAAGAATGGATCGTTAGACAAGGCATCACGCGCCTTCTTTAATGCCCGACCTTCTTGTAAATCGGACTCCTTAACAGCGTAATCAACTAGATCATATTTCGCGATATCTTCAGGCAAAACCCCTAGGAACTTCACTTCTGGTGCACAAAAATCTGAGTTGCGGATCAGCGAAGCTGCCGATCCCGCCTTTAGAGTGCGGTAGATATTTTGCATGGTATAGGCATCAAGGTCGCCGAAGAAATAGAGCGGCACACGCAACTGCTCCTGAATTCGCCTAACCCATGCCCGCACTGCGTTTGATGGCACGCCTTGAGCGCCGATCAGAATACACTTGTGGCGCTTGGTGAAGCCATTGGCCACCAATGTATTGGCCGTGCCCTGAGACTCAATAATTAGACAAAAATCAATTGGCTCTCTCGCACTGAGTACTAAATTTTGCGGCCTATTCTTAGGCTGATAGGGAGCTGTACCGAGCGTCGACAGGTCAATCGTTGAGACGTTCCCGTCTAGTTCCGTCTCCTGTACTACCAACTGCTTTGAGTAAGTTTGCCCACCACGATCGTCGGCGACACAATTTAGCTCTTCACGATAGGCCTCCATCATCTCGCAGATAAAGTCGATCACTGAATCCGACTCATCTTGATCCTGGAAGTCTAGAGGGCGAAGTTTGCTCTCATGCTTCACCAAACCCTTGGCAACGTAGTAAAGCTCGCGCTTTGTATTGATGTTAGAGATCTCAACATTACGCAAGAGAATCTCAAGCATAAAAATAGCTCGAGACATCTTCTTAACTGAGCTCACGTTCAGCTCGGAAGAAACCTTCTTGCTACCAGGAGTGAGGAATCCAACCTTTGGATTATAGAGTGAATTATCCAGTGAACACTTAGTAGCAGTTAGAACCGGCCTTTTGGCCCGCTCTAAATCAGCTAGCATGCGTTCACAGAGCTCTGTACCCAAAGAGATAATTTCTGATTGCTTCTTCGCGGTGCGCCGCGTGACTTGCGGGCTCTTAGCCATATCAACGTTTTCCCTTACTAACCTTGGCCGTTGGAGCGGCAGCTTCACTATCGACAACGCTCGCCTGATCTTCTTGCTCTAATCCCTCGAAGAATCCAGCCAATCTTGATTTTTTCTCTTCCAAATAGCTTGCAAGGCGCCCTTCTGCAGCTGCCAAGTCCTTTTTCATTCCCTTCGTGTCCTTCTCAAGGATCTTAGCCAAACCGGCAGTGGCGAGCTGTTTGCGTTCTTCAGATGCGCCAAGAATTCGACCGAGCGTGTCGACCAGGATCGGGCCAAATTGCTCAATGTGCTGAACCCTCTGCTCCAGTTCATCAGCCTTATGCTCCCTACTCAAGTAGCGCGACAAACGCTGACCAGTTTGCATCAAAGCTCTGCGGAGCTCTTCAACCAGTTCATCTGAAGCATCGATAGTTTCCTTCGAGGCATTCTTGAACTTGATGAAGGGGGACACAACACTGACCGCCACGATATAGGGGCCTAGAGGCAATGCATTCCGCGGCTGTTTTAGGCCATAGGATCGCCAATTGACCGATGTCAGCGCTTTTACTATTGCACAAGCAGCTTTATCAAACTGCAGCGGCACGCGATTAGCGAAGCGCAGAACCTGCACCTGCTCCTCGTTATCTTCGCCGCGTCGCTCGCGCAATCGCGCAATCGCAACTTCGACCTGCACCGGCTTGAAGTCGCAAATCACTGGTTTACGCGAGAGCACAGCAAAAAAGTCTATATCCCCAAGGCGACGAATACTTAATGCCAGCCCATCCTCGCCCACTGACAGCACAGATGTTGTTGCGGGAGGAAGTAATTCGACATCTTGGATAGCCGCAAATAGAGCCTTAAAGTCCGCGTCCGGAAGCGCATCTACAAAGCTATCCAGAACTTTTTTCTTGAGACCCTTTTTTGTTACCAAGTCGTTGAGAGTTTTATCGGAAACACGGGAAAAACCACGCTTCAACCAAACGCTAGTCTTAATCCTTCCGAACAGACGAGCATGCGACATGAACTCGCCCAACTTCATAGTATGGGGATGCGGCTCTGTAGCTTGCGGGACCACAGGTACAGTATTAACTACCCGCTCTATGGAAGCCGCCGGCACGTCTGAAATTTCATAGTGCAAGGTCATATGCGGGTTAAGAAGTACTGTACTACGAATGTAATTAAGTATCCCGCCCTCACCGTTAAGTTGGATACGACCATCTAATTTGAATTCAATGCTGGTACCGTGCGGACGAGCCCAGTCAATCGTGGACTTATCGCGCAGTAGACCCTTATTGTGCTTTAGGTCCATGTCGACAACACACCGGAAAGCCTTGCGCGCACCCTTTGTCTTTGTGACGACTTGAGCCCCCGTGGCTGTCGTCTGCATAGCCCAGGTGGTAGCAGCGGAAATACCGATGCCCTGCTGACCGCGCGAACAGCGCCCACGGCCGAATTTCGACGATGCCAAATATTCGCCAAACACTTTCGCCACGTCATCGGGCTCGATACCAGGACCATTATCTTCGACCATAATGCGAATCTGGTCGGTGTTTTTCATCGTACCAGGTCCAAGCTTTTCTACATAAAGCTTGATCTCCGGCAGTATTCCAGCATCCTCACAGGCGTCGAGCGAGTTATCGAGCGCCTCTTTCACAGTGGTCAGCACCGCCTTGACAGGAGACGAGAACCCGACCTGCTGCAGATTCTTCGCAAAATACTCAGCCGTACTGCTCGTGGTGATCTGCTTTGCAGACTTGCGAACCTTGGCCATTACCGCAGCCGAGGTATCTGGTTCGGCCACTGCTTTTTTCACTACTTTTTTTGCTTTTTTGACCATCTGCTCTGAACTTAATCGCAAGGCACAGACCGCACTTAACTAGCAAAGTCCACAGGTGCCTCTGCACCATGGATAGCGTGGGATTACTTGCGTCTATACTGGTTTATGTTCGTCAACCCGACTCAAGCATGTTGATCAAATGCCATGCCTGTGTCCATCACAACCGCAGTGCTAAGTAGATAAATATTTATAACACACTGCAATTATTGATTTAATTAGTCACATGAAAAAACAAATCCCAAAGCGTGTCCACCGTTGCGTGCAGCAAAGCCGCTGCTGTCAGATTGTTCGAACGCAAAAAGGTGTATCCGTAAAACATTCCCGCTACTGCGGCCAACCCAACATAACGGAAGTCTGGTAATCCCGGATTATGCCAATGAGAGATACCAAAAAGCAGCGATGAAATCACAAGGGCCAACCAAGTCTTGCTGGTGGCTCGTCGCAACATTCCAAACATCAGACCACGAAAAAGTAGCTCCTCTGGCAACGCGATAAACCAAAAGATCGCAAGCGGGGAGCCCAGCAACTTCGTCCACTCCAACTGTGGATTTAGCGCTAGAAAACCCGTACCCAGGCCGACGGGGAGTGCAATTATCAGAAACCCTGCGAGTGCTTTTAATAAGAGAGGTAAATCCGCCCATCGCCAACTTAAGCGAAATGAAAATGCGTCTAAGCGTCGGTAGCCAATATAAAGCGCTAGCGCTAGGTTCACGGCCATGGGCGTGTTTAGGATGTAACCGGCTTGCCCTTGCGGCCACTCCCAAATTCCATCAATCCATCCGAAGTTAAAAGGCAGCCAAATGCTTGCTAACGCAATCCAGTCTTGCCAAACCACCCGCTTGAGACAACCAGCTGACCATATCAATGCCGTCGGAACTATCAAAAACACGATGACGCGCAGCAGTCCGACAGCAGAAAAAACGCCAGTTCCGAATGCATAAATCAGGTATGCTGCGACAAAATATAGACCAATTAAAAGCAAGCTGACTGGCCCGACTCTTCTGATCCAGATCTGCAAATCCCGCAAAAGCGAGGTAGTCGCAAAGGCAATGTAAGGGAAGGTCAGTAATGACAAGACCAAGATAGCAGGCCCAAGCTCAGGCCCGACCTTGCGGCCGATCATAGCTGCGGCCGCAGCACCAATCGCTACCAAACAGGTCAAAGCTAAAGGAGAGGCCCACCAATAATCTCGACGCACACGACTGCGTCTTTCATTTGACCTGGATTCCACCATCAGACCGCCTCCAACGATAGTATGTTATCGGCGGGGGCACTCTGAGATTTAGTCTTGGCTTAGGAGCTCCTGAATCTTTGGCTCGGGCTTCCAATAACCGGGGCCCTTCATAACCTTACCGCGATGATCATAGACAGGCTGACCATCTTCACCCAACTTGGAAAAATTCGACTGCATAATCACATCGAGAATACGATTTAGAGGTAAACCCCAGCGCTTAGCTTCGCTGGCACAGTAAACAACCAGGTCTCCCAACCAATCGCTAAGCTCAGTCAGAACTGCTAATTTTTTGTCACTATCCAAGTCGCTCTGTGCGGCCACTAGAGCTTCATATTTGGTCGCTAAGTCCAGGCCTTCGTTGACCTCTTCAGCCAAGATGTCATGAAAGTTCCGCACCCGCTCTGGCCCGAGCAGGGTCGGCTCAGTATTCGAGTCGAGTTGATACATCGCATTGAAGCGCTCGATATCTTGGTAGAAATTCTGATCTGGCATAAGATGTCCTTCTGAAGCTTGGCGATTCGGCATGCGTACTTTGCCATGAGCCCAGACAAGTAGGCAAGAGAGCCATGAAAACAACAACTCGCGTCTGTAATCTCTGCGAGGCCATGTGCGGCCTGACAGTCGAGCACAGCGCCGAAGAAATCCATAGAATTCAAGCCAATACTCAAGACGTGTTCAGTGCCGGTGCATACTGCCCAAAGTCGCAGGGGCTAGCAGACCTTTACTACGATCCCGACCGAATTCGACGACCACTGAAACGACAAGGCGATGAATTTGTCGAAATCACATGGGACGAAGCCTTCACTTCAATCACCCGCAAGACAAAAGAGCTGCAGCGTCAACACGGCACCTCCACCATAGCAACTTATCTGGGTAATCCGAATTCCCATCATTTTGGCAACCTTTTGGCGCTGCCGTTTTTTTTACGCTCATTACGAACCCGCAACAAATACTCGGCGACATCAGTAGACCAGTTGCCCCACATGCTCGCGGCCTATTTAATGTTCGGACATCAAATGCTGATTCCGATCGCCGATGTCGAACGCACCGAATACATGCTCATTTTGGGTGCCAACCCCACGGTGTCTAACGGTAGCCTGCTATCGGGAGCCGGTCTATCGTCCCGCATCAAGAGCATCTCAAAGCGAGGCGGGAAAGTTGTCGTAATCGACCCCAGGTACACCGAAACTGCGGCGGTTGCCACCGAGCATCACTTTATCAAACCTGGAACGGATGCCTATTTTTTGGCCGCGATAGTACAGCGACTCTTGGTCACCCCACGTCTTCGGCATCTCGAGACGATGGTCACCGGTTTAGGTGACCTCACCAACCTCATCAATTCATTGCCGCTGGAAAATATTCAGACAATGACAGGGATCTCACAGGAAGTAGTACAGAACATCAGCGAAGACCTACTGCGATTCGACCGAGCAGTCTGCTACGGCAGGGTGGGGGTATCGACCCAGCGCTTCGGCGGGGTGTGCCAATGGCTCATCAACACTATCAATATCCTCACTGGTAATCTGGACCGCGAAGGTGGCGCTTTATTCACCCGTCCCGCTGTTGATATTGTCAATCTGATGGCTAAATCAGGCAGCTGCGGCAGTTTTGATCGGCGCCGCAGTCGGGTACGCAATTTGCCAGAGTTCAGCGGAGAGCTGCCAGCTGCAACTCTCGCCGACGAAATTCTGACACCCGGCAAAGGACAGGTGCACGGCCTCTTCACGATCGCAGGTAATCCCGTGCTATCACTACCTAACGGTCCGAAACTAGAGACCGCTCTCGCCAGTCTTGATCTCTATGTCGCCATAGACTTCTATCGCAACGAGACCACGCGATTCGCTCACTACATCTTACCACCCGTTAGCCCCTTGGAACGGGATCATTTCGATCTCGTATTCAATGCCTTCGCGCTGCGAAACCAAGTGCGGTTCTCGCCGCGACTGATAGACCCCCCCGGTGATAGCTATGACGACTGGGGCATCCTAATAGAGCTCTGTTCAAGACTCTCGGCCTCAGGCAATCGCCTCGCTAGATGGCGACAGAGAGCTATGGCGAGACTATTACTTCGCCTCGGTTCAAGGTTCGTACTGGACTTGGCGCTTCGCATTGGACCTTATCGTAAGCAGCGGATGAGCCTAAAAAAAATTGCCGCTAATCCTAATGGAATCGATCTTGGCCCCCTCACACCCTGCTTACCCGGACGATTGTTCACCAAGCACAAAATGATCGAATTGTGTCCGCCGCCATTTGTTGCCGCTTGGACAGACCTGTGCACATCGAGTCTGCAGCAGTCCAGCGGGGATAGGCTCGTGCTGGTAGGACGCCGTTCCCTCAAAAGCAACAATTCATGGATGCACAATTGCCCCAGCCTGAACAAATCCCGCAATCAGTGCTACGCACTTCTGAATACAGAAGATGCATTTGCGCGGGGTATTACCGATGGCACTAAGATCGAGCTCAGCACAGACATTGGAAGCATTACTTTGCCAGCAAAAGTTTCTGACAAAATTATGCGCGGCGTTGTCAGTGTCCCGCACGGCTGGGGCCACCATCGCAAGGGTATCAAACTATCACTGGCCAGCTCCACCCCTGGAGTTAGCCTGAACGACATTCTTGATGACCAAGCAATTGACGAATTCTGTGGCAACGCAGCCCTCGTCGGACAAGCCGTGACTGTTAACCGCGTGGACCGAAGCTAACTTCTGGCTTTGCCTCGCGCGTCAAAAGGTCCATGACTGCCTGGGCCATTGGCTTGTTCTCGTATAGCACGCGGTAAACTTCGTTCGTGATCGGAGCATCCACTTTTAGCTTGAGAGCCAAGTCATGAGCAGCTTTGGCCGTCGAAACGCCTTCAGCCATGCCAACCTCGGCTAATACTTTTTCAAGGGGCTGACCCTGACCTAATCGGTAACCCACACTAAAGTTACGGCTCTTCTCAGACGTACAGGTCAGAAAGAGATCACCAACCCCGCTCAGGCCATTGAAGGTCAACGGATTCGCACCCATCGCAACGCCAATGCGAGTGATTTCTGCCAAGCCGCGGGTAATCAACGCAGCGCGACTGTTCATCTGAAAGCCAATACCTACGCATGCACCAGCGGCGATGGCGACAACGTTCTTCAGCGCGCCTGCTACTTCCAGCCCCACCGGATCGTCACTGCTGTAGACGCGAAAGTGAGCCGAGTGAAAAAGGGACTGCACTCGTTGAGCGCTTGCCGGCGTTCGACTTGCCGCAGTCACCGCGGTTGGCTGCCTTGCCATGATCTCACTAGCGAAGCTGGGCCCTGACAAGAATGCAGCACGCATCGCCACCTCCGCCCCTAAAACCTCACTAATGATCTGGCTGGGAAGGTCTAGACTGCCCATCTCGACCCCCTTTGCTGCACAAATTAGCAGCAGCTTGGCACGCCAATAAGGAGCCAACTGCGTTAACACTTCGCGCATAGTCTGTGTCGGCGTTGCATGGACCACTACATCTACTGATGCTAACGTGGCTGAATCAATTAACTTGGTTGCATGCAGTCGAGGTGATAGGTTAATGGTACTAAGATACTTAGGGTTTTTGTGAGCAACGTTGATGGCATCAACCACCTCTTGCGAGCGGCTCCATATGGTGACATGGTAGCCTTTCTCAGCAAGGTGTTGCGCTAGACAGGTGCCGAAATTACCAGCTCCAAGCACTAAGATCGTATCACCATGTCCGTCTGTCATTGCGATCTTCCTTATAGCTAGATGTAGACTTTGTGCCGTTTGGTAAAGTTTAGATAAGGTAATAAACTCGATGAACCCTTACCTGCCAGTCCTGATTGTGCTGCTCCTTGGTGTAGGCCTCGGCGGCATCCTCAGTGGGCTCGCGCATTTTGCCGGCCCGCGCAAACCCAACCGCATCAAATCCGAGCCATACGAGTGCGGTGTTCCGATCGTTGGTGAACGCGATAAGATGAGCGTCAAGTTCTACCTTACTGCGATCCTCTTCATTCTATTCGATATCGAAACCGTTTTCCTGTATCTCTGGGCGATGACCTTCAGGGAGCTCGGATGGTTCGGCATCGGTGAAATCGTTGTCTTCTTGGCTGTGCTCTTTGCAGGGTACGTTTATGTAGTTAAACGCGGAGCTCTCGAATGGGACTGACAGATCTAGTGGCACTCCTAAGCAGTGATGCAGCCATCCAGATCATTGCATCAATTGTAAAGATTTTGATAATCGTAGTCCTCTGTCTGCAGATACCTCCGATCATGGTCTGGGCGGAGAGGCGCGCGCCCGCCATGATGCAGCGACGAAAAGGCCCAAATCGGGTCGGTATTGGCAAGTTTCGTCTCTATGGACTGCTGCAGTCCGCGGCAGATGCCGTCAAATTGATCTTCAAGGAGGAGGTGGTACCTACAGGAGCCAATAAGGTAGTTTACCATATCGCCCCAATTTTTAGTGTTTTCACGGCTTTTTTGGTGGCTTGCGCCATTCCCTACGGCAATGACATCACCGTCTTCGGCCAACAAATCAGCCTTAGCCCGATTCGATTGGATGTGGGCTTTCTGTTCATCCTGGCTATGTCTAGCTTGGCAGTATACGGGGTCACGCTAGCTGGCTGGGCTAGTAACAACAAATACTCGCTCCTTGGGTCTCTGCGAGCCTCGGCGCAAATGATCAGTTATGAAATCCCCCTCGGGATGTCTTTGATCCCGCTGGTGATCATATTTGGCACGCTGGATCTCAACAAGATGGTCATCGCTCAATCGGCATTCCCATGGTCTTGGGGAGTCGTTCGAGCACCGATATCTTTCTTCCTGTTTTTTATCTGCATGTTTGCAGAAACCAATCGCTCGCCATTCGACCTTGCTGAGGGCGAAAGCGAATTGGTGGCAGGGTTCCACACCGAGTATAACTCCGCGAAGTTTGCCGCCTTCTTCTTGTCAGAATATGTTGCGATGTTCGTGCTGTCCGCTTTGGCGGCGACAGTATTCTTTGGCGGCTGGCAAGTACCGTTCGTACCTTATGATTTGCTACTTAAAATCGCCTTCGGGCTAGACTGGCTTGCTGCTCTGGTTGGCTTCTTATTTCTGTTACTGAAGGCCGGATTCTTTATGTGGGTCTATGTGTGGGTCCGGTGGACACTGCCGCGGTTCCGCTATGACCAACTTATGGCTTTGGGCTGGAAGTTCATGTTACCGATTGGTCTATTTAACTTACTGATAACCGCACTTGTTGTGGCCATATTCGACACTGTCACGCGTCACTGAGGACGGGGAGAAGAGCCCGCTTATGAGTCAAGAACTCTTGTTTTATGCCTTCGCAGGCCTGATCGCCTTGTGCTCGGTGATGGTGGTAACTAGTCGTAACCCCGTCATTAGCGCAATCTTCCTAGTGGGAGACTTGTTCCTGCTGGCTGGACTGTACGCTAGTATGGAAGCCCATTTCGTCGCCGCAATCCAGATCCTGGTGTACGCCGGGGCCATTGTAGTTCTGTTCATGTTCGTCATCATGCTGCTGAATCTAGATCCCGACCAACGGAGTCAGGTACAGATTGCGGCACCTGAGGTGGGCATTCTGGCACTGACGGTAATTGCCTTTGCGGTGGTTGGAGGCATGCTTGTGTTCGGCCAGCCCACCGGAGTCTCTGGTGAAATGACTGCCGAAGCTATCAAGGGCGCAGGCGGCAATACATTCACGGTGGGGATGGTTCTTTATACTAAATACCTCTGGCCGTTTGAATTAGCGTCGATGCTGATCATGTTGGCAATCATAGCTGCCATCGTCATCGCTAAAAAAGACCGCCCAAAGAGTGCCACAGACGGTGATAAGCGGAGACTTGCCCATGGTTAGCATTAATCACTACTTAGTTCTGGCGACGTTCATGTTTTTGTGTGGGACCCTTGGGGTACTCTTTCGGCGTAACCTGCTGTTGGTTCTCATGTCGATCGAGCTCATGCTGAACTCAGTCAATTTGGTATTTGTCAGCGGCTCCCGTTTGCTGGGTAACCTCGACGGGCAGGTTATGGTGTTTTTCATCATTACGGTGGCTGCTTGTGAAGCCGGGGTAGGGTTGGCCATGGTCATCGCCTTATTCCGACGCTACGGTACAGTTGACACCAATTTTTTGAGAATATTGCGCGGATAATGCCATAGCAGCGGTCGTTGGCGCGGGAGGTCTAAGTCAGATGCTATTTTGGTTGATTCTCTTTTTTCCTCTGCTAGGGGCCTTCTTGAACGGCCTGGTACTCCGCAAGGTGTCACCAACCGTCTCGCATATCCTGGGCGCGTCTGCTCTGATAGCAGCTTTTGTATGTGCCCTTTTAACTTACCTGCAGTTTCTTGCCGGCGGCGGCCAAGCGCAGGTGATTACCGGTATGGAATGGATTGAGGCGGGAACGTTCAAAGCGCCGTTTAACTTCATTCTCGACCGCCTTTCCGGAATGATGCTCCTGATCATCACTGGCATTGGTAGCTTGATTCATATCTATGCCGGTGGCTACATGCACGAGGAGAATGCCACCTATCGCTTCTTCAGCTACTTGAATTTATTTGTATTCATGATGCTGCTTCTAGTGCTCGGCGACAACCTTCTAGTGATGTTCATTGGATGGGAAGGCGTCGGTCTCTGCTCATACCTTTTGATTGGTTATTGGTACGAGGACGACAAGAATGCTGCTGCAGGCATGAAGGCATTCCTGGTCAATAGGATCGGCGACATCGGCTTTCTGCTCGGCATCTTCCTTACGTTCAAATACTTCCACACCGTCTCGTTCAGCGAATTGAAGCAGATGATTCTGTCTGCTGGAGCTCAGTTGAATGGCGAACAAGTTGAAGCCATCGGCTGGATCACCTTGGCGCTATTTGTAGGTGCCTGCGGCAAGTCAGCGCAGATGCCACTCTATGTCTGGTTACCAGACGCGATGGCTGGCCCAACACCAGTATCAGCCCTGATCCACGCCGCAACGATGGTGACGGCCGGCATCT
>CAIWTN010000232.1 GCA_903915625.1 uncultured Pseudomonadota bacterium | reverse complement strand
CCGCGACCGGTTAAATTAGTGCACTATCTCAGCGAGCCGATGCAGCCCCCACCTTGGTCTGATGACGAGGATCAGCGCAATCGCGATGCGCGAGCTTTTCATTCAAAGTTAGTAGACCGTATGAATGGTCTCATGTGTGAGGGTATTCGTGATCAACGCCGCACTGGTAAAGACTTCAGGCGCGTAAAGTCAGTGCCGACTTAACGAGTGTCCGGTACTTTTTAGATCTCTGCTCACATAATCGGTGACTTAAAAGCAGCGGCAGGTGTCGTCTGCATTTTTTTGTATCCAGCCTCACCGAATTGGGATATTCATTATCTAACACCACAAGATTGATAAATTGAATACTGGCGAACGGGACGGCAGCGGCTTCCCCGGGGGGACAACCCCCGGGGCTATTGCGGCGGGGGGCGGGGCGTGTCTACGCTATGACTGCCGGAGCGCTTTGGGGGCCTTCTTTATCTGGGGCAGCTGCCACTGTATAGGAGCCTTTCCCTGGCTAGTCAGATAGGCATTTATCCGCGAAAAAGGCCTACTTCCGAAGAAGCCGCGATAGGCAGACAGCGGCGATGGGTGGGCACTGGTCAGCACTAAATGCCGCTTGCGGTCGATATGCTTGCCCTTCTTTTGAGCGTAGGCTCCCCACAGCACGAACACGGTCCCATCAGTGTGCTCATTCAGTAAGGCTATGACTCTGTCAGTAAAGAGCTCCCAGCCGCGTCCCGCGTGGGACCCAGGGAGGCCGTGCTCTACCGTGAGGACGCAGTTGAGCAACAAAACTCCCTGTCGCGCCCAGGATTCCAGGGATCCATGCAGAGGCTCTGGTGGAGGGATCCCTAAGTCTGCACTCAACTCTTTGTAAATATTGACTAATGATGGTGGCGGAGGCACGTCCGGCTGGACCGAAAAGCAAAGTCCGTGAGCTTGACCAGGGCCGTGGTAGGGGTCCTGGCCCAGAATGACAACCTTTACCTTCGGCAGCGGTGTCAGGTTTAGTGCCTGGAAGTAGTCGCTGCCGCCGGGATAGATGACCTTGCCGTTCTTCGACTCGCTCGCTAAAAACTGCATCAGAGCTCGCATGTAAGGTGCGGTCAACTCAGATGCTAACGCGTCGTGCCATGTGGGATCCATGCTGACTGGATGGGCGTGGTGCTGATGCATATATGTCTCCGGCGTCACCTGAAAATAGCAAACCGCGAGTCTTGCGGAAAGTTGCTGCCTTCCCAGACTCGCGGCTAAATCGCACTGAGGTATACCGCGGTGCTTAGGTCTTCGCCATAGTCGCCAGATTATGGGTGGCGAAATCCCAATTCACTTTGCTCCAGAATCCTGCCACGTAACCAGCGCGGTCGTTGCGGTAGTCGATGTAGTAAGAGTGTTCCCAGACATCTAGCGTCAGTAAGGGGGTCAGTTTGTGCTTGAGCGGATTGTCGGCGTTTGGTAGCGGCAGAATTTGCAACTTGCGATCTTTATCAGCAGCCAGCCAAACCCATCCCGAGCCAAATAAGTTGATGGCCGCTTCACCGAATGCCTTTTTAAAAGCCTCAATGCCGCCAAAGTCACGCTGCAAAGCTTCGGCAATGAGGCCCGTTGGATTGCTGCCGCCATTAGGTGACATAGAATTCCAGAAGAAGGTGTGATTCCAGGCCTGCGCCGCATTATTAAAGATTGGGCCTTGGCTCTGCAGTATCAGCTCTTCCAATGACAATTTGGCTTCTGGCTTGCCTTCTACAAGAGTGTTTAATTTCTTGAAGTAACCAGCATGATGTTTATTGAAGTGGTAATTCATTTGCTCCTCTTTGAGGAACGGTGCCAAAGCGCCTAAGCTATAGGATAGCGGTGGCTGCACGAACGGGCCAGTTGCTGCAACTGGAGCCCCGGCGGTGACTGTTGCTGCCGCTGGCGTGGCAGCATTTGTTGGTTTGGCAGCAGTCTCAGCGTTTGCTTTATTGGCGAGACTATAAGTGGCAATCGCAGCCCCTGTTGCTAACGAAGTCGTCAAAAATTCGCGTCTTTGCATGGCGTCCATTCCTCATTTCAGGATGTCAGGATGTCAGGTTCCTACGGCCTAAAAGCCGCGCTCACCTCTAGATGGTAAAGACTAATGCAATAAACACAATAAAAAATCGCGGGCATTCGGTGCCCGCGAGGTTTTTGACTAAGTCGTTTGATTAGGGATTATTTCTCCGGAGTACCGGCTTTGATCCAGGCATCCATTTTCTCGATAGCAGCGGCCGTCGCACCGGAGGAGGGAGGCATTCTGCCGTTACCAGTTAGTTTCATGGTGCGAAGCATTGCTTGAGCATTAGCCTTAGCCGCTGCGTAAGTTTCCAGTTTGGGCGCTCTGTTCCCGTGGCAACTTGTACAGTTGGTCTGAAGGTAGCTAGCAATAGAGCTGTCGTAGGTTACCGTCAAAGCCAATGCTGCCGGCGGTGGGCTAGGTGGGTTTGCCGGATCGGCGGGTGCCGGCGTCGAAGGTGTCTTGGAATTTGTTGTAGTCTTTTTAGTGGTTTTTTTCTCCGTTGTCTCACAGGTCGGTGAATCAGTGTCCGCCCCACTCACACTCTTGCCTTTAGCCGCAGTACTACCGGACGCGGTGCCGCTTGCTGTTTCCGGTGAGCCTGCTGCTACCCAAGCGCTAAACTTCTGCGTGTCGGCATCAGCTAGCTTTTTGCTCGTGGGCATGGTGCCCGCTTGAATCGCTCTTAGAGAACTATCGGCTGCATCTGATGCTGCTGCGTACGTGCTTAAGTTTGGTGGAGTCGAATTTGCGCCGTGACAGCTAACGCAGTTTTTAGCAAGGATCGCCTTGATGGTGTCGGTGTAGCCCACGGTAGCATCGGCTAACCTTAGCTCAGCCTTACTCAACGATCCCTTGCCTGATGAAGTAGTCTTCGCAGTGGAATTCTTACTGCTCGAAGTTTTGGTTGTCTTGGTTGGGCTTGGAGTCGTGGTGGTGTCATCGCATCCGCCCTCTTGTGCGCCCAGAGACTTGCTGCCACTGCCAGGCGTCGTGGGTGACTGCGGTGTGCCGCATGAAGTAGTCGCTAATGCCAGCCAGACAACGCAGGTGCCTAATTTGAAGTTCGGTAGGTGCTGCATATGAATCCGCTCTCCCGAGCAACTGCCCATGAAATAAATCTAGCCCGCTTTATTTGGTTATATTCGGTCATCCCCCCCGAGAACTTTAGGGGAAAGTGTAAGAAGGCGTAAATTATTGAGAAAAATGGCCGCCTAAAATCTGTGGGGTTACCAACGCAATTGGCTGGTTAGTAGATTAAACCGAGGGTTGCAGGTTTTGAGAGAGACAAGATTTCTAGTCGGTGTAAGGTACCGATCAGTGGTGTAAGTTTTTTGGGCTTTAGTTAATCAGCGCCACCAAGCAGCACTACCTAAAAGTTAGGGTAGTTTACGGCAGGGTCCCGACTCCGATGCGTGATGAAGACCTCATAGAAATCCTCCATCATCCGGCTCTTGAGCTCACGCGCTTTTATTTAGCCGAAATCATGGCGCGATATTTTCGGCTGAAAGTTCGTGGTGCCCATCTGGTGCCGAAGTCGGGTCCGGCAATTATCTTGCCGAATCATTCTGGGTTCATGGGTTTTGATGCGATGATGATCTGCCACTCTCTGCGCAAGCGCAGTGGCCGTTCCTACAAGGTAGTCGCTCACCGGGCATATTTTGACTTGTTCCAGACGCTGCGGATCATCTCGCAAGGACTTGGCTTTACGGAAGCTAAGTTGGCCAATGTCCAGCAGGTACTGGATCACGGTGAGCTGGTGCTGCTGTTTCCCGAAGGCGAGTCAGGTAATTTTAAATCAAGCTTAGATCGCTACAAACTGCGGCCGTTTCATACCGGATTCGTGCGGACGGCACTGCAAACGAAGGCTCCGATTATACCGTGTATCGTCATCGGCGCTGAAGAGAGCAACTTCAACCTCGGGAACATAAACTTAAATAAGTTTATAAATCACTTGGTCGTGCCGCTACCGCTTAACGTTTTTCCGCTCCCTGCTAAGTGGACGATTGAATTCCTTCCGCCAATCGATCTCTCGGGCGTATCTGCGGAACTAGCTCATGATCACGAATGGGTAAGGCACAAGGCGCAAGAGATTCAGCAAATGATGCAGTGCGAAATTGACAAGAGACTGCGTGCGCGCCGATCAATTTATTTTTGACTGTAAACACCATGTGGCCGTGCATTTATTAGCACTAAGGCCTCATGACGCATCATAAATGCCCTTTCCATTCTCCCTCCCTCCCTGTCTCCGTGGTCTTGACCGAAACCCTTTAGAACACGGAGACAGGGAAAGAGGGAGCTAGGGAGGATTTTAGTTCATGGCAAAGGAAATATTATCCAAGGTTGTTGAACGCATCCTTATCTCTTTTTGAAAAGGGATAGTCGGCACCGTTTACTCTTCTCACTGTATAGCCTGGATAGTTCCTCGCTCTAATCTCTGCCACAAATTCAGCTCTGCTTAGCACCTTGGAAGTTGTGAAGTCGAAAAAGTATTCATTAATGCCCTTTGTATCCTTCTTCAGCACAATAACGGAATGCTCACCTGCCGGTTTCGGAGGGATTTCTTCTGTGTATTTTCTTCCGTCGTCCAAACCAATGATTAGTTGGCCGACTTCTAGAGCCGTTTTGACAAGTTCTGCTAATTCTTTCCTGTTTTTTGCCTTTAATCCGAGTTTTCTACCGATGCTGTTATTCCACAGATCCATATTGCTCCCTCCTGAAGGAGAGACAATAAATGTCCATTCATTCATCCAGCCGAGTATCTTTGCTACCTGTTCTCCATACTCCTGAGTAAAGACTCCGCTAACATATGCATGACGAAACGCATCGACATCATTGTCAGCAAGACCTGAGGCATAAATATTTACAGTCCCGTCCGGATTTTTTGGGAGTCCTCTAATGGTCTTGTCAAAATAAACATAGCCCTCTACCTGTGCTTCCTTCATGAGATCTGGTGGCCACCAATGCATTTATGACACCGGTCTTTCTGTCTTATAAATTATTCTGTAGGACCAAATTGCTACAAATAATGATAACCAACCCATTATATCGTAGGGGAAGCCTGCAATAGCTGGCGACATTAGAAGTGACGGCAACAACAAAAAGTACGACAGCTTTTTGTATTTTAGGCTAATTTTTGTGGTAGATAACCATAATCCAAGAATATAATTGAGAAACACCCATGGTATTTGAATTGTCATTACCTTGAATTCGAATCTGCGCTCTAAATTCGAGCGGGTAGAAAAAACAAACCATTCATAAGTTAGATAGATGCTAAAAAATCTTGCGACCCAAGTGTGTGCTTTTTTGGAATCAATAAATCTTAAGCACCGTAAATCTACTTTTGCGGGATATTGAATCATAACTAAACTCGATTGGGTCTTAATTGGTGCCACCGATTAAAAACCTACAGGAATATTGACCAGTACTCCATACCTAGCACTAAGGCCTCAAGGCACATCATAAACGCCCTTTCCATTCCCCCTCTTTCCCTGTCTCCGTGGTCTTTACCGAAACCCTTCTGACCACGGAGACAAGGACGTGGGGAGATGGGGAGGATTTTAGTTCATGGCAAAGTTACGTGAGCAGAGCAGGTGCGGTTGCATTAAGCGTTAACAGCTCGCCGGTAATAGGATGGGGTAGCTGCAAGCTGCAGGCATGCAGTAGCAAGCGGTGACAGTCACGATATTCTCTAAAGGCTTTATTGTGCTCACCGTCACCGTATTTTGTGTCCCCAATAATCGGGTGAGCCACTCCCGCTAGATGTCGACGTAGCTGATGAGTGCGGCCGGTAATCGGCTGCATTTCAACTATGGTGTAGCGTGAGGTCGCAAATGGTCGCACGGACCAAGGTTCGGACCAGGTTCGTAGGCTACGAAAAAGGCTTTGAGCTTCTTGTTCACCGTCACGGTCGATACGTCCCAAGGGGCGATCGATCTGACCCTCACCGTGTAGCCAGCCGCGGACTAAAGCGCGGTATGTTTTGGTCACAAGTCGTGCGGTGAACGCCTGAGATAACGTCGCCGCAATCTCAGAAGTACGACCGAAGACCACAACTCCCGAGGCACCGCTATCTAGTCGGTGCACGGGGTAAACCCACTCTCCCACGTGATTACGCACAGCGGTGAGAAGGCTCGGCACACCACGGCAGCCGCGACCTGGATGCGTGGGCATGCCTGCGGGCTTGTCTACGGCAACAATGGCGTCATCGATATAAATGATGTGACTACTGAAGGTCATGGCGGGCAACTTTTAATATATTTTATAGCAAATGTACATATATTATTGAAATTGTTATGAAAATTTAACTCAACAATTACCGCTACTTAAAGTCTATTTGAGTGGAACTAAGCTACACCATTGTCGTTCTAAACCATATTGGGGTAAGTAGGGGCCAGGCCGCACCAGACAGCAATATGAAGTGCCGCCAGTGATTTTTTAGATCGAACATCGAGGGACGCCGTGAGAAACACCATGGGAAAACACAGCCATTCAAAACGTGCCGGCCAAAGCCCGCAGCAAAACCGCCGCAAGTTTATCAAAGGCTCTGTGAAGGCGGGCGCGGGGGTCGCTCTGGCATCGGGTATGTTCAAAAGTTTGGGAGCCACAGCTTATGCTGCGGAGGCAACTTTTGACGTCGTGGTGATCGGCTCTGGCGCTGCCGGCATGACTGCAGGATTGACCGCGGCTAAGCGCGGTTTACAAGTGTTGGTCATCGAGAAGGCGAGCAAGTTTGGTGGCTCAACCGCGCGCTCAGGTGCAGGAATCTGGATCCGCAATAACGAGGTGAATCAAGCTGCGGGTGTAGAGGATTCGCTGGCGCAGGCGGAGGAGTATCTAGCGCAAGTTGTGGGGGCTGACGTGCCGCTGCCAAAGCAGCACGCATTCCTGACTCAGGGTCCAGCCATGATTTCCTTCCTGATTAAGAACACTCCTCTGCGCTTTCGCTGGATGGAAGGATACTCCGATTACTATCCAGATCTGCCGGGCGGCAAAGCGCAGGGCGCTTCGATTGAGCCGCAAATGTTTAACGGCAAAGTCCTCGGTCCTGACCTAAAGTACCTGGCGCCACCTTACATTCCCATGCCGCCGGGTGTGACCATCTATAGTGCCGATTACAAATGGCTATGCCTCGCGAAAGTATCTTTAAACGGCGCTAAAAAAGCCGCTAAAGCTGTGTCACGGTATGTGCAGAGCAAGCTCAAAGGCGAGGTTCCACTAACGATGGGGCAAGCCTTGGCGGGCGGATTGCGAGCCGGCTTGCAAGCGGCACGTGTGCCTCTTTGGTTGGGCACTCCCTTTCTTGATGTCACCTTGGATAACGCTGGTAACGTGAATGGCGTGATTGTGTGCAAAGACGGGGTCAATACTCGGGTGACGGCCAAGCGCGGCGTGATCATTGCTGCGGGTGGCTTTGAACATAATCTCGAAATGCGCCGCAAATATCAGCAGGCACCGATCGGAACTGATTGGACTGTGGGAGCTGCAAGCAACACGGGAGATGGCATTATAGCTGGGCAACGTGCCGGAGCGGCAGTGGAATTGATGGAGGATGCTTGGTGGGGGCCATGCATTCCACTTCTCCCTAATCAGCCTTACTTTTGCCTGTCCGAACGCTCTATGCCAGGCAGCATCTTAGTGAATGGCGAGGGTCGCCGCTTCGTCAATGAGTCCAGTCCATATCACGACGTGGTGAATGCGATGTACCGCCAACCCATCGTCGACAGCGACCTCTCCGTCTGGCTGATTGTGGATCAAAACTACCGCGACCGATATCTCTTCAAAGATGTCTTGCCGGGTCTTCCGCTGCCGCATGCATGGTACGAGAATGGGGCAGTGAAAAAAGCTGCTACACTATCGGCCCTTGCTGAAGAGTTAAATATTCCGGTAGGCAATTTGGAAGCTACGGTTGCAACCTTTAATGACTATGCCGAGTCCGGCGAAGACCGTGACTTTGGGCGCGGAAACAATGCCTACGATCGCTACTATGCCGATCCAAGTGTAAAGCCAAATCCGAGCTTGGGTGCGCTCAGTAAGGCACCTTTCTATGCCTTCCGCATTCAGCCTGGTGACCTTGGGACTAAAGGTGGACTTAAAACTAACGAAAGATCTCGGGTGCTCCGTGGCGACGGTACCGTGATTCGCGGCCTCTATGCTGCTGGTAATTCCAGTAGTCCGGTCATGGGTCACAGCTATGCCGGCAATGGCTCGACCCTTGGCCCAGCCATGACTTTTGGCTTTATTGCAGCCAACGACATTGCTGATTCGATGTAAGCTTTAGCTCTTGCTCATGGATGAGCATCGCTATTTTTGTAAATGCTTTCGATCAGATCTTTATATTTATTTACAATGACCTTGCGCCTCAGGCTTAGTTTTGGTGTGAGCTCACCACTAGTGATGGACCATTCGTCACTGACTAGTCTGAACTGCTTAATGCGTTCCCACTGACCAAAGTTGCTATTGCTCTCGGTGACGACGCCATTTAATAAGCTGATCACCTCTGGCTGATGAATCAGCTCTTCATCGCTGCTTACTGTTTTGCCTTGATCGTTGTACCATTTTTTTAGCGTGCTAAATTCCGGCACTATGATTGCCGCGGGGAATTTTTGGTTCTCGCCAACGACCAGAACTTGGGCGACGTACGGCGATTCACGCAGTTTGCCTTCGATCGCAAGAGGGGCGATATACTTGCCACCCGATGTCTTAAACATCTCCTTCTTGCGGTCCGTGATGCGGAGAAAGTGAGCGTCATCGAACATTCCGATATCACCGGTATGGAACCACCCGTCACGATCGATCGCTTGTTCGGTAGCTTCCGGATTTTTATAGTATCCCTGCATGACTGACGGACCTTTTACGAGAATCTCGCCTTCGCCGGGCCGGTAGCCTTCTTCCTGAGAGATCTTTACTTCTAGATTCTTCAGCGCCTTACCCACGGTGCCAATGCGATGCTCTTCCAGTGAATTAAATGCAATCACTGGCGAGGTTTCCGTTAGTCCGTAGCCCTCGATTGCTTTAATGCCAGCTGCCCAGAAAATTCTGGCTAAGCGTGGCTGCAATGCAGAGCCACCCACCATCACCATCTCAAGTTCGCCGCCAAGAGCGGCCTGCCATTTGCTAAATACCAATTTGCGCGCTAGAGCTAACTTCATACCAGCAATCAAGCCCATGGGCTCGTCTGGGTTGTGACTCAGTCCGAGTTTCATGGACCAATCAAAAATTTTGCGTTTGGTGCCAGTAAGATCCCGGCCCTTGGCGGTGATCGAGTTATAAACTTTTTCTAACAGCCGTGGGACGGTGACAAAAACCTGCGGTTTTACCTCGGTGAGATTTTGCGCGATCGTGTCGACGCTTTCCGCAAAATAAATAGCAATGTGTAAGTGCTGATAGATATAGCTGACTAAGCGCTCGAGCACATGAGATAGGGGCAAGAAACTAAGCGCCCGCTTCACATGCGTAACATTCACAGTGGCGAGCACGGCCATCATGTTGCTGATGAAGTTGTGATGGGTGAGCATCACGCCTTTGGGGGTGCCTGTGGTGCCGGATGTGTAAATAATCGACGCTAAGTCGTCCGGAGTGACTTCGCTCCTCCGTGTATTCAGTGCTGCAGTTGTCGAGGTCGGTGCATTTTGGCCTGCCTGCAGTAATTCCGACCAGTGCGGGATGCCATTCACCTGGTCAAATGTGTATACCGCGCGCAGCTTTGGAAGATGCTCGCGCACGCTGTTGACTTTGTCAGCGATGGCTTGATTTGACACTAGTGCGATGGTGGTTTCGGCGTGTCCTAATATGTACTCATAGTCTTTAGCCGTCGCGGTCGGGTAGATAGGCACTGATGCGGCGCCAAGCTGAAGCAAGGCGAGATCGGCGAGAATCCACTCGGGGCGGTTCATGGAGATGAGAGCGACGCGTTCGCCTTTGCCAATCTGATGCTTTTCGAGGAGGCCTAAGCTGAGTTGTCGAGCAGTGTCGACGACTTCTTGGCTGGAGTACTTACGCCACTCGTTACCGACTTTAGCTGCTAGAGCATCGGGTATCGGGTGCTCCAGCGCCCGCCGTTCCATCAATTCGAAAAGCCGCGTCGGTTCCATGCTCAGCTCCTATAGTTCCCAGGTGAGATGTGCGATGAGATTGTTAAGATCATCGGCATCCACGGAATATTCGACATCTACCGGTCCATGGGCGTGCCTTTAGCACGTCGGGAGAGTTTATAGAATCCGAAGCCAAGGCTCCATAGATATTCGGGACTTAGTGACTTTGGTCGCGGCGAGGCTTTTTTTGATGTCTACCACCATCGAATAGTCGCATGAATTACAGATGGTTATACCAGTCATCTTGTCAAAAAAGTGACTGCCGCGTACATCAGGGCGATCGATTCTTTCCCTGGCGGCTTTGTCGCAAACGTCAAGCACCCCATGAATCCACGGCAATCCGCGACAAGACGCGGTAATCTGAGGCTAACTTGTCCACTGGAGTATCCGTCAATATCGACATTCTGTTTGCCGACAACCATTGCCTGGTGGTCAATAAGCCGGCGCGTTTGTTGACGTTAAGCGACGAAAGTGGCGACGAGACCCTTCTGGCCCGCGCCCGGGCCTATCACTTCGCGCGCCAAGCTCCGGGTAAAAAGGGCTATTTGGTGCCGCTACATTCCTTAGACCGTCCGGTGTCCGGAGCGGTGATGTTTGCCTTGAGTAGTAAAGCGGCATCGCGACTTTCCGAGCAAATGCGTGGTCGCGACATCGGTAAAACTTATCTAGCCGTGGTGGAGGGGCGGGCCCCAGCCAAGCAGGGCGTCCTTAAGGGTGCGTTGCTCAAGGACCGCGAGCGCAATGTGACGACGGTTGTCGATGCGTCGACGCAGGGCGCGAAGAGCTGCGAGTTGGCTTACCGGGTGCTTGGTCAGAAGGCAGGCCTTACCCTAGTCGCGGTGGAGCCACGCACCGGTCGTAGTCATCAGATCAGGGTGCAGTTGGCAGATGCCGGCATGCCTATATACGGTGATGTTAAGTACGGAGCATCGGTTGCTTGGAATGGCCAAATCGCTTTGCACGCGCGAGCCTTGGCCTTCACCCATCCAGTCAGTAAGGCACCCGTGGATATTGTCGCACCCGTACCTGCAGTCTGGCGTGACATTTGGTCAGGAGAGTTCAATGTATAAAAAGCCTAAATTGGAACTGCAAACCACCACCCTTTGGGAGTATCCCTCGCAGCATTACGGCGAGGGCATGCAGGGGAATAAAAACTATAAGGGTGCAACGCCGTCCTTCGTGATCTGGAACTTGCTCCAGCGTTACACAAAAAAAGGCGACAAAGTCGTCGATCCGATGTGCGGTAGCGGTACTACGCTCGATGTCTGTCGTGACCTCGGTCGCCAGGGTTTTGGCTTCGACCTGCAGCCTCAGCGTCCCGAAATTGTCCGTGCTGATGCACGACACCTGCCGCTAGAGTCGGCCAGTGTGGACTTTGTCTTCGTTGATCCGCCTTACTCGACACACCTTAAATACTCTGGGCTGCCTGAATGCATAGGCGAACTGGATGCGGATGGCGGTGGCTACTACGAAGCGATGGAGCAGGTCATCGCTGAGATGCATCGTGTGCTTAAGCCCGGCGGACACGTAGGTCTTTACGTCAGCGACTCTTGGCGTCAGGATCATCCCTTCTGCGCCATCGGTTTCGAACTTTTCGCTCAATTGCGGAAACACTTCACTCCAGTTGATATCATCGCCGTGGTGCGAAACAACCGGACCATGAAGCACGATCACTGGCATAAGTCTGCGGCGCTCGGTAATTACTATCTTCGTGGATTTAACTATCTATTTATTATGCGCCAAGGCGACGCTGCACCAGTGAGTCCGCGGCGCGCACCAAAGCCGCCACCGCTAACGCCAGTTGCGCCGCCGCTGCCACGAGGCAAGCAGAGGAAGAAGAAGAAGCACCGCATCTAGGTGTAAATCTTTTTAGCGTTCCCTTGGGTGTTGCGACAATGTACCATGCATGGTAGGGATCATTATGGACAGAATTCAATAACTGATTAAGCCACCACGCTTCCATGCATGAGGCCGAGATGATTTTCGACTGGCTCGCTGGGTTATTCTCGAACGACTTAGCTATTGACCTCGGTACCGCTAACACCTTGGTTTACGTCAAGGGTGTAGGTATCGTTATGAACGAACCTTCCGTAGTGGCCATAAATAAGAACGTCACCGGACCGAAGCGTATCCTAGCCGTTGGTAAAGAGGCGAAGGAAATGCTTGGCCGTACGCCTGGCGATATCGTCGCGATCCGCCCACTTAAAGACGGTGTCATCGCTGACTTTGAAATCACCGCAGCCATGATTCGCTACTTCGTGGAAAAAGCGCACAATCGCCGCACTATGGTGAAGCCGCGCGTTATTGTTTGCGTCCCTTACGGCATCACCAACGTTGAGAAACGCGCGGTAAAAGAGGCAGCAGAGAGTGCTGGCGTCCGCGAAGTATTCTTGATTGAAGAGCCGATGGCAGCAGCAATCGGTGCCGGTCTGCCAGTCACCGAGCCAAGCGGCAGCATGATTGTAGACATCGGCGGTGGCACCACGGAAGTTGCCGTGATTTCTCTGGCCGGTATCGTCTATTCCAAGTCAGTTCGGGTTGCCGGGGACAAGATGGACGAAGCGATCATCAACTACATTAAGCGTAAGTACAATCTGCTGATTGGCGAGCGTACGGCAGAAGAGATCAAGATCGGCATCGGCAACGCTTACCCGAGCGATGTGATCGAGACCATGCACGTCAAGGGCCGCGACATGGTCGCCGGTATTCCAAAGACGATTCAAGTTACGTCTGAAGAGATCCGCGAAGCGATCGCTGAGCCGGTCAACATAATTGTTGAGGCCGTGCGTGTGGCTCTTGAGCAGACTCCTCCAGAATTGGCAGCAGACATCGTCGACAAGGGTATCGTCCTGGCCGGCGGCGGCGCTTTGATTAAGAATCTCGACGTGCTCTTGCGCGAAGAGACTGGCTTGCCGATTATGATTGCTGATAACCCGCTCACCTCGGTTGTGATCGGTAGCGGCAAGGCTCTCGATCAAATCCATGTGCTGAGTGGCATTACCCAGTAATTTCATGGTATTGCGGCGAGGCATCGTCGGATGGCGCATGATCAGTTCCCACTTGCGGCGGTCCGCAAGTGGGTAGTAATGGCCTTCATCTCCGGTAGCGTGAATGCTGGGGGATTGATGGCCTGTGACCGATTCGTGACTCATGTCACTGGGT
>CAIWTN010000231.1 GCA_903915625.1 uncultured Pseudomonadota bacterium | reverse complement strand
GTTCCCATCCCGAACACGGAAGTTAAGCCTCTCTGCGGCGATGGTACTGCTCTTTTAAGAGTGGGAGAGTAGCACGATGCAGCCTTAAAAAACGAAGCCCCTGATCACCGAAAGGTAATCAGGGGCTTTTGTTTTGCCTTTTTCTTAAGATCAGCGCATTCTCGCCTCTGGGAGACTATGAATGAGCAATGATCTAGAAAAGCAGCGCCTGAAGGTTTTTAAAAAGCCGTCGGAGACAGAGCTTAAAGCAAGATTGTCTGCTGAGCAGTTTGCTGTAACCCAAGAGTCTGCTACCGAGCCCCCATTTCGGAATCAGTTCTGGAACCATCATGAAGATGGTATCTATGTCGATATTGTTTCTGGTGAGGCACTGTTTAGCTCATTGGATAAATTTGACTCAGGTTGCGGTTGGCCTAGCTTTATGCGGCCTCTTACTAATACTTGTTTGACTAACCATGCCGATAGGCAGTTTGGCATGGTGCGTACTGAGGTCAGGTCAAAACTAGGGGACTCTCATCTTGGGCACGTCTTCGAGGATGGACCTAAGCCACTGGGATTAAGGTACTGCATAAATTCAGCGGCATTGCGGTTCATCCCTAAGGAGAGGCTAACTGAGGAAGGCTACGGGGATTGGACTAAACTCTTCTCAAGAGAATAGCGTCATTTGGCGCGGCTTCGTCTGAACCAATTGATGGTTTGGATGGCATTAACATTGCATCGTTCCAGAGTAGAGTTACAAATATTTTTTGCTGGTGGTCCTGTCCTGATAAAAGGAGAAGTTATGCGGTCTAATTTCTTAGCATGTCTGTCTGGTTATTTACTTTCACTCAGCGGTTTCGCTTTTGCTTCGGAGCCGTCATTTCCACAGCCTGCTTTGGTCCGTGCGCCAGTAGATAAAATTTATGTGCCGCATGGATTTGACGACAACGATAACGTAGAGCTGGTTCTCAAGGGGCAGTTCCCCAACACCTGTTACAAGACGGGGCCAGTATCCGTCGACGTTGACAAGAAGTCGCAGAAAATCAAAATCACCGCGCAATCCTATCGTGCGCAGCAGACAATGTGTGCCGATGTGATGATTAGTTTCATACAGCCGGTGCATCTTGGTATTTTGGACCAGGGTACTTATAGTGTGGAGCTGGCGGGTAATCCCAACGTTGCTCCGATTCAATTGACTATTGAGGCGGCCAAGCAGGCGACTCAGGACGATTATTTGTACGCTCCCGTAGACATAGCTACCGTCGCTGCTGATGACAGCGGGGATCGTGAAGTCTTGCGAATTGAGGGTAATTACCCATACATGCTGGTAGGTTGTATGGTGACTAAAGAAGTTCGCACTAGTTATGATAAGGATGGTGTCCTGATCGTACAGCCAATCTCCGAGTTTGCAGACGGCGACGAGTGTACGTCGCAAAAATTATCGACTCACTACAAAATTGAGAAGGATTTAGGTAAATCAGGTCCGAAGGGCGAATATCTGATTCATGTCAGAACGCTCAATGGTTTGTCGCTAAATTACATGGTCGATAGCAAGCCTAGTAGAGACTAAGAGAAGTTCAATTGATGGATAAGCCAGAGGTTGGTTGACCTCTGGCTTATTTTTTCGGTTAAACGTGAGCCGCTGGGAATGGAACCGCAGCATATAGGTCGCCACGTGGTGGAACCGTGAGCACACCGCAGCCAAAATGCAGCATTGCCCGAAATGGGACCCGTCCTATCAGGAGAGGTCTGGTATGAAGTAAGTGATGTCTGCCAAATACCGCAATATCTGGGTTGCAGTCTTTTAATGCGACTTGCAATTCGGCATCTACATCACCACTCCGAAGATCGTATTCAACTTTCACTTCTCGCTTCTCGGCTAACTGCGTGAAAGGATTGGCCTGTCGACTTAAGCGATCTTTTCTGGCTTTGAACTCTAGTGCGATTGCCTCGTCCTCGTTCGTGACCAAGGTCTCACCTGAATGGATACCAGAGCGATTGACTAGAGTTTGCCATGTTCTTCGTATTTTTTCCTGAAGATCTCCGTACACATGTACGTGTCGAATGTGGCTACCCGGAAGTGATGCAGCTAATTCGTAAGCTTTACGAGCAGCCTCTTGAGTTCCATCAAGTAAGTCATCGGCAAGTAGAATCCGAAAGTTATGCTTAGAGAAATCTAAAGGCTTTGCGTGTGGTACTGCTAAGACTGGCAATGGAGCATCATGCATCAGAGTTAAAGTCGTGGTGAAACCACTGGCGCCAGTGCGAAAAGCCTCACTGTCATAACCAGAGAGGAGCAGATTTGCATGACGACTCACAGCTTCAGAAATAAGATTCGCGGCAGCACTACCGCTGCGCACGCTCCCTGTGGCTGCGACACCATGGTCATGAGAAAGCTTTTTAATAATATCGGCAAGAGCCTCTTCCCGTTCCTTGACTCTCTGTGCTTCAATTTCCAAGTTTACTGGTGGATAGGCTAAGTAGGCCGGTGAATCAAAGGCAATTAAGTCGAATGGTATAGGCTCTACAACACTCACTAAATGCAGCTCTAAATTAAATCGGCGCGCAAGAGTGACAGCTGTGCTTAGCAAGCCCTGACCGGTCTCATTACCAGACAGGCCTACTACGGCGCAGCCTTTGCGTGAGTTTAACGTGATGGCCATAGTTGCCTCCTGATTAAAATGAGAGTCAAATGTCCCGTCCAAATTATTATGGGAGCAAGGCTTTGAACATACTATAGTCTTTGTTTGCAAACCTTATGCCGCTTATTGTGAGGGCAATGGCGTTATTTCACGCTCGCTCAGTTTAAGCGAATCCTATAGCGGGAAATAACACCTAGGTTCAGTCCAGGTCGAAGGGGGAGCGGAAATGGTACTAGCTGCATTTTTTCGGCAACACATTGCCCAGCGTCAGAAAACAACTGATTTAGCGCTACGAGAGTGTCGATATGATGCGCTTGTAATAGGGGCAGGTGCCCTGAACTACCACACTGAGGATGACCGCTCATATCCCTTTCGAAGCTATCACCACTTTAACCATTGGTGTCCAGCACGTGGGCCTAATCATTTGCTATTGATACGGCCAGGGCAAAAGCCGACTTTGCTCGCCCATATGCCTTTAGATTTTTGGCATGAACATGCCGATCTCAGCGATGCATTTTGGCTGTCAGAATTTGAGATGAAGTCGTTCGCCACAGAAGATGAGATCTGGGCACAGGTTAAAAGCCTCCCATTTACGGCTTATATTGGTCCAGACAAAAACCGTGCTGAATCGTACGGACTAAAGACGGAAACCTCAAACCTATTGGCTCGACTAAACTGGGAACGGAGCTTTAAAAGCGATTACGAAATTAAGTGCACTGTACGATCCACGCGCCGTGCAGCAACAGGTCATGTGGCTGCTCGTGAAGCATTCTTTGCTGGTGGATCTGAGTTAGACATACACCACGCTTATATACGTGCTATGAGATGTACGGACTACCATCTGCCCTACGAAACTATCGTTTGTTTGAATGAAAAAGCATCTATTCTTCATTATCAACGCAAGCGCGACAAGACCCGTATGGGTAAAACTTTTCTGATAGATGCTGGATTTCAATATAAAGGTTATGCCTCAGACATAACCAGATCCTATGCTGCGGACGAAGCTCCGGAAGAGTTTAGGTCACTTCTGAGTGGAATGAGCAAATTGCAGCAAAGACTCTGCTTGTTGATAAAACCTGGACTATCTTTTGAACATTTGCATGCTCAGGCTCACTCAGAGATAGCTCATTTACTCATCGAACATGATTTAATACGTGGCATCAGCCATGAGAGCGCAGTAGAGCTAGGGCTTTCAGCTGTATTTTTCCCCCACGGTCTTGGGCATATGCTGGGATTATGCGTGCACGATGTAGGAGGCACGCAAACTGATCGGACGGGAGCGGTAGCGCCATCCACAGGGCGGTTTAAAAATTTACGGACGAGACGCATTTTAGATGCGGGTAATCTGATTACAGTTGAGCCAGGGATTTATTTTATCGATCTTTTGCTCGGCCCTCAAAAAGTGGGGGCTAATGCCACCTATTTTAATTGGGCCCTAATTGAGCAATTAGCTCCATGCGGCGGCATTCGCATTGAAGATGACGTGTTAGTCACTCGCAGCGGCATCCGAAACATTACACGGGAGTTCTTGCCTTAAGTGGTCGTGCTGGTTAATTCTCAATAATTATAATGTGTTGTAATTTGGTCTGATGTTTCGCTGCGCTTCACCTCCAGAAAGTCTTTTTAAATTATTGATTTTATTGGTTTTTATAGAATCCCCGCCCTGGGTCCTCTCTGGCCCAGGGCGATTCGATTATTCCTGAGCAATTTAAGTCCATAGAAATGACATCAGATGTTGGTGCGCTGACGAGGCAAATTTAAAGCCGTTTATGGTGGTTAGCGCCTCCCTGATGGCGCAACACACCACTATGTATAGATAATTTGTGTACCAAACTTAAAATTTATCAGGATTTTTGCGTTTATTCCGACTAGCCGCAGCAAATGCTTTCAGGATAAACGAAAAAATCTTTCAAAAATGTACGGATGAGCTTTTGGCTCGTGTAGTTTTTTGATAAGACCTTGCGCTGTAAACAGAATGAAGGACAAGGACGGATATGAAGGCAGAAACAAACGAACATGTGTTAAGGCAAAAAATTGTGGGCCGTTTTCTGCGCGAGAAGCGCTCTAAGGCTGGTCTGACCCAGTGGGACGTTGCTCACCATCTTAAGTATTCCACGGCGCAGTTTGTTAGTAACTGGGAACGCGGCGTGTCACTTCCTCCGTTGGAAGTTTTGCCGAAGCTGACCAATTTGTTTGGCATTCCTAACCGCGAAGTGATCGACACTATGCATCACTATCAAGAGCAGGTTTTGAAGCTAACGAAAAAGCAACTGGTCGAAACATTCCGTCACAACGCCCGCTAAGCGACATAACAAGAGAGCGCAGGTTATCTGCGCTCGAGCTGTCATGTTTAGGCTAGATTTGCGCTGATGTGTTGATTCTAGTCGATTAGAGCTAGTAGGTCTTGAGGTGTGATAGAGGTCGTTTTTGCTTCGGTGCCGTGCAGAGCGGCCATAGCAAGCGACCTTTTTCTTTCTTGAAGCTGTAGGATGCGCTCCTCAACAGTATCAAGGGCGACGAGCCGCTGTATCAAGACTGGCCGCTCTTGACCAATACGATGGGCGCGATCCGCAGCTTGATCCTCAGCGGCTGGATTCCACCACGGATCGGTAATGATCACGTGGTCGGCAGCCGTTAGGTTTAGCCCTACGCCGCCAGCTTTTAAAGACATTAGCAAAACTGGTGGACCATTTTCGGCCTGAAAAGCCGTGACTATGGCCTGACGGTCAACGGTGCTACCGTCCAGTCGTAGAAAGGGAATGCCAGCGCACTCTAATGCTGGCTCGATGAGGTCGAGAAACCTTGTCCACTGGGAAAACACCAGTGTTTTATGCTGATTTTGACTAGAGTTAATTAAGGTCTCAATTAACAAAGCAAGTTTGGCAGATGCTTCGCCTGTTACTCCGGGCAGGAGGTCGGGATGGCATGCAGCCTGTCTTAGTCGAAGTAAGGCTTCTAGAGCTGCAATCATGTTGACGCGGGTTTCACCATCAACGCCGTTTTGCCTCTTCAATTGTTCGAGGATATCTCGGCGAGTTGTAGCTCGCACTATTTCATAGCGCTCCCGCTCCACAGTGGATAGTTCCGCATAAAGGACTGTTTCCGTTCGAGAAGGTAGATCCGGTAAAACATCGACTTTTCGTCGTCGTAAAATAAATGGAGCTACGCGCGATCTAAGACTTGCTGCTCGAGCGCTGTCGCCATTTTGGATTGGCCGGGCATACCGGTCCAAAAAGAAGCGCCGATCCCCGAGGAGTCCGGGGTTGAGCAGTTGCATGATACTCCAAAGATCCTCCAGGCGGTTTTCTACAGGTGTGCCGCTAAGGGCTAATTTGAAGCCAGCTCGCACTTTGCGGGCGGCCTTTGTCGCCTGGCTGTCTGGATTTTTGAGCATGTGGGCTTCATCAAACACCAAGCAATCCCAGTCACTTGCACACAGACGGTCTGAGTCCAGGCGAAGGAGGGCATAGGTCGTGATGACCAAATCTGCTTTCGGATCTAACTCTCGATTGCTGCCGTGATAAAGGCAAATGCCTAAGTCTGGGCGGAATTTCCGGACCTCATTCGCCCAATTAAATAAGACACTTGTGGGGGCGACAATCAGAGTTCGCCCACTGAGCACACTCAAGGTTTGGACGGTCTTACCCAGTCCCATGTCGTCTGCCAGCAGGGCCCCTAATCCTAGACCCTTTAGCCATGCGAGCCACCGATAGCCTTCCTGTTGATAGGGGCGAAGGTCGGCCTTTAGCGTCGTAGGTACAGCGGTTATCGGTAAGCTCTTAGCGCCGTGCTTGAGCTCGGCGCAGAAATCGACCAAAGCCTTTGGCAGTTGTTCTTGGGGGCAATCGGTAGCAATGGCCAGTTCCGCGAGCAACGGCCAAGCGAGTCGAGGCGTTGGCTGCTCGGGGTCGCCACGTGCTGCTAGGAAATCCAACACGCGCTCGCCATACTGCTGTAGCCAACCCACGGGCAGTGGTGCGAAGCCACCATCGAACAATGGTACTAGCGTCTCACCAGCTTGCCATGCACTCACAACGCGAGCGGGGTCGGCAAATTTGCTCTCGACTTTGCCTGAGGCATGTCCCGCGACAGCAAACGTAATAGTGGCTTGTTCATGGCCATCGTCCGTGACGATGCTTGGGACTAAAGTGGCGTAGACTTTGAATTCGTCAAAGGCATCACCCACGATTACGCCAGGAAAGCGATGCAGTCGTTGGACGAAGCGAATGGCTTCGGCCGGGCCTAGTACCACTTCCGAATGTAGGTCCATACCGAGATTGAGGCGCAGTTTCTCACACAACTCCGCCTCAATTCCCTGGTCCCTTACTGGAACTCGCTCGCCGAGAATCGTGAAGTGGCCGTCACGCCAGCGTGCCAGGGGCTCGCGCCCATAAATTATGGCTGCGCGTAAATGCAAATTGTCGCCGCTTCTAGAGGTCGTCAGCTCGAGTTCGGGTCGTAGATACTCCTCTTTTTCTGGGAGATTGCGTCCCTTTGATAGGACGGGCATTTTCAGGCTCAGGGCGGGAAGTAATTCTGCAACTAGATTGGCAAGTTCACGCACCCCAAAAAACTGGCCATCGCGCAGCAGCTGGCGTTCAGTGGGTGTAAGTTGTGGCAGCACGACCGGCCGTAAAATATCAACGCAAAGAGCTGCACCGTTGTCAAAAAGTTCGGTGATAGAAGGGTCCTGAATGATTCGGACGCGAACTCCCGGCCCGTCATCTCGGGCTTCGGCTATCAGACCCACGGGCCGCGGATCGATGATGATGCTAGCACCGTCTAGTGTGGCCGTGAGGGGGAGCTTGAGAGCCTTTAGAAGTGGCGGAAAAACACCTGCTGGCAGTAGGCCTCGACGAGTAGCGCCGAGGGCGATTTCTACCTCAAGGTCTTCGGCAGTGGCTGTCAGTCCCGGGCCAGAGACCCGGCCAGAGGTAATAGCCGACAGGGCGACCGTGAGGGGTACCACATCGTTACCGTTGATGACCTCGCGTTCGAAGGCGAGTCCCTTTGCCGCGCGCTTGAATCGGTAAGCAATTCTACCCGCGTGTTTTTGTGACTGCGGCAGCGGACGGCCTTGCTCACGAGCTCTTTTCCAGGCGATTACAGCGGCCGCGACGTGGGCGCAGGGGTCCTCATCATCACCGCAGGTACAGTGCCAGTCTTCTTCGGCAGGGACCAAAGTCACTGTCGGACTGACTCCTGATTTGGTCAGGATACGGAGTTTGACCTCATCGCCATGCTCCTCGCCAGTGACTGAGTCCTGACGAGCAAGCTCGACACCTTTCGACCAGACTGCCGGACTGGCAGACTCTCGTATTTGCTTAAATAACGCATCCATAGTTGCTTTTTAGCATAGGCACTAAAATCATTGCCACCGCTGAATGCGATTATGGGATGACCGTGATAAAGCTCGAGAATACTGAACTTATATCCCCATCATTGTTCTGGTACTGCACGTACACTGTGTGCTGGCCAGTGCTCGCGGGTAGGGCGAAGTTATTGATCGCTGAGCTGAAGGTCTGAAAGGGCTTTGTTGATAAGTCGTCGAGGAGGTCTGTGATGAGGCGCATTTTGGTAACGTTGGTTGGGGCTGTTAGAGCTAGCGAAACATTACCGATGTCTGCAACGGCTACGGTCGTAGCACCGTCATTGATCTTGATGCTGGTCAGAGCTAGCGGAAATGGCTCGTAAAATATCGTACGCATAAGCGCTGCTGGACTTAGTGTCACAACGCCAATTTGATCAATGGTTTTGAAACGCACATAGATGGTGTGAGCACCTGTTCCAGTTAATTTAAATGGGGTGAGCGGTTGTTCACCGGAGATCGGATCTGGCTGAGGTACCGCGATAAAGTTTGCGAGCAGGTGATCTGGAACATTGCCTTCGTAGATGGTCATCGCTCCGCCAATGTAGCCAGGAGGCGGTACGATTTTTAGTAATACCAAAGACGAGGTAGTTACGAGTGCAGAGTCACCAGTGACTGGGTCGGGATTGATAGCAAGGGCACCGCTACCGGGTGGTTGCGGCTGAATATTGATCGTGTGCTGATATACGGGTGACACGTCGTGATCCTGGTTTTTGAACTGGACGTAAAGTGTCACAACTCCCGATGATACTTGCGGAGTGAAAATAAAATTCGGCGTTAGTTCCAGCCAAGGAACTATCACGCTGCTCTCGATACCAAAGACTCCTGAGAGCCCAGCAGAGTTATTAGGTGTCACACTTGCTGCGTTGATCAAGGCTCTTTGAGCACTATCGAAGATCCTAAAGTGGGTCGCAGTTGGTGGAATTCTCAGTGATATATCCAAAAATGGCGAGAGTGCTATGGGGGCACCGCCGTTAATCAAAAAGCCGCCGAGAAGTGGATCTGCGAATGGTTGTACGATAATTGGGTACTTATAAACTGGACTCACTGCTTGGTCGATACTGCGGAATTGCAGGTAGAGCGTCTTGCTACCAATCGAAGTGAATGTATAAAAACTCGATGGCTGTGCTGCTAGCCAAATGTTTCGTGTTTGTGGGGTCGAGTTGGTATTAAACGTTGGTATCGGTGTGTTGAAGTCGTTGGGTGTTTCCGCTTCAAATATCAACATTTCAAATGCATTTGGAGGAACATTGATATCCAACTGAACCAGGCGTGTACTTGTAACTGCAGCGCCGCCATTGACTCTAAAGACTTGAGGACTGACGGCGGGTGGAAACAGATTTAGCGTCGCGGATGCGTTATACATAGGGCTGACCATACCACCTGCGTCCTGATACTGGAGGTACAGTGTGACGTTGCCGAACCCCTGAAGGAAATTTGTTGAAGGGTCACGGATAAATGGAAAGTTAAAGATAAAACTAGGTCTTGGTTCCTGCCAGGGCGTCACTAATAATGTATCGATACTTGGAGCCACTCGCATTCGATAAGCCGCTGGTGGCACTACAACTGTGACCGGTGCCACGTTTGAGGTGAGGATACCTGAGCCGTCGCCTAAAATCAGGCCTGTAGTCGCTGCAAAATTGTCGAGAACAACAGGTAGAGTAAAGACTTCACTAAGACCCTGTAGTTGAATATCGGCAAATTGATAATAAAGTGTTGAGCCACCGTTCTTCTGGAAATCGAAGTCGAAGCTGTCGTTAATTTGTTGCCAGGGAGCCCCACCTGTTGCCGCGGCACTCAGCTGGGAAGCGTCACTAGAGTAGCGAATATAGTAGGCTGAGCTATTAGCCACTGGGTTGAAGGTGCGCATGAATGGCCGGCCCTGTTTGGCAAAGTCCGCAACAGGGGTACTGGCGTCTGGTATGAGCAAACCGTTCACCCCAGTTAGGGGGAAAATGACTAGGGGTCTTTTTAAAGCAGCCAACTGCCCTGGCTGCACAGTGATAGATTGTTGAGCGGAGGAGTTCAGTGGGCCAGCCGCAACAGTAATGGTTCCGGGCACCACGCCTTTTAATGTAAAAGAACCATCATCGCCTGTGGTTGTGACGGCGTGGCCGGAAAAAACGCGAACGCCTATAGCCGGCTGGCTTTGCTTTTTTCCACTAGCAATCTGCAGGACTTCGCCCTTAACAGTAGCTGTCTGGCTTAATGTTATGTCGGCGAGATTGACTACGCCACGTGCGGCAAGATTTATCGGTGAGCTAGAGCCTTGCTGTGCGGTGTCTTTGGCGTCGACTGCGTAAAGTCGAATCGAGTTATCTTTTACCTCTCCACTCAGTAAGGAAATGGCGTTGGCATCTAGAGTGATGGTAAATGCGCCGTCGCTACCTGCTGTTGTAATAGCAGTTTGATTGATACCAACGTAAATCGCGGCGCTGGCTGCTGGACTCTTGTCGGTTGCGATAACCCTTCCGGTGAGAACAAGAGAGCTGGGTATCGAAGTAACAGATGATGAAGATTTTTTTCGTAGGCAACCAGTAAGACCTGATATCGCGAGGGCTACCATCAGCAACAGGTGTGGCCACTGGTTAAGACTGGGAATCGCTGATTTTTGCAACCGCATGCTGGGAATCCTTGCGGCCATGTCGGTGTCATTATGGACACCGGGATTGGGCCGCTAACTTTGCTTTGAAGACCATCTCGGAGTTCTTCCGGAAGAGGGACCTCAGGATGCAGGTTTGCAATAGCGATGCCAGCCTTGGCCTGGTTGTGGGTTTTTACAAACATCAGTATTATTAGATGGTTGTGTTTGCCTCGTGCGGCGGCGGTGCTGGTCGCGTGCCTATGTGGCCCACACCTGCTAGAATTTTCGACAGGATAAACCAATACTTTCTATCCCAAAAGCGCCGGTACTTGTGGCCGGAGATAAGACTTGTGAATATGTCGGTACGCCCGGTAGCGAACATCGCCGTGCAATTCCTTTTATCAGCCCTTGTGCCATCTCTTTGGCTTTCGGGATGTGAGTTTACTGAGCTCAGTCAGACTTGCCCCGCGGGTGTAGGTGTACAAGTCCAAGCCTATAATGGTGCCGCTCTCGATGCTAAACAATTGGTTTTAACCTTTGATGGTGGTCCCTCAGATGGGACTGCAGCGATCGACGCCGCACTTTTTGCAAATGGGATTCAAGGGACCTTTTTTGTGAGTGGGCATAATGTTGTGGGTCGTGAGACGGTTTTGGCGACTCTTAAGGCACACGGTCATTTAGTGGCTAATTTTGCGTATAGCGATACACCGATTGAATATGCGAGGGATCCAGAACGCGAGGTGCGTAAGGCTGACGCACTTATACGGCCCTATATAACGGGAAATATGTTTTTGCTTCGCAGTCCCGGAGGTGCCAACCTGACTGCTGAAGTAGTTGAACAACTGAATAAAGCAGGTTTTAGCCGCTATGTTGGCCCAATTGGCTGGGACATTGGTGACCAAAATAGTGGTCTTGTAAGCGACAGGGACTGTTGGCGTGCGGGTAAGTCGGCAAGCGATTGTGCGGCTGGATATCTCAATGCTGTGAAAAGCAAGGATCACGGCATAGTGTTGCTGCACGGCGAAGATGCGCGTACGGCCCAATTGCTACAAACTCTTTTGCCGCAGCTAAAAGAGCTAAATTATACATTTGTGCGCTTAGATAGTGTTTCACAAGTCCAAACGGCCCTGAAGGCAGCAAGTGCTAAAACTGGTGTTGTCGGCGGTGCAGCGGGATGCAGTGATTACTGAGTAGGAGATTCAAGTTGTTGAGCTGGAGCCTTCGAGTAGCTGCTGTCAGGCTTTGGATATCCATCATTCCTATTGTTTTGCTGTCTATTTTTGATCCCTTTGTCGATCCGTCGGCCTTTGCCGATGATCAAGGCGTCGGGCTGGAGTTCGGCTACGAGGGCATTAATCAGCAATCGGGTGAAGTAGCCGGCCTAAATGATTACTACTGGAACTTTTGGAACGTGCGCGGTGATTCCGTGTCGTCACTCGTCGTCAGCAATTGGAATTGGAGGTTGGATGTTTCGGGGTCTGGCGGGATATCTCCAGGTTCACCGGGGCGGTATGCTTTGCTAGTTGTGAAACCCTCGGTCAAGGTGGAGCTGCCTCGGCAGACACACCATCTCGAATTAACGGGATCGTTATCCTACGACTCGACTGGATTAGAGCGTCGGCCGGTATTTGAGCAATGGGACAATGTTACTTTGTCGGTTGCAGATAAGCAGCGCTACCACTCCGCAAGTGCAAGTAGTGATCATTTTCTAGCTTTGAGTTCCAGGACGAACCTGGTTGGCTATTTCATAGGGACGCTACTTGAGCGAGGCTCGACTTTATTTGAGTCGTATCTAGCTGATGTTGATCTAGAGTTTGAGCTCGATGCGCGTTGGCGGCTTCTGCTCGGTGGAACAGAGCAGCGCTATA
This sequence comes from uncultured Pseudomonadota bacterium, assembly GCA_903915625.1. Lineage (GTDB taxonomy): Bacteria > Bdellovibrionota_B > Oligoflexia > Oligoflexales > CAIYRB01 > CAIYRB01. The sequence continues at coordinate 9,982 of CAIWTN010000231.1, read as the reverse complement.
TCTCAGACATTGTCGATTTGAATGCGGGTGGTCCCGAGGTTGGCGCAAGATACCAACTCGGGCCCGAATCGACAGCAGAGGCGAAAGTAGGGTGGGTAACGTTTAATAATGCAAGCGGTCTCAGTGAGACTGTTACTGCAAATGCCGCAGTGAATACGTCGAGCGAAGGATACTCCAGTCGCGTCAGTTGGCAGCGCGGCGTTAATAGATCGGCCGCAAGTTTTGCTGTGACAGTAAGTGATGTTTATGCGGCAAACGTTCGAGTTCCCCTTGATGCCACTAAATCTGTGGAAATTCGCGGGGAATATCGGCAAGAGGAATGGGTTAGGGGGTTTGAAGGTCGAACACCAGCCAATGCATCAACTGGAGAGCTGCGTTTTATAGTGCAGCCTTACCCAGGTAGCAAATTAGACCAAAAACCCAGTGGTCTTAGCTTCTCTAGCTCTGTAGTAGCAGAAAATATGCAGATCAAAACCGGTGCTGTGGCAGCGCGACAGGTAGTGCGTGTCAGTATCGAGCAGCAGTTCTGAGTTGGTGCCACGGGAAGTTGGAAGGATGAAATGAAGTTTGTTATGAAGATTAATGTCAGCTTATTTTTTCTAGTTTTTTTGACGGCTAGCCCAAGTTGGGCGGCGGCTGTGGATTGTTCGCAGGTGGCATTCAAGACTTATCTTGTTGCTGCCCAATTACTGCAAAAATCTGCGATAGGAAATGGTACAGTTTTACTAGGCTGTCCGCAGTGGCAAGACCAGACTTTACAGTGGCAAGCATTTCTGTTGGCTATGACTGGTGAGGTTCAAGCTAGTCAGCAACTTGATAGCGGGCGCAGCGCGGGTGTGGAAAAAGATGTAGTTCTTGCGCGAGCAAAAACTGGAAATTATCGTGATTTGCTGAAAAAGATTGATGATCAAGATCCGCGTTATGCTTCGAATTCTAATGCTCAATTAATTCTTGCACGTGTATTGACCCGTAAGGGGCAATTTGCGCGCGGCCGCGAGGCTTATCAAGTATATTTGAAGCTTAGACCTGACGATGATGCTGCCACTGCAGAGTATCTGTATAGCTGGATTTGGCAGCGAGATTTGACAGGCGCAGCGGCTCAATTTGCCAGCGCAAGTCGGTGGCGCAGTCAGGCAGGATTTGCTGATCAGGTTAGCCGCGGTCAAGACTTGATAAACAAACTGAGGGCTGAGGCTCAGCCGCCCTCGGTAGTCGATTCAGCCGGTCCCACCAAATCGAATATTTTTCAAACTGATTTTAATATAGTTCGGATTGATGATGTCTATTTCAGGCGCAGCGCCAATTTCAGTTATAGCGGACACTTTGATCTAAATTTGGCAGCTCACGACTTGCATGATACTGCGTTGAGCACAGCAAGCGAAAATGGGAACGAAATATCAACCGGATTTACCTACGGACGCCCGACAGGATTTCGATTAGCGGCTCATCTCGGCTATTTTACCTTAGGTGAATCACATTATTTTGGTGACGCCAGTCTTGCCGTGCCACTAGGGCTTGGGATTATTCTTAGCGGCGGAGGATACCGGACGCCACTGGCTCTGCAGTTGCCGCTGACAACTGATGCTCTTGGAGTCATGCGAGATGGGATTTTTTTAGGGATGAAATTTCGTAAATATGCGGAGCTGCATCTTGAGCTCCGTAAAGAAGAGGATTATGCACCGCATGAATGGGATAGTCTGATTTTACAATTCCCTTTTATTGATAATCTAAGTGATTTACTCACCTTCAGATTGCCGATTCAATATTATAATCAGCCACAGCCAAATCCAGACTATGACACTTATGAGATCACATCATTGATCGGACTTGGTGTGGGATGGCAGCGACTATTTAAGAATGGCTGGAAGATGAATCTGGTCGCGGATTATAGTTTAGCCTTCAATACGCCACGAATAGGCGGGTCGGAGCCGGATCAAACTGGAGTTTTCCTTACACATGGTGAACTAAGTGTTCCGGTCAACGAGTTGCTAAGCGTAGTAGTCAATGGTCGCTTTGCAATATCGCAGGATCCCAATTACTTGAGACGTCGTGGCGAAGCTACCGGTATCACAGTTGGATTGAATTACACGGAATCGCCGTAAGTGCTAAGTTGGTGCGGCTGATTAATATGCACCGTCAGCATTCAGTACGACGCGGATCGTTTTCCAAATCAGCTTCAGGTCCAGTCCGATGCTCCAATTGTCGATATAAGCAACGTCAAGTCTCATCCATTCTTCGAAGGATAAGTTGCTGCGACCCGAGATCTGCCAGGTGCATGTAAGTCCGGGTTTGACTGCGAGTCTTTTAAGGTGCCAAGGCTCGTAGTTTAAGACCTCTTCCGGTAGCGGCGGGCGCGGACCGACCAGGCTCATGTCATTAAACAGAACATTAAATAACTGAGGTAGCTCATCAAGGCTGTGGCGTCGCATGAATTTGCCGACGGTTGTAATCCGGGGATCTGCGACCATTTTGAAGATCGGACCATCTTTTTCATTTAAGTTTTGCAAAGTAGTTTTGAGATCTTCGGCATCGATAATCATACTGCGAAACTTGTAGAGCTTAAAAATCTTGCCACCCTTACCAACTCTGCGTTGAACAAATAGAACTGGGCCGGCTGAGTTGAACTTGATGGCAATAACCAAGGCCATCATGACGGGAAGAACTAAAAGCAAAATAGCGCTGCCAAGGATGATGTCGATAGATCGCTTCATCCAGGCCCCAGTGCCTGGTCGGCTAGCTACACCGACATAAGGCTGTAGAGCGACAATCTTCTCCAATTTATCGGGAAGAGTAGGTGTAGGATGTGGCACACCTTGAGATTGGTGCGGAGGCAGGGAGTCGATGTCACGCATGAGTATAGTCCTAGACAGTCGGAGGCAAACACCACCGAACGACTTGAGCAAGGCTCATGCCAGGCTTAGGTACTCGCGAGGATTTCAAAATAACCAGCTTTATTAGTGGCTTATTGGTTCTGATAAAGGATGGCGGGAGCGCAGAACTATGGCTAATCTATTGACGGTCGTAGCAAACCTGACGTAAGGGGCCTAGATGGCTGTTAGCATATTGCAATTCATACTAAGTTTCGCGTTGTTGACTGCATTAGGTGCGACGCCGCTGGCTCTTGCCGATCAAGGTCTGGGTCAAGGCCAGGGGATGCGGGCGTCTTATTACGTTCCGCATATCCCTGCCGATATGAGGGATGTTGAGTTTTATCTGATGACCGGGAGTCCGGGTTCCGAGGTGAACGATAGGTTCGGTCATACCGCGATTCGTGTAGTGAACAGAGCTGAGGGCACGGATGTGGCCTTTAACTGGGGGAAGTTTTCTTTCGATGACCCTGGTTTTCTTTGGAAGTTCTTTCGTGGGCAGCTCGATTACAGCATGGCGGTCAGAACTTTCCAAAGAGATGTGGCGCTGTACAATGATATGAATCGCAGGGTTGTGATGGATCATCTCAACTTGACCTCTGCGCAGAAGCGTAGCTTGCTGAGTAAGATTGCCTGGAATGCAGAACCTGGGCGGCGCAAGTTTTCCTACCAATATTGGTACAAGAATTGCGCGACTATTCCCCGGGATTTTTTCGATGAAGTGCTCGGTGGGCAACTGAAAAGTCGGTTTACTGCAATACCGACGCATCGCGTGTTCCGCGATTACGTGCGGCGAAATTTAACTTACTCACCATTTATTGTCCCGCTGCTCGACGTGCTGATGAATGGCAACATTGATCGACCTATATCGGCTTGGGACGACATGTTCCTGCCGGCGAATCTGCGTCATTGGTTGCAGACCTTACCAGCTTTAGACGACAGTGGGCGTCCTTTGCCTGACACGAAACTCTTGAGTGATCAGCAAGTTCTACTCGATAATCCGGAAGTTTACTCGGCCCGGTTTAATGATTTTTTCGTGGTCATACTGCCGATCTTAGTGGGCTTGGCCATGGCTGCAGTTGTTTTCGTGGCTGGGGTTCATCCCGCTACACTAGCTTATCGAGGGTTAGGGTTAGCCACGATATGGTGGTCTCTTTTAAGCGGGATCTTGGGTTGGACTTTGGCCCTCAATTGGGGTTTTTCTGGTCATCCCGATGGCTGGCACAACATTAATCTTTTGCTGTTTTGGCCATCTGATTTGTTCTTTTTACCAGCTGGACTAGAGCTGATGCGGCGCGGCGTAGCCGCTCGTGGCGTCGGTCTGATCAGGCGCTATGGTCGGATTTACTGCGTGCTTCACGTTTTGTCGCTAATACTATTATGCGGCCTAACAGCAGCTAAATTTTCGCAACAGAACGTGTGGCAGGTTGTGACTTGGTTTGGCCTGCCAACTGCGGCTCTTATGGCGGTGCTTTGGCTACGCGGATTTCAGCTTCCTGGCGTATTAAGTCACGAAAGAGTAGCTGCCTCCTCTCAAAGTGGGAACGGGCGGGTGGGCAGACAAGCCCGCAGTGAGGGCTGAATTTTAAGGGTTTTTCCAGAAAGCCAAAAGTTATGGAATAGTCCTCCAAGGGGGCAACTATTAACTCAGCGGACCATTGCACCGATAGCGACTCTGAACTCTTGGTTCAAATAACTTGACGGGTGGTTGGTCATGCAAGATCTTAGTGGCCGGGCGCAGGCCGCGCTAGCAACGTACCTCAGCCAGGGCCGAGCGGCGCTCGCGTCACTTCTTGACGCGCAAACTGAGGAGTTTTTTGCGATCATGAGTCAGCGTGAGGCGGCCTATCAAAACTTTTGCGCGCTTGATGCCTTGGGCGCGGAGTTTGCCGTTGAGGAACAGTCAAAACAGCAGGCGCGGCGTCTGTGGCAAGAGGTAGACATTATTAACCGTACCTTGTTTGGTATGATGGTCGACGCTCAAACCCAAGGCGCTCGAAGTGGCCTCCGGAAAGTTCAGCCCAGAGCAGAGCCTCGGCCTAGAGCACAGTCTGCTTTGCGAGTGGTAAGACCCGATTAGGAAGGAAGAGTGTTAGGTTTATGCGTGCAGCGATATTCATTGACGGCGGTTATCTAATCAAGCAGCTACAGGATGCCCGCCTCACCCCCGATTATACCAACCTTGCAGCCTATTTATTAAAACCTTTGCGGCGCAACGTTCAGCTCGATTTAATGCGGTGTTACTTTTACTATTGTCCACCGTGGATGTCTGAGAAACCAACCGAAACTGAGCTCCGTCGCATGGCTGCGCATGAACGTTTTGTAGCGGAACTTCAGCAGCAATGCGATCGCTGGCAAGTTCGCCTCGGTAAATTGGAGCGGCGCCGAGAGGGCGATAAAGAGGTGTTCGCGCAGAAGCGTGTGGATGTTCAGCTATCGGTAGATCTGGTGCACCATACGGCTGCCGGCCATATTCAACATGCAGTGCTAGTCGCAGGAGACAGCGATTTCATCCCGGCTGTGATTGCAGCTAAAGAGTCCGGCGCTACGCTAACTTTATGGTGTGATAGGGATCGCTCTGTACACCGCGACCTCATGCTACACGCCGATGAAGTTCATTATTTTGACTGGCGTCAGTTTCCAGCTCGCAAGGTGCCGCAAGCAGAGCGCATCGAGAAGACGGAAGTTCTAGAAAGATTGGCTCCGACCGATAGACCCACTCTAATAGAGAGGCCAGCTGTGTCTGAACGACCTGGTCCAATAGAAAGGCCAGCGCCGACAGAGAGGCCGGCTCCCGCAGAGAGACTGGGGCGTGCGGACATAGAGCCAGCGCTCACCACCAGCGATGAGCCACTTGCCGTAGCTGCTGATGGCCCCGATGCTGCGAATGCACTCAAACCCAAAAAAAAGCGGCGTAGTCGGCGTCGAGGCTCGGGTCGTGGAGCTGCGTCAGAGGCGCAGGCGGACGGTTCTGCTCCCTCCCCCGAAATTATGGCTGAGGTCAGCGCCAATGAGCTCGGCGTTTCGAGCGGCTCAAATATGCCTAATAACGCGATTGTGAGTGAAGAGCCTAGCGAGTCCTCAGTAGTGACCGAACAAAAAGGCGAGGGTGACGAGGGGACAGCTGAATCAGCCCCGGCTGCTAAATCGGCACGCCGTCGTCGCGGCGGCCGTGGACGGCGGCGAAAAATTGTTGGTACGCCCCCACCCGTGGCAGAATAGCGATGGTCCGACGCTAATCTCAATGTGGGTGTCGTTATGCAATTTAAAAATCGCAAGTTATTGCTTGGTTCTCTAGTACTGCTCGCATTGGCTGGCTTTGTCGCTATTCGGCAAGAACTAAGCATGGTACCGCGAGTTCGAGTGGGAGCTTTGCATACTAAAAAGCCTGGGAAAGGAACCATGCGGTTTTTTGCCCTGGGTGACACTGGGACCGGTGGCGAGCATCAGATACGGGTCGCGCAGGCGATGAATGCAAGATGTAAGCAGTTAATTGGTGGCATCGATGGAATCTTGTTGCTTGGTGACAATGCTTATCCGATTGGCTTCTCATCGGTCAGCGATAGTCAGTGGCAAACTAAAGTGGTCGAGCCGTATGCAGGTGATTGTATCGGCAATGCGACCATTTATCCGGTGCTAGGAAATCACGACTACAAGCAGAATCCCAGCAGTCAGATCGAATACTCCCTGATCAATCAGCGCTGGCACATGCCGAATCGCTTCTACAGTGTGTCCTTTGGGCATCTACTCAGGGTCGTGGCTTTGGATTCTAACGTCACTGAATTTTGTTTTAATCCCGCATTCTGCGGCCTAGATTTCATGCAGGCAAATCTGCAACAGAAAGATACCGTCTGGACCGTAGTGACGGCACATCATCCCATCGCTGGATCTAGCGATCATGGTTTCGCTTACCGGGGAGGCGTGCGTGGCATGCTTCTGAAACCATACCTTTGTTCGCGGATTGATGCCTACCTTTCGGGGCATTCTCATCATCTCGAGTATCGCCAGCCAGACAATTGTCGGATGGGGATGTTCATTTCTGGTGGTGGCGGCGGTGACCTATATCAAACCGTCGACGCTGATGCCGCAGAGGTAAAGTTCGTCAAAGGAACTCATGGCTTTTTGGACATCGAATTAAACGATCAGGAGATGGTGGCGCGATTTATAGATGAGGATGGCAAGGAATTATATGTCGCCACTAAGAAAGCATCTGGGCAGTATGTGCCGCAGTAAATGGGTCATCCACTGGCGTAACTAGTACTGGGAGCTCTTAGCGCTGTCTGTTCAAGGCACTATTTTGCTGTTGGGTTTGTGCCAGCAAATGTAGGAGTGCTTCTTGGTCTCGCGCGGGCGCCATCTTTAGCAATTTTTGATAACGCGCGACAAGTCCCTGCTCGATTCGTCTCAGAGTCGAAAGGCTTACCTTGTCCGTCAGGCGTGTCGGTACCAACGTGCATAACCTAATGAGACTGCGAGTCAAACCAAGGCTGATGCCGGCGTGGTCTTCAGGGATGCCTCTATTAGCAACGATCAAACGAATGAGCTCGCGACTAGCAAGCTGATGATTTTCTGCGGTGAGGGCAAAGTTGGCGTGTTCCTGAGGATTGATTAATAGGCTGGCGTATGCAGATACCGCCCGCATCTCGGCTTGGAGGGTGCGGTTTAACCTATGAATATAATCATTAGTGCGAAATGTGGTGGCAGAGGCCGAGCCGCGATCAAGGATACCCGCGTTGATTTTGAGGCCATTAGCGCAACCACAACCAGCGGTTTGAAAAATGATCATGGGGTGTGATCCTTTAAAGCATGAACTACGGCGAGAGGCCTCTATATAAACAAAAGTTAGATGACTTTGTACTGTTAAAATAATTTCTATCATCAATCCGCACAGATAGAACTCTCAGACTAGCCTTTGTAAAGACCTGATAAAGTTGATGTCCTCCGGCCTCAGCAATTGCTGGCTAGGCCTGACGTGACCTTGCCTAATCATTGCTCAACTCCCTTCACGTGTCTAAGGCTTAGTCGCGGCACCTTCCAGTAACACTATGATTTTAAAAGAAAAAATTCTTGGCCCGCAGCTTGCTTTTGTTATCTCAAGGATTGCAAAAGATTAGGCCGTTAGAGGGAGGCTAAGATGAACTTACTTAACAAACAAAAAGTCGTTTTTATGGCGGCGTTTGTAGCATTAGGTGTGGCTTCACCACAAAGCTACGCCGCACCGCAGACTCCAGCTGCCGCAGAGTCGGTACCTGCTCCTCAGAGGCCAGCTTTGCCTCTACGAGTGATTGATAAGAACCAGTTCTGTACACGGCTGTCACAGGCATTTACTAACTTTGCCACTGCCAACGGCCTTGACCGGGTGCATACAGCTCTATTATCGACCGGTGCAACTGCCGAGGTTGTGCAGGAATTTCGTGCGGGACGAGCTACAGATTATCTAAAAGTCGCTGCGATCAGAAACATCGCAAGATTACCTGCAGTCGACAAAGACGAGGGTTACCTAGCATTATCGGGGCTTATTGGTGAAGCTATGGGGGTGGGTAATAACGTAACCCTAGCCCTGTCCACGGGTGAGCTGCGTTACATACCTAGTGCACAACGGGGCGTTGATATGGTCGTTGTGGCCAGAAACGGCGCAACACTGACTCCGCCTCGGGCTCAGAAAGTGATAGAGATTGCGAAAGGCTCGCAAATTCGCATCCACATTTTGTGGGTCGGCGAGAATGAGTCCGCTCAAGACGTCGAAGAAGCCCGCGCCTTGGCATGGGTAGCCGCCAACACTGGCGGAGCATTCGCCAATATTGGTGGCAGTCAAAATGAGAATCCATGCGTCGGCAAAAGCTTATAGGAACTTGCCGATCGCTAGGTTCACATCCGTTCTGGCGGGGTAATGCCCAAAAGCATGAGGCCCTGCCGCAAGGTGTCCCCGAAAGCTGAGGTCAAAGCGAGGCGTGCAGCGGCAAGCTCACGCCGCTCTGCTTTTAAGATGGGTGCATCGACATAAAAGCGATTGAACGATTTACACATATAAAATAGGTGCGTCGCAAGTAAGCTTGGCTTGCAATTCTCGCATGCCGCAGCAACCACTTGGTTGAAGTCGTAAAGGTAGCGGAGCAGCTCATGCTCGGATGCAGCCTTAAGTTCTGTTGCCGCAGCGCTGATGTCAGGTGCGATACCCTGCTCGCCAGCTTTGCGCAAAATCGAACGAGTCCGCGAATAGCTGTACATGAGGTAGGGGCCGGAGTTGCCTTCAAAACTGAGCCAGTCCTCAAGGTTGAAGACAATTTCTTTGACTGGGTCGGTGGAGATCATCCCGTATTTAATGGCGCCATCGCACAATTGGTGAGCAGTCTTTGCTATTTCATCGGCAGACCAGTCGCCTTCGTATTTGGCGAGAATTGCCCCTAAGTGATCAGACATCATTTGGCGTAGGGAATGGAAAGATACTGCAGTGCCATCGCGTGACGACATTTTACCCTCGGGTAATACCACCATGCCATAGCTCAGGTGGAAGCACTGCTTAGCTTGTGGGAACCCCATCAGCTCAAGGACTTTGAAAACTTGACGGAAATGGTGATTTTGCTCATCGGCAACGACGTAAATATTACGACTGATCGCGAAATCTTCGAATTTCCGTTTAGCTAGAGCGAGGTCTTTAGTGGCGTAAAGGGTGTTGCCGTCAGATTTGCGTAAGATACAGAAGCCAAGTTTGTAAGGCTTCAGGTCAACACCCACGGCTCCTTGATCTAGCTTGAAAACGTCTTTTGCTAGGTACTCATCAACTGTCGATTGTGCTGCTTCGGAAACTTCAGATTCATAAAATAGCACATCGAAGTGGACATCTAGCCAGTCGTAAATACTCGCGAAATCGTCTAGTGACCATTGACGTGTCTCCAGCCAGGCCTGATAAACCTCGCCGTTTTTTGTTTCTATTTGACGATGGACTTTAGAGATCTCCGCTAACAAATTTTGCTTATTCTCAGGATCGGCACTCTCTAGTTCGCGTTTAGCGGCGACGTAAGAGAACGATTCGTGACATCTCCGAAGATTATCGCTCTTTAACATTGTTGGCTTGCTAGGGTGGCGCCCATGATAAAACGTCGCGCGGGTCAGTC